>JBCBZL010000218.1:0-8478 GCA_039815385.1 Cyanobacteria bacterium P01_A01_bin.114
CGCGAGGAAATGGCCAATCAAAATAAGTTTAGAGACTTGGTAATCGTCCCAAGTATTCTGCTAGCTGAGCGGAGTCAAAGCTAGCCCTTATAGCCAGCATCCTTTTGGCTCTGCTCAAGAGACGCTTACGTTAGATAGCTTTATTTCTTGTTAATACAAAAGCTGGACAAAAAATATCTAAATCAACAGTGTCCTGCCCTATATCTGAGGAACCTCCGTCTCTTAGTTGCGCTTTACTTGGAGATGCGTTTAGGTCAGCAAAGACCAACTACTGCATAGCTCCCAGTTCGTCAGCTTTCGGAAGTATCAGCCTTAGGGCTCGGACACTGGGTTAAACGAGACAGATCGAAGTCCAACAGCTTTACCTCTTACATCGTGTTTGCTCTAGCTGTTTAATCTGCCAGGGAAGCGGACTCGCTTCAATTTCAATAATAGAGGATGAAGGACGGGGATCAATCTTTTTCAACCAAAGTTCATACTATTAGAAACGCGATAATTTTCTCCGCTCAAAAACTGAAAGTATCTGGTTTTAGCTAAAAGCTAATGGCGATGTCTGTTCTAGAAGATTTATAAGAGACTCGTGTATTTCAATCTTGTAATGTCTAGATTAAATACTTTTAGAAGTTTAGTAAAAACTCAGAATTTTTGTGACAGCTTCTCAGTAATTCGAGCGAAACATGCTGGAGGCTGAGTACGAAGGAGGGTAGGCAAACTGGTAGAATCGCGATGCTCGAAGAGCGGTCCGGATCATTGCAAATCCACAAAAACAAGCATGGCTCAACAATCGCGGGGCGCTGTGGCGGCAGGGCATCCTCAAACGGCAAAAGCTGCGGCAGACGTTTTGCAAAGCGGGGGAAATGCCTTTGACGCGGCGGTAGCAGGATGTTTTGCGGCTTGTGTTGCCGAGTCGGTGTTGACCTCAGCGGCGGGGGGCGGCTTTTTGCTGGCTCACACCGACGCGGGCGAGGATGTGCTGTTTGATTTTTTTACCCAAACCCCAGCTCAGACAAAATCTGCTGCTGATCTGGATTTTTACCCCATCAATGCCAATTTTGGCGAAACTGTGCAAGAGTTTCACATCGGTCTGGGTTCGATGGCGGTACCAGGGACTGTCGGTGGGTTACTGCGTGTTCATCAGCGATTGGGGCAGCTGTCGTTGCAGGATGTGCTAGCCCCAGCCCTTCACCTGGCTCAGACGGGGGTTGAAGTCAACGAGTTTTTTGCCTATGTCTATAAATTGCTTACCCCGATTTTGATGGCAACTCCCGCATCGCGGGCCATCTATGCCCCGAGTGGGACGCTTCTCAAAACTGGTGAGACGCTGCGAATGCCAGGGTTTGCAGATTTTTTGACAGGGCTGGCTGAGGTCGGGGCTGATGGGTTTTATGGGGGTGCGATCGCAGCCCAAATTGTCCAAGACTGTGCGCAGCAGGGCGGCTATCTCACCCTCGAGGATTTGGGCACCTATCAAGTCATTGAACGTGAGCCCCTCAGCGTCAACTATCGCGGTGCGACGATGCTGACTAATCCACCGCCTTGCTCTGGTGGAGCGCTGATCGCATTTGCTCTGGCGCTGTTAGCGGGAGACAACCTAGCAAAAATCACCCATGGGAGTGCTGCCCATCTGCAACGCTTGAGTCACGTCATGAGGCTAACCAATGAGGCCAGACGAGATGGATACGACGCCAATCTCTACGATGCTTCCGTTCTAGAGCGGTTCTTAAGCCCAGGTCATCTTGAGCCCTATCTTAAGCAGTATCATCAGGCTTTGACCAACCAGGCAGGTCTTGTTAATCGGCTGGGCAGTACAACCCACATCAGCGTGGTGGATGCAGCGGGCAATGCTGCCAGCGTAACCACCTCTAATGGTGAGGGATCGTCCTACATCGTCCCAGGGACAGACATTATGGTGAATAACATGCTGGGCGAGGAAGACCTCAACCCCCACGGATTCCATCAGTGGCAGCCCAACCAGCGGATGTCTTCGATGATGGCCCCGACGATTATTCTGCAAGCTGGGCGACCGCAGCTAGTGCTAGGCTCAGGCGGCTCAAACCGAATTCGGACTGCGATTTTGCAAGTCATTTCTAACCTGATAGACTTCGGCATGCTGCCAGAAGCAGCTGTAGCCGCCCCGCGTATCCATTGGGAGAACGGTACCTTGCATTTAGAACCTGGCTTTGACCGGACTTCTTTTGAGCGTGCTGCTATGGAGCAACCAGCGCTAGCTGAGTCGCAGCCCGTTTGGTGGCAGTCACAGAATATGTTTTTTGGGGGTGTCCACGCGGTGAGCATCACGCCAGATGGCGAATTTCATGGGACTGGTGACAGTCGGCGGAGTGGGGCATTTGTTGTCGCTTGAGGGTGTAGTCATCGTTATGGATCTGTATCTCGAAGCAGGCATCTGGCAATTCTTGTGGTTGCAATGGCACAATAGTAAATCGGCTGTTCACTTTGCACCCAGCATTTTTTGCCATGACTGCTCGTCGTTATCACATCACCACCTTTGGCTGTCAGATGAATAAGGCAGACTCCGAACGGATGGCGGGCATCTTAGACGATATGGGCATGAGCTGGACAGAAGACCCGATGGCCGCGGATCTAGTGCTGTACAACACCTGTACTATTCGAGATAATGCTGAGCAAAAGGTTTATTCCTATCTGGGTAAGCAGGCTAAGCGTAAACAAGCCGACCCTAACGTTACCCTGGTGGTGGCTGGCTGTGTCGCCCAGCAAGAGGGCGAGTCGCTGCTGCGTCGGGTACCCGAGCTAGATTTGGTAATGGGGCCACAGCACGCCAATCGCCTGGGTGATCTGCTAGAGCAGGTGTTTGACGGGGCTCAGGTCGTGGCTACTGAGCCAATTCATATTATTGAAGACATCACTAAGCCCAGGCGAGACAGCAAAATTACCGCCTGGGTCAATGTGATCTACGGCTGTAACGAGCGCTGCACCTACTGTGTGGTGCCCAGCGTGCGCGGGGTTGAGCAGTCGCGCACCCCCGAAGCCATCCGCACTGAGATAGAAGCGATCGCGCAGCAGGGTTACAAGGAAGTGACGCTGCTGGGCCAGAATATCGACGCCTATGGTCGCGACTTACCGGGCAGTACGCCGGAAGGGCGGCACCTCCATACCTTGACCGACCTATTGTATTTTGTCCACGACGTCCCTGGCATTGAACGTATCCGATTTGCCACCAGCCATCCCCGCTATTTTACCGAGCGCCTGATCAAGGCCTGTGCCGAGCTGCCAAAAGTTTGCGAACATTTTCATATCCCCTTTCAATCGGGGGATAACGATGTGCTGAAAGCCATGGCACGCGGCTATACCCACGAAAAATATCGCCGCATTATTGATACCATCCGTCGCTATGTGCCGGACGCGGCGATCAGCGCGGATGCCATCGTCGGCTTTCCGGGTGAAACTGAAGCGCAGTTTCAACATACATTACAGCTTGTAGACGAGATTGGCTTTGACCTGCTCAATACGGCGGCCTATTCGCCTCGACCCAACACCCCTGCTGCCCTTTGGGAGAGTCAGCTGGATGAAGAGACCAAACGCGATCGCTTGCAGCGGCTAAATCACCTAGTGAGCATCAAAGCGGCAGAACGCTCCCAGCGCTATGCAGGGCGTGTGGAAGAGGTTTTGATAGAAGATATCAACCATAAAAACCCCGGCCAGGTAATGGGCCGTACTCGCACAAACCGACTGACCTTTTGCCAAGGCGACATTAAGGAGCTAAAAGGGCAAACCGTCAATGTTCGGATTACAGAAGTGCGCGCCTTTAGCCTTACGGGTGAGCGCGTGGACGTTCTGGCCGCGGTGTAGGAAGACGTAGGAAGACGAAGCCAAGCTCTCTGGAACCGGGACTATCAGCGCCTAGCGACCCGCTCAACCTGCCCGTGGGAATGCCCATTCGTCTTAGCACGGGGGGGCTCAAGCGGCTCTATCGAATGAAAATGGTTGTAATCGATCACGCGGCGACCGTCTGGGGTCGTCAAAAGAATATCGGAAAATTTGTGTTCCCAAAAAATGTCAGAGTGCTTAAATTCTTGGCGTGAATGAATGGTCTGTAACAGGGTTTCGTCTAGCCCGGTGAGGGTCACAATAATATCTACATTGTCTCGCTTGAGGGTTTCAGAGGTGTGCCCGTAGAGCGGGCTGCTGAGGTCGATGGGGTGCATCGCTGTCCAGGTGAGGCTAAAAACTGGGGTGTGCGATCGCACCAGCTCCAGATCGTGAAACCGGCGAATATAGTCTCCTTCTTTAGTGACCTCATCCCTCACCAGGGTTACCCACAGCTGTGCTTCAAGCAGGTAGTTACGGCGCTTATTCGCTGTACGAAACATCAACGTGGGGGTGCCATTAAAGGGGGCGACCACCGCGACATCGCTAAATAAAATGCGGGCGGTGGGCAGCGAAAATCGGGCGAAGACTAACCCGGTGGTGGTGGCAATAAAAAACAGCCCAAAGATGGCCTGGATCACCACCAGCCAGTGAGCATAGACTGTTTCAGGGTGCATTGCTCCGTAGCCAATTGAGGCCATGGTTTGCACGCTAAAGAAAAAAAGCTGTTGAATATGGCCGGGCTCTACATCTGCGATCGCATTGGGATCCAAACTGTAGGCAATCGCAAACAGTACGTTAACGCCCAGGTAAGAACTGCTCACCAAGGCAATAAACGCCGCCCACGGCATGGTCAGCAAAATATGATATAGATCGCCCCAGTAGGAATAATGGGGTACCCCAACCCGGTCGACATCAGGATACCGCTGCCCCCTATAGAGCAGCAGTTTTCTCGAAGCTCGACGTATTTGAGGTTTGACCATTCCTTACCTCCTCAGGCAAATTTCAAGTTCGCGAAAACGTACCTATAAAGAAGGGCTCTCCCTACACGCTAAGCGCCCAAGGCGAGCCGAATTATTCCAGCACATATTTCCAGTACATATCTAGCTACGACATATCATCCCTAGTGACCAGTCCCTTTGAACTAAATCTTGGCCACATCCAGACTCGTCGTTTCCTCTGCGGAAAAAACTCAAGCAACCGAATGTGTTTTAGTGAGCCAAGTGAACGAGTTGGAAACCGATATCCCGTAGCTCAGAATTTTAGCTTACAGATAGATGAAAATGCTCAATCAGCATGAGCCGCAGCGGGGGGACGTCGCCCCATGCCCTAAAGATAACAATTGTTTAAGGTTTGTGACAGCTCTATCAACGAATTCCCCTTTCGCCTTTCGCCCTTCGCCATTTTTCCTCAAGCCGCTAATCGCTCGAGCGAAATCCGGGCCGCTTCGGAAACCTGGGGATGACCATCTTTCTCTAGATAGCGCAGGGCCGACTTACTCTTATCACTGGGTAGATTACCTAAAGACTCAGCCAGTCGCTGGCGCACCAGCCAATCGTCTGCCTGAGCAAAGCGTAGGATATCGTCAATGGCGCTGAGATCGCCGATTTCGCCAAAGGCTGCGATCGCAGCCTGCTGAATGACCACCTCTTTGCTATTTAGCGCCTGGATCAGGGCATCATGAGCACGAACATCTTTAAGGTTACCGAGGGCTACTGCAGCGCTAAAGCGAACTAACCAGTCGGTATCTTCGTAAAACGCTCTGACCAATGGCTCAAAAGCACGCTCATCTTCTAGATATCCTAATGCGCCCGCCGCATCAGCTCGGATACCGTAGTCTGGATCGGTTTCTAGCACCTTGATTAAAATGGGATAGCAATCCTCAGTGGGCTTGACCCCCAACGCAAAAATCGCCATCGAGCGAACCTGCAGGTTGGGATCATCTAGCACCAGCTTGATCAACGGTACAGCAGAGGCCGCAGGCACATCACGCAGCGACGCTAGGGCGATCTTCTTGTCCTTAGCATCACCGGTTTTGAGTTTCTGGGCCAGGGTTTGCAAATTTGGCTGCACCATTCAGTCTCCTAGGAAGCAGGGGTTCTTTAATTATAAGTTTCTTAACCGGTGTATCAACGCCGCAGGGTGTGGGCACAACCGATCTCCGTACAGGAGGAAAGCCCCCCTTTCCCAAGGCGGTCTTTCAACATCTGTTGTTGAAAACATCTGTCTCTAAACATCTATCTCTAAAAATTAGATATCCAGAAGATATTCGGAATTCCATACATTCCCAGTGAAGCAGTCAATAGACCATTCAACCCATTTAACGGAGGCAACATCATGGCTTACAGTGGTGGCAAAATCAGCGGACAAAGCAAGCGAGCCAAGCGACGTAATCGCCGCCGACCTGCTTATACCCCTAGCCCCAACGGCAAACCCTCGACCCCAGCGTCCGGCGGCGGCAGATAACCCGGCAGATAACCCGGCAGTAATGGCGTAGCCAGTCCCAAAATTTTCTTTTTTGTTAACAACAAACTATTAGCGGCCTTGCTATAGATAGAAACATGATCGCTGCGTTTAAAGGTAAATTATGTCAAGCGCGACTGTACTCAAGTTCATGCAGAAAACTGCCGCAGATGACACCTTGCGGCAAGAGCTAGAGGCCCTGCTAGGGGTTGGCGACGGTGATATCAGCTCCTCAGCTGAACTCGATCCTGAAGAGTCAGCTGCCCTGAGCGAAAGAGCCCCTAAAGTAGCCGAATTTGCAGCTCAGAAGGGTTATCAGTTCTCATCAGAAGATTTGCTCGACGTGGTTAATGCGTTTCAGCAACATCAAAAAGGTGAGCTCTCAGACGCTGAGTTTGCTAAGCGAGTTGGACTGGAAGCAGGTACTCAGCTTAAAGGATCTACCCAGAGTGCCTTCAAAAATATGAGCAGATATCTCTGCAAAACCTATCTAGGGATCGAGCTCAAGGCTTAGGGTACGTTGAGTTTTGAGTTCTCAGACCCAATCCGAATGCGGTACCCCCGATTCAAAATTGGAGCCTGTCAGGGGCGTCAAGTTTGACGCCCTTTGATCTCAGGTATGGCTAGGCAGGATTTTACATCAGTCAAGCTTTGAGCCATCAAACTGCAAGGGATGAAGGCCGGGTATTCTAGATCTAGGCGGGCAGCTAACTTTTTAAGCGTTTCATGACATCAGCCCGTTCAGGGAGAGAGATTCGTTATTGACTGGGGCGATCCCCGTGTTCTGATTTGTGAAGTTTTGCATCGAAATTAAAAGACTCTTGGGAAAGTATGAAGTCTCCCAGGGGGATCATAGGCTTCGGTTACAGTAAGCAGTGGAGATGTTGCAAACCCGGTCGGTCAAGCACTTGAGGCAAGCCCCGACATTAGCTCAGCCACAAGAGAGCTCCAGGGAAAGCGCTGGGACAACCGTCACTAAACACTAAATCGCTTCGCACATTCGAGTCTTTTACGGAATTTTTCAGCACAATCTATGTCTGATCCCCGATCGCTTTCGGTTTCAAAACCGACGTCTGAGCCCTTACCCAGTGCCCAGACTGTTTCAACGGGTGTTTTTGTTTGCATTCACGGCCATTTTTACCAGCCCCCTCGGGAAAATCCCTACCTAGAATCTGTTGAGCGGCAGCCTAGTGCGGCCCCTTTCCATGACTGGAACGAGCGGATTTTGTATGAGTGCTATCGACCCAACGCCTTTGCTCGTATTCTTAGCGATCAGGGTGAGGTGCTGCATATCGTTAATAACTACGAGTACCTCAGCTTCAACATTGGGCCTACTTTGATGAGCTGGCTCGAACGCCACGATATCGAGACCTATCGCCGCATTTTAGATGCCGACCGCAAGAGCTGCGATCGCAACAACGGCCACGGTAACGCCATTGCCCAGGTCTATAACCACATCATCATGCCCCTGGCCAATCAGCGAGACAAAATCACCCAGGCCCGCTGGGGGATCGCTGATTTTCGTCGTCGCTTTGGCCGCGATCCTGAAGGTATCTGGCTGGCAGAAACCGCCGTTGACTACGATACGCTGCGGGTTTTAATCCAGGAAGGGATTAAGTTCACGATTATGGCCCCCTCCCAGGTGCAGCGCTGTCGCCCCCTGTCTTCAGAACACGACTATGGGGATCACGACTGGAACGAGGTCGGCGGTGGGCAGATTGACCCGACTCGTCCCTACCGTTGCTTTGTGCCAGGGCTGCCCGACGGGGAGAACTATATTGATATTTTCTTCTACGACGGTCCAATTTCTGGGGATATGGGCTTTAGCGACGTGCTGAGTTCGTCCCAGCATTTTGCGGGTCGAGTGGGGCAAGCTATTCGCGGCGAACACGATCGCGCCCAGCTGATCTCAGTGGCGACCGATGGCGAAACCTTTGGCCACCATCGCGGCGGGGCCGAAAAGGCTCTCGCCTATGCTCTGCATCAAGAGTTTGCGAAGTGGGGCTGGCAGGTCACCAACTATGCCCACTACCTAAGCTTGTTTCCGCCGACCTGGGAAGCCCAGCTGAAGCCAGTGACAGCCTGGAGCTGCGCCCACGGGGTTGATCGCTGGCAGGATGACTGCGGCTGTGGCGGCGGGGGGGTGTGGCACCAGCAGTGGCGTAAACC
>JBCBZL010000348.1:0-4833 GCA_039815385.1 Cyanobacteria bacterium P01_A01_bin.114
GGTCGTCGGCATTGACCTCGGTACTACCAACTCAGTTGTCTCAGTCATCGAAGGTGGCAAACCGGTGGTCATTGCCCGGGGGTGCTTCATTCGGATTTGGTATTAGTTGAAGCTTTGGGCTTTGAGCTAAACCATTTAGCTAGGGTTGAGGCCTTCAAGCTTGATTACGATTCGCGAGGAAAATGTAAAATTGGGTGCCAGCTACACCGTAACAGCATGTTGGTAAAACTAGGAACTGAAAATCGAGCTAACATGTTGCTTTTACCCGAACACACTGCAATTGCTGTAATGTCGTTTACCTCAGCTGACTTTAAGATCTCCCCTTTAGGATCGCCCTGACGAACCTCAGTGTTGACCGAGATACCTAGTTCCTCGAGTTCTGATTTAACCTTGGCCAGCTCTGACTCTGCCTGATTGACCTGATGCGCGCCTCGCAGCTCTTTACGAACACTGTCGTCAATGACCCAGCAGAGTAAACAGTGCTTAAGTTTGCAGTTGCTGGTAGAGCTTACCTGATGCTTGATTTGGTTCACTAAATACTGGGCGCTGCTACTGCCATCGTAAGGTAGCAGTAGATATTCAAACAGATGCTGCATCCGAAGCATCAGCTCACTTTCACGATAGGTGGCCACCAGCTGAGGACGCAAAATCATCAGCGGGCTCATGGTTTGCTTAGTAATCCCAACGGTGGTACTGCCAAAGAGTTTTTCGGTCAGTAGTGTTCGGGTGGGCATGCCAAGAAAAATGATATCGCTGTCATTGGTCTTGGCCGACTTGAGAATATTGTCAATGGCCCGGCCAGATTGCACCTCAACTTTCACCGTAGTGCCCTCTGGCGCTGACTGTTGCGCCACTGCCAACCGTTGTCGCGCCGCCTCTACCTCTTCTGCATCTACCTTAGGAATCTCTCGCTCAGGGGTTAATGGCACGTTGTGAAAGAATACAATCTGCTCAAGGCCGCCCGTCGCTAATCCGGGGACAAAGTGAACTAACCGCTGAAGACCGTCTTCAAAATCAGTACAGATGAGAGCCCGCTTAAACATCGCTATAGTACCGCTGCTGTTTTTATAGTGTATCTTGGACCGCCACCACCACTACTGTGATATTATCTCGCCCACCGCGCTGCTTTGCCGCATCAACCAAAGACTCTGCCACGGTTTTACAAGCCCGAATTGACTTCAGATGGGAAGAAATCAGCTGATCGGTCAGCTCTTCGGTCAGCCCGTCGCTGCACAGCAGCAACCGATCTCCCGATTCAACTGCTAGGGCTTGAACGTCAATCTGAAGCAAATCTTCACGCCCCAGGCACTGAGACAGCACATGACGCCAGGGGTGATGTTTAGACTGCGCTTCGGTTAGCTCCCCTTCTCGAATAGCACGCGCTACCCAGGTGTGGTCTTCTGTTACCTGCTCAAGCTGCGCCCCCCTGAGCTGATAGAGGCGTGAATCTCCCACATGGGCACACCAGGGTTCCGTATCTCTAAATACGAGTACAACCGCAGTGGTGCCCATGTCAGCCCGTTCGGGGTGGCGATACTGATCTTTAACGATGGCGGCGTTGGCAGCCAGAAGAGCCTGCTTTAGCAGCGTTGCAGATGGCTGAGTGCTTTCCCAATACGTCTCTAGATAAGTTTGAATAGCGACGGTTGCCAGTTTGCTGGCTTCTTGCCCCCCTGCGTGGCCACCCATACCATCCGCAACGATAAAAAAGCGCCCTGCCGGATCGACATGATACGCATCCTGATTGCTTGCTCTAAGCAACCCAGGATCAGTTAGACCTGAAAAGAACCGTTGCATACTCTCTACTGGCATGTTGAATCCCACAGATTAAGGCATGCGCTCAGCCCGGCTGATTCGCATAAGCAGACGAATAAATGCAATCCCCGATAGGGCAGCCAGTATAGCAGCGCCCAATGCCATCCAGGGAAGCTGGTTTACTAGCAGCAACGTTGCCGATAAGGTAAAGGTACCCAACAGCAACACGTAGTTTGTCGCCATGTTAACGTTACCCACCCGGCGCAGCACCCGATCAGTTTCAATAGACCGAATGCGAACCCGAATATCACCTCGATCGAGTCGATCGAGCGTATCTTCGATCCGGCGGGGTAGGCCAAAAGCAGAGGTGCCAACCTGAGCCGCTTGGCGACTGAGCTCGCTAAGCAGTCCGTTAGAGTTAGGTGAATTACTGTTAGACATAAGCTGATTTGCGAAAGGTTTTGCCGCCTCCATAAAGTTAAATTCAGGGTCTAAACCCTTACCAACCCCCTCCAGGGTCGAAAATGCCCGCATCACAAATGTGAAGGTGGCCGGAAATCGAAACGGTTGATCATACGCAACTGCATACAGATCGTCACTAATTGCCCCGATCGACTGTTCCTCGAAGGGCTTGTCCATAAAGTTATCGAGAATGTATTGAATGGAGCGCCGCACCGGCCCCATGTCTTCAAGCTGATCCAAAGCGCCTAGATCGACTAAGGACATCATCACCTGATCTGCATTGCGCTGGGCAACTCCCATAAAGGTTCGCATCAGACCGTCACGGGTAATAGGCTTAATCTGCCCCATCATGCCAAAATCGTAAAAAATCAGCGATCCGTCTGGATTAACTGCAATGTTGCCGGGGTGAGGGTCTGCGTGAAAAAAGCCATCGTTCAACAGCTGATGTAAGTAGGCCTGAGCCCCTAGGCTAGCTAACCGAGGGCGATCTAAGCCGGCTGCTTCTAGTGCCTCATAATGACTAATCTTAATACCCGGTACATACTCCAGAGTCAAAACCCGGGGAGAGGCATAGCGCCAATAAACTCGAGGGACTTTTACCCATTCAATCCTTCGAAAGTTGCGTCGAAACGTGTCAGCATTACGCCCCTCGTTTAAAAAATCAATTTCGAGCCATAAAATTCGACAGCATTCTGCATAGATGCCTAACCAATCTCGCCCCCGTCCCCACTCGGGATGGTTTTGAAAGTACTGAGCAATTCCCTTAAGAATAGAAAGGTCGATTTCAAACAATCGTGTCAGACCAGGGCGCTGCACCTTGACAACAACTTCTTCCCCTGAATAAAGCTGAGCTCGATGTACCTGCCCCAAGCTAGCTGCCGCTAAGGGAATCGGATCAAAGGTCTTATAAAGCTCTTGGATCGGGCGTCCTAATTCTTGCTCTACGATCGCTTTTACCTGGTCATAGCTAAACGCGGGTACCTGATCCTGAAGCTTTGACAGCTCTTCGACATACTCTAGGGGAAATAGATCAGCTCGGGTAGAAAAGAGCTGTCCCACCTTGATGAACGTTGGGCCTAAGTCCAGACAGGTTTTGCGAATCCAAACCGCCTGGGCTCGACGACGACCGGCCATTTTTTCATCGGTCATCGCGCCTTGATAACTCCAGGCTTTGCTATAGAGCCAGCGCTTGGATAGCAGCTGTAAAAAAAACGCCCAGATATCAATAAAGCGTTCGGTGCGAGTGTAGCGACGATTCCAACGATATTTACTGTCTGTGAAACGCTTTGGGGGGCTAGACGGCTCAGCGTAAGCCTGGGCAGAACCGGTCGGCAAAAGCTGTAGTGAAGCAGATCGGCCTGGTTTTGTATGGGCTTCTACAAACTCAGCCTCGCTAGCCCCATCAGGCTCTAACGAGGCCAGCAGTGTCAAATTATCGTCTCTAGAAACCTTAGACACTCAAGCTACCAATGGTTAATGCAACATTCAATTCTTTTGCCTGATTTTTTGCCTGATCTGTGATTGCCTGGTCTGCTCCCAATTATCCACATCGATATCCCGGTGAGTAGACCTTCCTATCAGCTACTTGAAGGACACCCCAGTTGAATGACTAGGCTAGATTGCGAAGCTGCTGCAGGGCAACACGGACCTCGGCAATCTCAGCTCGCAAATGGTCGATCATTGCCTGTAAATCTTCTCCGCTGGCTGCTGCACCAGCCGCGTCATGCGAGCTGCTCTGGGCACCTGCCGTCGCAGCCGTCTGCTGAGCGCGCTCAAAGACCTCGTCCGTAAACCGTCGCAGATTGTCGCGCTGTTCTGCATCGAATTTACCTAAGGTGCTAAGCCCATCGGTGACTAAATGCTCTATTTGTTCCCCAATCGCACTTGCCAAGGCACGGCCTACAAAAAATGCGTGTAGCGTCGAATTGCTCATCTAAAAAAAATGTCACACTTAGCAATAATTATAGCGGGTAGCGGGTAGCTACGCCCTACAAAACCCTGGCTCATCAGGCATTATCTACAGCGGCGCAGCTTGCTCCAGAGATTCGACTGTCGACGAAGACCAGCCTGAGTCTATCGCGGCCTCTGATTTTGTAACCTTAGGGAGGGGGGTATCGGCAGCGGGCTCAGACATCGAATCGCCAGCCGGGCCTGCCAGAGTTTCGTAGGGGTCAGCTACCTGGGGCTGGGCGTCATGCTCGGCGACCGCCTCTGGCGGCGTGTCTATGTGATCTACGTGATCCACGGTTGTTTCCATGGAGGTCTCAGCGATGCTATCTGCAGCATCGCTCTCTATAAAACCTTCAGTTTCTCCCCAGTCAGACTCATCCCAGCCAGACTCATCCCACTCAGACTGACTGCTGTCAAGACTGCGATTGAGCGCGGGTGTCGTTTCTGCACTGTTTTGATCAGCTTTATCGGCAGCATATTTTCCCTCCCAGGTACTGGTCAATTCATCCGGGGTTTCTTGCGACCAGTCATCTTCTTGCCGCCCAGAAACGTGGGAGCGCGCTCTATTGAGGGTCGGTGATGTTAGCGGCCAGTTTGCCAAAGGTGGAAAATTTTGCTGTGGGCTAAACCGGGTTTGCTGAGTTGGCTCAACGAGACGAAATCGTA
>JBCBZL010000057.1:0-17989 GCA_039815385.1 Cyanobacteria bacterium P01_A01_bin.114
CTGCACGCTGACGAATATGCCGTCCCCTGGCCCCAGGCGATATTGATCAAAGGCTGTCTCAAGATAACCATCGTCCCCCCTAACGGGCCGAGCATACTCAAGGCCGTTGAAGATAGGGCTCCGAGGACTGGGCTCGATATCCACCTGGGGAAGAATTTCATTAATCTCAGCCGCTTCAGCCTCAGCGGTGTCAGCATCAGGAGTATCCGCGTCGGAAGTATCAGCATCCGGGGCGTCAGCGTCAGGCACATCTAATGCGCTGCCGTCCTCAATCGGCTCCTCGGGCTGGGGGTCTTCGGCAGAGCTCTCAGGGCTGCTTGGGGATTCACCATCAAGGTTAGGCAGCTCGGAGCCGTCTGCGAGCTTATCTAGGGTCGCGTCTAACGCAGCAGCCTCGGAAGGCTCACCCAGAGAAGAGAAGTGCGTGCGGGTTGTGGCTCCGGCCTCGGGAACAGCTACGGTCAGCCCCATTGCGCTGAGACATATTGCTAAGGCTAGATGCCCGTGACGTAACCATGTTGTTTTATACCGCGCTTGAACGCGCTGGGTGCCGGTAATGTGAGGCAAACGCTTGGCGTGCAAATTCTTAGTGCGATAACCGGGCATAGCGTACTGATCAAGTAGAGGGCTAAAGCGAAAGTAAGCTGTAGCCAATCTAACCCATGATGTTTCCGAACGGCAGTCCCTTCTCGTAGGAAATAACTAGAAAATAGATAAATCTTTAAGTTCCGATGAAGATCAAGCCCCTAACTGTTCTGAACCTAGGATGCTGGTGGGGCAAAGGCTATGGGGCAAAGGCTATGGGGCAAAGGCTATGGGGCAAAGACGGTCGCTTGCAAAGCGTTCTGAACTTGCTGGCCCAGAGGCTGAATCACATCCTGGGCATCCTCAATATCACCTAGCGGCGGAATTGGCACCATCAGGCTGACGGCAACCCAGGGTAAGCGCTGATGATGTTGCAGCTGCGCTTTTTGATCACCCCAAAACCAGCGACTAGGAGAAGGATGCCCTCCCTGGGGCCAGGCATACCATTGCAGTGCTGCGTAGGTTTGCTGAGTGTTCCAAGCGCGCAAAAAATTGACGGGTAGCCGATAAGCTGGGGCGTCATCGGTGGCTGGAATATCGATTGCCAGGGAACGGAGCGAGTCTATCTTCCACTTTTGAGCACCTTTCAAATCAAGCCACTCGACTTCTGGCTGGTCGGTGGACTGCACCTGCGGCCGCAGCAATAGCACCATGGGTTCGCCAGTCGGGGGAGACAGCTGCTGGACTGACCATTTATCGCCACCAAAGGAAATGGCCTCATGAAAAGACTGTTGCCAGCCAGGTATTGCTAATCCGGTTTCGCGAATCGTTCTCAAGACCTTGATTTGGGGGACGCTGGGTGGGGGGCTCCAGGGCCATTGACCTGAGACATATCGGGGTAGCGCATTAGCCGCTACCAGAATGGCAAGCACAGCCACAATTAAGCCTTTGAATAGGCGCTGGGTCGATTGACTTAGGCGAACAGTAGACTGCATAGCTGCTAAAAGTCATAGGGCGGGCGAGGTTGAGAGGATGGGCAAGCGACCATCGGTTCTGCAGTTTGTAGCTTGAGCTGTGTGGGTACAAATTGCTCAATCAAGCGGACTAGTAAAATCAGCGAACCTAACATGGCAGCAGAGTAGAGATCGCCACCCCAGCTTTCATGAAGCCAATGAAAGGCGCTTTCCATGCTGTGCCCGTGAAAGAAACTCAAAATAGTATTGCGGAGGATATTACCAGTCACACTAACGATAATGATGCCGACAAAGAACAGGCCTGTTCTGATTTTCGAGAGATAAAGCCCTGTCCAGTAAGTCAAGATCAGGCCCATGTAGAAACTGGTAAATAGCATCTTTAGACCTGCGCAGTGGGGCGCTACTTCAACGAGCTGCTGGTTGACAGCCAGATAAATTTCATTGACCTCAACGTCGATGCCGAGCTGTAGCAGAATAAACCCTGCGATCGCAGCAATAAACCGCTGTAACGGCAAAATATAAGGCTCAATCAGGTAGGGCAGCTGAGTAGGGGTGGCGAGCCCAATCAGCAACAAGGGAAACGCTTGCAGTTTGAGCCCAGCCGTCCCTTTGAGCAGCCAGCACAGACCGATCAGCATGAGCGGTAGCGACAAATTCATCAAGTCTGATGTGCCGCTGCTATAAAACACAATTGCCAGCCCGAAACAAGCTACGCCGGCTGGGTGCAGCCGATCGTCCAGCTGTCGCCATCGGCTGCGAGCGCCCCAGGCCAGGTAAAGCGCAAACGGAATCCCGAGCAGCCCGTGGCTGAAATACTCGTGCTGAATACTGATGGACTTGTTGAGCCAGCCGTCTACCCAGTGCCACAGCAGAGGTAGATAGAGTAGGGCCAGCAGCCCCCCTATAAACATCTCCATAGAGATATATCGACTGGACAGTTTCTGGCTGCTTAGCATAGTGGAGAGGAGGTGGGAGGGCTTGGGGGCGTTGGGGTAGACATGGTCGGATCAACTAACGTTTTGATGATGTCTACAACATAGTTAAGCTGGCTTTCTTTAAGCCCTGGATAAATAGGCAAGGATAAAATTTGCTGACTTAGGGCCTCTGCCTTAGGAAAGTCGCCTAGCTTATAGCCCAAATACTCAAAGGCAGGCTGCAAATGGCAGGGCACCGGGTAGTGAATCCCAGATTGAACATCGTGGCGGCTGAGCTCAAGCTGTAGCACCGTCCGATCAATCGGGCACTGAGGGGTTAAACGAATCACATATAAATGATAGACATGACCGCCGCCGCAGCGGTTGACCATGGGCACAATACCTGCTTTGTGCAGCGGCTGCAGCCGCTGATCGTAAAGCCCGGCTAAACGATTGCGATCGCGATTCCACTCGGCTAAATAGAGTAGCTTCGCCTGGAGAACAGCGGCCTGTAACGTATCTAAGCGGCTATTAGTCCCGCTTGGATCGGTGTGAAAATACTTGCGGGTGGCCCCGTAGTTACGCAAAGAACGAACCGTCTGGACAACGACCTCTTGCTGGGTAACCAGCATGCCCCCATCTCCGAGCGCGCCCAGGTTTTTACTGGGGTAAAAGCTAAAGGCCGCTGCCAGCCCCACCCCACCAGCCCGAACCCCCTCACACTCAGCGCCGTGGGCTTGGGCAGCATCTTCAAAAATAATCAGGCCGTACTTTTGGGCCAGAACCTTTAGCGCCGTCGGCGACACCATTTGGCCATACAAGTGGACGGGGATAATTGCACGGGTGCGCGCAGTCACGGCCTGCTCAGCAGCCGTCAGATCGATCAGGGCCGTATCCAGTTCGCAGTCCACGAAAATTGGGGTTGCGCCTGCCCGCAGGACCCCAATCAGCGTGGCGACAAACGTATTCGCTGGCAGAATCACTTCGTCGCCTTCACCGATGCCGCAGGCCTGCAGACCCAACGTTAAGGCATCGGTGCCTGAGCCAACCCCAGCGGCGTGGGGAGCGCCACACAGGCCGGCAAACTGCTGCTCAAAATCAGCAACTGCCTGTCCTAATATATAGTCACCTTTTTCTAACAGAGCCTGCATAGCCTCAAGCAGTTCCGACTGAAGCGGCCTATGCTGAATCGATAAGTCTACAAACGGGACGGAGGGTGTGCTGGGTGGATGCATAGGAGAGGGAGATAGTGGGCAGAGGCATTCACGCACCGCCTATAAAGGAATCGGCAGAAGCGTTATGTAGAACGTCTGTACGCAGGAAACCCGGTAGGCTAGTTTCCTTTTTAGTGTTGCGCACCTTTATCCAGGTTGTGAATTGTTAAACGATGAATTCTTGATGAATCTTGCTGAATAATGGGCCTAAACCATATCTAGGTTGAAACCTTGAGTTTTCACCGTAAAGGCAAGCTACGGTTCTGGATGTGGCCTTAGGTTTCATTGAACCTTGGCCATATCCAGAATCTGTCTCGTTTGTCCTACAGGAAAGTTCGAGCGTTGACGATGGCGTATACCCTGTAGAGTGCCCGCTCGGTTTGAGGTGATTAACACACAATTCGCGATCAGATCGCACGTTAGGGAAAACTTATGGACTTTAAGACAGCTTGCACCCTAGTTAGCAAACAAACCACCACCGATGGGTCAGAGCCAGAGTCTTTTTTGGCCAGACTGCAACAGTTTGAGTCACCAATTCCGGGGCATGCCACCTCTTTACTATTGGCGCTTAAGGTCATTGCCGACGGGCTAAAAGACTCAACCACCCTGGAGCGCTCGCTTGCCCATGGCCTGTATAAGCTTGCCTACGAAAGCCGCTGGACTTATGAAGCAGGTCGTCGTAATAACGTTGAGTGGCCCCCGCTGCTCGATGAAGATATTGAAAGAATTGCGATCGCAGTCGCCCAAATTTTTTCAGGCGCTTAGCCAAGCCTCGCTTCCTTCATGAATGGAATACTCTATGCTGAGAGCAAAGACAATAAGGGCAACTGCGCTTGAGCCATGCTGAAGGTGCTAAAGATTGAAAATTTCCGCAGTTTTGAGTCATTTGAGCTGCAAAATGTAGGACGAATCAATTTACTCATTGGCGAAAATAATAGTGGCAAAACCTCGCTCTTAGAGGCAATTTATCTGCTCAAAAGCGGCATCAACCTGCTGCCTTTGTATGAAGTCATACAAAATCGAGCCGAGTATCTCAGCGGTGATCAAAAGTCACGACCTGATTTAGACATCAAATTGCTATTTCATCAGCGTAATCCTCAACTTGAGGATTATTTTTTGGTTGAAAGTTTGGCCACAGATGGAGCCCAAGCGCTGGTTCGATATGAGCTGCACAAAAACAGTTCAGATTTTCAGCGGGGGGTGTCTGGAGATCTTGTAGAACACCATCGCGGTTTTACGCTGGCGGTGAGTGCATTGAATCGAGAAAACCAAGCGCTCGAAATGCCCCTCAACGCGGACATAGGGCTCCCGCAAAAATATATCCGCCAATTTTCTCAACAAGCGGGATTGGAGCAATATCAGTTTTTTGCCCCGGCGCTATCAAATCGCAGAAAACTGAACGCTTTGTTTGAGGCGATCGAGCTCACGCCCAAAGAAACTGATCTGTATGAGATCCTCAAAGTCATAGAGCCCAGCATTTGCAGAATTGCGCCTCAGCGAGCTCATGCGGACGAATTTAAGGTGTTGCTAGAGGGTGCAGAGGAGCCCATTCCTCTCAAAAATTTGGGCAGCGGGGTGTGGCACCTGCTAGGGCTAGCCCTCAGTCTGGTGAATGCAGCAGGTGGCTTGCTCATGGTGGACAATATGGATGTCGGGCTACACGGGGGTATGCTCCCCGATTTGTGGCGCTTGATTTGGGAAACGGCGAATAAACTCGATATCCAGGTTTTTGCAACGACCCACAGCCGAGACTGCTGGCAAAGTTTAGCTGAGATAGCCGCTCGAGAAGATGCGGACGGGAATGATATCCGCCTCCATAATATTAAGAAGGGGGCAGAGCAATCTGTCACATTAGATCACCGTCAGCTGATAGGCGCGACAAAGCGACGTAAACAGAAAAGGTAAGATTTTCCGCAGGGCAAAATACAGGTCTGGATATGGCCGAAGTTTATAGTACATTTGGATTAATCGCTTGAGGACGCTAATACGATGCGATCGCAGCCCAGTGCAGACTTAGAAAGCAAAATTCGTCTGGCCTTGGGGATGTGCGTCTTAGCAGTATTGGTGCTCTTGCTTTTGCGGCTATTGCTACCCTGGCTGCTCATCGGCAGCGTCACGGTGGGCAGCTATCTATTTTGGCAACGATGGCGAAGACAGCGTCAGCTGCATAGAGCCTTTTTGCACAGTCAGTTTTATCAGCTGATCAAAAAGCAGCAGGGGCAGATCAGCGTTCTCGACTTTGCCATGCAAACTCAAATCAGCGGCGATGAGGCTAAAGACTACCTCAATGCTCAAGCGAAGGCGTTTTACGCCAGTTTTGAACCCACTCTGCAGGGCGACATCGTCTACGTATTTAATCTGACTCGAGTGCAGTCAGCACCCGCCACGATCGATATTCAACCCAAAGTTTGATCCTTGACTATCCAATCCGGATTCTCTCTCTTCAATCAAATAAATCCTCAGGACAGTCCTGAGGATTTATTTTAATGTCCTGAGGATTTTCCTAAGGACATGCTAGACTAAGACTGTAAAGACTTGAGGGCTCAAGGAGATACGCCCCCACTGGTGGGTTAGCTCCTGCTAGCCAAAAACTCACTGAGGGTGGCATCGCTACCTTTAGTGAAAAGCTAGAGCGGCTAAAAGTCCATCGCTCGATGCTGGATACTTGCAATATTTTTTGTAGGGTTTCCCTTTAAAAGCATCAGGTGATGCCAGTGCTAACACCAACATCACCCTCAACAAGAAAACTAACACCGAGAAAATCAGCGTTAGACATGTCTTGAAACTAAAACGTTTTGAAACCAAAACGGGCCAGCATTGCCGTGCTGGTCTTTTCATTTTAAAGGGTTTTTACCCTTCTTAATCGCTAATTTTGATGAACACTAACCGTCCATAGGACAATCCTGTAGAAAGTCTCCTATTTTCTAGAACTTCAGGTGACCGCCACGAAATTTCTCAACCCGCCAGCCGGGCTCACCGTTCATGCGCTGTCCGGCGGGCTTAAATGCAAAACCGGCTTCGGTAAATCCTTGAGGATACTGCGCGATGACTTCAGGGGTAATCTTCAATAACTTGGCCACTTCCGAAGTGCTGAGAATCCAGCCCTGCTGGCAGGCTTGCTCTAATTGCTCTAAATAGCTCAAAGGATTGGGAGGCTGCGTGCGTCCTAGAAGACTAGCAAACATGCCCATCACATCCGTTGGAGAGGGCACTAACCCAGATGCATTTTGATCAGAGGTATCATTGCGATCGCCTGGATTCATCCCGCGCATATCTCGGAACTCGGCCGCACTTCCCCCCCGTTGAATGAATTGATGCAAGTCGTCCATCAGCTGCAGTTCTTGCCCGTTGATAAAAGCTCGGTTGCCGATCCTTAAAGGCTTGATACCTAAGTCGTCTAAACGCTTATAAACAGCACTACGAGCTAACCCCCCATATCGGGCTTGGAGTTGATTGACTGGAAATCGATCAATTTCACTACCGCTCATGCCATCATCCTCTGGACATTCCTCAGGATAGTTCCGTGGTCTTTAGTATGACTGATTTTGTATCCTGTGGAAATTCCTCAGGATGTTTTTCCGATGCTGGTCAAGCGTTGAACCGTCTGCAATGAGACGATCTGGGGAATCTGCGCCAAAACTTTAAGAAAAATGCTTTACAAAGCGCCCTTGTTTTCTGAGCATAGAGAAGGTCTAAATGACAGGGCCTGGATGTGGCCAAGGCTCAACATGGCCAAGTTTTTGAAATGGCCGAGGTTTTATAGTTAGGAGCGCATAGTTGTGGAACGCACATTTTTGATGATTAAGCCCGACGGGGTCCAGCGTGGGCTGGTCAGCGATATTATTGGTCGCTATGAGAAAAAAGGATTTACCCTGGTCGGCATGAAGCTGATGGCCGTTTCACGGGAGCTAGCTGAAAAGCATTATGACGTCCACCGTGAAAAGCCTTTCTTCGGTGGGCTAGTCGATTTCATTACCTCCGGCCCGGTAGTTGCCATGGTCTGGGAAGGGGAGGGCGTTGTTGCCTCAGCCCGCAAAATTATCGGCGCAACCAATCCGCTGAGCGCTGAGCCCGGCACTATCCGAGGTGATTACGGCATTACCATTGGCCGTAATATCATCCATGGCTCTGATGCCGTTGAAACCGCCCGTACTGAAATTAGCCTGTGGTTTTCAGAGGACGAGTTGACCAGTTGGGACTCATCCGCCAAGGGCTGGATTTACGAATAAGAACGCGTCAACTCCCCCTCGTCTGCTGAGAGGGGTAGAACCGTCTGTCTTCGCAGCTTCAATGCTCAAACCGCTTCTGGTTCTTTTTTATCAGGCGCGGTTTGGGCTGCGACGTTTGGTTCGGAGCTATGCTCATCGATTTCTGCCAGGGCCTCGGTGACCTCGATAGAGGGGCTCTTAGCAGGTGTTACAGCGGTTGTTTTTGAGGGGTTCACCTGGTGCTCAGTGCGCTTAGAAAACCCCCAAATAAACACAACGGCAATCAGGGAAATCATTAACCAGTCGGGGGGGACAATTCCAGGATCGATTACCCGAAGCAGCAAGCGAATGCCCACAAAGGCCACCGTGACAAACCCGGCATCTTCTAAATATTCATATTCGTCGAGCCAGCGGATAAATAAGCCTGCCATAAATCGAAGCGCTAGCACCCCAATCAAACCGCCTAACAAAATGATCAAAACCTGATCGGAAAGGGCAATTGCGGTCGTGACACTATCGAGGGAAAACGCCAAATCAGTAAAGGCAATGATCGGAATCGCCTGCCATAGAGACGCAAATCGAGGCCCGTGATGGTGATCCTGTTCGTCTTCTTCGGCGGTGAAGTGCTGATAGACCAGCCACAGTAGATAGGCGGCCCCAGCCACCTCAAACTGCCAGTATTTCAAAACCCACGTAGCGGTTAGGATCAGAGCAACCCGTAAACCAAAAGCGATCACCAGACCAATATTCAGGGCGCGCCTTTGCTGCTCTGAAGAATCTAACCCTTGGGCAATGGCAGCGAGTGCGATCGCATTATCCGCCGACAAAACTGCCTCCAGTGCGATCAGTACTGGCAAAATTAAAAATGTGTCGAGCCCTAGGGTAGGTGACCATTCAAGTAACCGATCTAGCATAGACGCTGAGTAGATTCCTCAATAAAGACGCTTCAAAGTACATGAACATGATGATAATAGGTGACGGGTGCTAGAAATCCATTCTCAATGATGAATCTCATAGATGGCCCTACAGATGAACCTCACAAGTGAGCTGTTCTCGACTGGAAACTCTCTTAACTACGGACAATGCTTGTTTCGAATCTTGCGGCTATCCAATCTATAGCTATTTAAACAGATTGTCTCCACGTCTCGCATGAGCCGAGCGAAAGAGATTCGCCCCGTAACTAGCTCCTATCTTAAGTTTCACCCAACTGATTTAGAAAGGCTCCTAGCTCTAGGTTATCTTGATTCAACCCGTACCCCCTGTGATTGCTGATCTCTTTGCTCAGTTTCGAAACCAATACCCGTCGGGTAGCCTGACCACTGAGCTACTGATGCTGCACGAAAACCAGTACATCGTCAGAGCGACCATAGCCCTTGACGGAAACGTAATTGCCACCGCCATGACTGCGGGGCCAGATCTTGAGAAGGCTGAAGAACGTGCCCAGGTGAGAGCACTGGCCCTGATGAAGATTTCAGCCTTCCAGCTGAGTGAGCAAGCTAGCCAAGTCGTCTCCGACGCCAGTGGGCTCCCGACCGCCCTCCCAACTGTGGAGATGAGTCTGCTAGATAAATCGCCCCGAGTCGAGGCACCCATGCCACTGGAGGCGGTCTCAAAAGCAGTCCCCGGTGAAGCAAAAGCATTCGAGGCGGCTGTTCTCGAGGTCTCTTCTAGTCCGTTGCTCAGTGAAAACGGGAATGACGAAGACAGGGCCAGTGAAGATAAGGTCAGTGAAAACAGGGCCAGTGAAGACAGGGCCAGTGAGGACAGGGCCAGTGAAGACGAGGGCAGTAAAGACGACGAGGGCAGTGAAGACGAGGGGCTCGACATTCCCTTAGATGAAGTGGCCGAGATCTCGCCGTTTCCCTCTGAGGGGATACCCTATACTCAGTCTCAAAATCAGAGCCAACCGGCATCTTCCCTGGCTTCTGCGGCTATAGCAACGCTGGATACGAGCACCAGCCCGGTCGATCTGTCTGACATTATTGCCCAAACCGACGTAGAAATGGCTCGTCTAGGCTGGAATAGCCAGCAGGGACGCGAGTATCTAGAACAGACCTACGACAAGCGATCTAGACAGCAGCTCACGGATGAAGAACTGCTAGCGTTTTTGCTACATCTAGAATCACAGCCCACCCCAAGCGTGCGCTGAGGTCTGAACTCGTGTCGTTTGGCTCATGTCGGCTGACTGATGACGGCTAGCTAAGCGACAACAGTGGGGCGACTGCCAATGGCGTGGCGATCAATGACCTGATCGATCAGGCCGTACTCCAGGGCTTCCTTAGGCGACATAAAGAAATCACGCTCGGTGTCTTCTTGAATGCGATCTAGAGGCTGATCGGTATGCTCAGCGAGGGCGTTGTTGAGCAGGTCTTTGATATAGAGAATTTCTTTGGCTTGAATCTCAATATCGGCCGCCTGCCCCTGGGCCCCCCCCAGGGGCTGGTGAATCATAATACGCGAATTGGGCAAACTCATACGTTTACCTTTTTTACCTGCACTCAGCAGAAAAGCCCCCATGCTGGCAGCCAAGCCGACGCAAATAGTACAGACATCAGGCTTGATATGGTTCATGGTGTCAAAGACGCCTAGGCCATCGTAGACAGACCCACCGGGAGAGTTGATATAGAGGTAAATATCTTTGTCTGGGTCTTCGGCTTCTAAAAAGAGCATCTGGGCCACAATTAAGTTTGAAGACTCGGCTGTGACCTGCTGCCCCAAAAAGACGATGCGCTCCCGCAGCAGGCGAGAATAAATGTCAAACGCGCGTTCGCCACGACCGGACTGTTCAATAACGGTTGGAATCATAATGGGGTCTCTTTTTTATTGATTGTACAGACTTAGCTCGATGGATAGGGGATTGGCCGGGAGTGTGGATAACCCGAAATGAGAGGAAGGGGAAAAGGGAGAGGCGTTGCATGCAACGTCTGTACAGATTTAGAAGCTTAAAAAATTAGGGCAGTCTTTCGGCACTGCCAAAGGGCTTTACAAGGGCGTGGGTGATGGCAAAGTCGAGGGTGAGCTGCGCGATCGCAAATATCCCAAAACTTTCGCCCAACATATCGACATAGCTCATCATCGGCAGCGCGTTGCTCCAGGTGGCTTCGATTTTGGAGAGCCCTCTCACTAGTGCAAAAGCCCCCAGTGCGCCACTTCTCAAGTGCGGATTGGCATCCTGACGAACGATGTAGCGATAGGTAATCCCAAATAGAAAGCTGCAAAAGGTTGTAATCGCAATTGATAGAATGAGTTCAGGGCCGAGCGTCACCTCTCCAAAAAGGGTTTTGAGGATCCCCAAAAAGAAGCCCGTTAGGCCGCCTGCGATCGCAGCGATGAGGCCCGCTTTAACAGACTCGATACGCTCCTGGGCACTCAGCCTCACAGATGACGAAGCATTGGACATAGGAAAACTCACTCAAGAATCAGCTGTCGGGATGTCTGCCCGGAATGTATTTCCGGTCTATATTTACCGTATGATAAGAAGTAATTGATCGCGCAATTCTTCGTTTTAAAGCAAGCTTTATGGATATCTTGACACTGGGCTGGGTTGGCTTTTTGGCATTTTTTACGTTTTCACTGTCGCTGGTTGTTTGGGGCCGTAATGGTTTCTAAATTAAGCCGCTAACTTCAACTCCACCGCCTTCCATCATGAGTGGTCTTTATCATGAATATAGGATTGGAACTTCAGACGTATAACATTTTGGCCATTACGGCGATTACTTTGCTGGTGGTTGTGACGGGTGGCGTTGTTTATCTCACCTCAGTCGAGTGGCGCGACCGGCGACGGCAAAGCGATGAGACGCTCAAAAAGCGTCCTAAAAAGCGCCGTCAGTCTTGACCACTTACCTGCATACAGCTGCATCTACAGAGGTATTAGGCTACACGAGCCTGATGCCTCTTCGTTTATCTTGAATCTTTTGACTAATTCGACCGACCTATCAAACCTAAATACGACTGTCAATGTAACGGCTCGTGAGGTGGCCCTCACGGTCTTGAAGTCTATTGAGCGAGGAGCCTTTGCCGACGTTGAGCTCGATCGACAGCTCAACCGCACGACCCTCAGCAGTGTTGACCGACGGCTGGTGACCGGGCTGGTCTATGGCAGCGTACGGCGGCAGCGAACTTTAGATGCGCTGATTGATCAGTTTGGCAAAAAAACAGCCCAGCAGCAGCCCACCGATCTTCGACAGATATTGCGCCTGGGGTTTTACCAGCTGCGCTACCTCGATCAGATTCCTGACCATGCGATAGTGGATACTTCAGTAGAGTTGGCTAAGTCTCATCGTCTGGGTAAGCTCAGTGGCGTAGTGAACGGCATGCTGCGAGCTTATATTCGAGCGACTGAGGTCGGCGACCCCCTTAAGCTACCAACCCATGAGACGTCAGCGATTGGCCTATTACATAGCTATCCAAATTGGATTATTCAGGCGTGGCAGACGCTGCTGCCTGCAAAGGATGAGGTAGAAGCGCTGTGTCAGTGGTTCAACCAGTCGCCCCATATAGACCTGCGGATCAACTGCCAACAGACCTCGGTAGAGCAGGTCGAAGCGGCTCTGCAATCGGCGGGCATCCAAACCGAGCGCTTGACCCATGCGCCAGATGCGCTGCGCTTTAAGGCCCACATCGGCAATATTCGCTCGCTGCCGGGCTATGGCAAGGGATGGTGGATGGTGCAAGACAGCAGCGCTCAGCTGGTCAGCTATCTGGTCGACCCGCAGCCGGGGGAAACCATCATTGACGCCTGTGCGGCACCGGGGGGCAAAACCACCCATCTGGCTGAGCTGATGGGGGATGAGGGGACAGTGATTGGCTGCGATCGCACCTCCTCCCGCACCCGCAAAATTCAGCAAAATCTAAAACGCTTGCAGATTAACACCATCGCCACTGTCATCTGCGACAGCCGCAACAATACTGACTTTGCTAAAACCGCCGACCGGGTGCTGCTAGACGTCCCCTGTTCTGGTTTAGGGACGCTACACCGACACGCTGACGCCCGCTGGCGACAAAGCCCTGGCTCTGTTAAAGACCTGGTACAGCTCCAGAAAGAATTACTTGCCCATACCGCCACCTGGGTTAAACCAGGCGGGGTGCTGGTCTATTCAACCTGTACGCTACACCCTGACGAGAATGAGGGGCAGATTCAGTATTTTCTGGCGACTCACCCTGGCTGGATGATTGAGGCTCCAAAATCAGACTCCCCAGCGGCCCAGTTTGTAGAGCCCGAAGGCTGGGTGAAGGTATGGCCCCATCGTCACGATATGGATGGTTTTTTTATGGTGAAGCTCAAGGCACCTTAATGGGCCTAAGCTCGGCTCTCATCTCGCTTCCCAAACCTTGCCTTCTGAGCCCCTTATGCAGCAGGTTTAATTTCCCACTTAACTGAGGAGAGGCCGAAGCGTTTACCGCTATCTAGTCGCGGTGAGTAACTGTAATAATTTGCTCTGCTCGACTCGATATAATGCGTCTAGTGGATAAAGCAGCAACTTTTATGCAAGTTCCTGACGGGCAAACATCAGGCGATTATGCGGCTCAAGTGGCAAAGCACAATGAGAATCGGCTGCGTTCGATCGCATATAGCTTAGATGCGCTGGTACCTGGTTTTTACCTATGGCTAGGGCCGCTAAAGCTGCGGTTAGGCGGCAGTCTGCCAGAAGAGAATTACACAGGGACGATTCACAGCGCTGTGGGTGCGGCTATCGTGCTGCCGGGATACCGGATTTACAGCACTTATCAAGGGAGCTATGACCCTCGATAAGCATAAGCTAGACGGTATTCCCCAAATTGAGTCGAAAACATTACCTACCGAAACCTTTGAATCGTTGCTAACCGGAGCAGGCTACACGAAGCTCGGCACAGCACCTGCAAAAGGGAACCGAATTAAGAGTTGGTGGATGCATTTAACTTATCGGCGAATCGAGGCAATTTATAGCCCTGATGGGGAGATAGCCATTACGGCCTACCACGTCGATATGTGAGTTTTTATTGCGACAGATGAAGAGGGCATCCATGAGGAAAGCCTCTACTCATCGTTCATCATTCATAGTTTATTATTTGTTTTTTGGCCCAGTCGCAGAGCTGTCCGTTATTGTCGATACTGGTTAGCCAGCTGCACCCAGTCAAAGTTGCTTGGCAGCTTACTCAGGCCAGGCTCTCCCACTTGACCGCCAGTAGCTTGCCGTTTATCCTCTTGATTTCTGGGTCGTGCAAGAGCTGATTGATATAAACTTCGGCCATATCCAGAACCGTAGTTTGGCCTACGGTAAAAACTTAAGGTTCCAATCTGGATACGGTTTACATTAATTTTTTAGGCGAAAGCGAAAGGGTTGCCAGACATCTCGATAGCCTAAATCTAAATCTATTGACCCATCGGCTCTCGATCATCAGGGCACTGGGCTGAGGACGGCTTGAGATGAAACGTTTTGTGGCCATGGCTTCAACAGTGTTGGTGTCTGTTGCACTATCCCCTGCCTGTTCGACCCCTGAGCCTGCTGCCGAGGATCCTCCAATCGAGGGGGCGCTGGTGCGGGGGGTTAACTTCAACGGGGCAGGCGGGATTGAAATTGACGGCTATCGATGGACGTCTCAAGATGACTCGAAGGCCAATGGGATGATGCTGCGAGAGGTGGAGGCGATCGCAACTGAGCTAACCCCGAAGCCTGGGGTGGATGAAGAGACTGAGGCGATGTTGAATAGCGCGATCGCAAAACCCGGCAAACTCGAAATCGACCAGATTCTCTATGGGGCTCAGTACGAGCTGTATCTCTGGTTTATGGAAACCGAGCGCGGCACCCAGCGCACCATGAGCGTTGAGATCGAAGGCCAGACAGTAGAAGACGCCATGGGCGGCCTCGCTTTTAAGCAGTGGGCTCGCTATGGGCCATATCCCTTTGAAGTCAGCGACGGCGAAATCAATATCGCGATTACCCCCGACGACCCTGAGCAAAAAGCCCAGGTGATGGGGATGCTGATTGTCAAACCGGACAATTCTGGGTCACTTTGAGGGGATGTAAAAAATTGGCTACGGGGTAGCGCTGCTATCTATCGCAGCCGCCGGGGCCGCCCACCAGGCTAGCGCATAGGGCTGGCTTGACTCTGCGGTGACCTGCTCACGATAGACCACGCGCAGCTTATATCGGCCCGTTTCAGGAATCGGGTAAAAAATATGCTCCAGACTGTCTTCAGCGCTGACCGAAGACCAAATACTTTGACTGATATCAGTCTCGTCAGCGGGCATCAGGTAAAGATCAAGGTTATTAAGCCCCTGACCTGTAAACGCTTCGTCTACATCAAACAGACCGTTGCCGTTGCTATCATTCAGCTCAACGTACCGTTCCCAACTCAGGGTCGCTGAAAAGTAGCTACCGGCCTGCAAAGGCTGCTCCAAGACATAGTCTTGATAGGAGGCTGCACCATCGCTCTCGACAGCACTCAAATCCCAGCCAATAGCGGGAACAGGCGTCTGCGAGGCCCATTGCCCCCCGTCAAATTGCTGATAGGCGCGAAAAGCATTGAGATGGCCAGTGCCGAGATCGGCGTGGAGAGGAATCGCCGGATCTTTATACGCGTCTGAATCTACCCAGGTCCGATTAGATTCATCCAGTAGCGTCCGGCCCATCCCTAGCAGTAACCCATCACCGGTATCTTGAAGCTTATCAGCCGAATTTAGCAAAACGGCTCTCATTACCATCGGCTTGCGAGCATCTAAGCCCCAGTTTGGAGCACCTGAGCGGATCTTGCGATCGCCCAGTTCCTGGAGGAGCGCCACGGTAGCCGCCACATGGGGCGCGGCAAAACTGGTGCCACTACTTACGGTACGTTGACCATCCGGGTTAAACATTTCAATGTCACTACCCGGTGCCACCAGATTAATAGACCGTCGTGCCCCTTCATTAGACTCGGGGGCAGGGCTGCGGGGTGAGCTAAAAGTAGGTTCACTGCTCAAGTTGGCAAAATCAATTCTGACAAAGCGGCCATCTACCTGGGTCGAATAGGCGACATTGATGCCGTTAAAGTTATCGGTAGGAATAGGAATGCCCCCACCGCCCTGGTTACCAGCAATCACATAGAGGACATCGTGAACGCGTTCTGACCAATCAACACACTGGGTAAGCAGCGCGTTACCGTCTAAAATCGCCTCGGGTCGAGGATCGCGCAGCAGCGGCTCACCAAAGCTAAAGTTAATCGCCCGCACGTCGCCGCTGTTGCGGAGGGCAACGGCTTGAGTAGTCAAACATTCTTCAGGCTGACCCGAAAATTCATTCAGAGGGCCGATAGCCGCCGAGAAAAGCACCGCATCCGGTGCCACCCCGGTCAAAAACTTGTCCTGAGAGATCATGACGCTGGCCACATTAGTCGCATGGGGGTCGACAAACTCGTCTGCAGCGCCGTGCCCGCCTAGCTGCAAGACCTGCGCCAGGCGAAATGGCATGTTCTCAAGGGCAATTTTGTCAACCCCAAAGAAACTAGGGCGGCCAATCTCAACCTGACCAATCGCAATTTTGCGCCCGGTCAGGTTATAAGGCTCTGCATGCAGTCGGAGAGCATCAATACCTTCGGGGCCTACCGATGTTGATAAGGCCCAAGCCGGGAGGCCTACCGCCAACGCCAGCCCACCGCTGAGGGCACCGATCCGTTTTGGTAGCTTTTGCCAAATTCGCTGCATTGCTGTTTTTAGAAATAATAGGGCACTGTGATCAGGAATCAGAATCTAGGAGTCAGACGGGGAAGCAACCAGATTCGCCTTCTCAGGTAGGGAGTGAAATCCAAAGGCTCGGTCAAAACTCTTCAAAATTCTGACGCTAGACTGCCCGAATTCACCAGACCTGTCTGGCTCAGGTGGATATTTCGACTTCCTAGAGCAACTTTAGCGCAATCCCTTAGGTATATGGGCTTCCTTAGCGATAGGGACCGACATCACTAGCCAAAGGCCACTGAGATGTCATGACACTCAAACTAGATATTTCACGGATTTTTGGGTGGAGTCTAAAGATTTTGTTACGATATACACAATATTGCGATCGCAGGAGGCTGTCCCACCATGCAAACCCAATCTCAAAAATCTGTTGTTATTTCCCCTTCGATTTTATCCGCTGACTTTAGCCGCCTAGGCGAAGAAATCAAGGCTGCCGATGCAGCAGGTGCAGATTGGATTCACGTCGATGTGATGGACGGTCGGTTTGTTCCTAATATCACCATTGGCCCCATGATCGTCAAGGCGATTCGCCCACTGACCACAAAGCCTATTGATGTGCATCTGATGATTGTCGAACCTGAAAAATATGTAGAGGGCTTTGCTAAGGCTGGCGCAGACATCATCTCTGTACATGCTGAGCACAATGCGTCGCCTCACCTGCATCGCACCCTCTGCCAAATTCGGGAGCTCGGGAAACAGTCCGGCGTTGTGCTCAACCCATCAACGCCCCTAACGCTGATTGAGCACGTTCTTGAAGTGTGCGATCTCGTTTTGATCATGAGCGTCAACCCCGGCTTTGGCGGACAAAAGTTTATTCCGGCCGTCTTACCCAAAATCCGTCAGCTGCGTCAAATGTGCGACGAGCGCGGCCTCGACCCGTGGATCGAAGTAGACGGGGGTCTCAAGGTAGAAAATACCTGGCAGGTGCTTGAAGCCGGAGCCAATGCCATCGTGGCAGGCTCAGCCGTCTTCAACACCAACGATTACGCAGCAGCCATTGACGGCATTCGCAATAGCAAGCGTCCCGCCCCTGAGCTGGCAGCTGTTTAAATTTGAAAATTTCTCATACCCAATCCGAATGCAGGCCCCACGATTAAAAATTGCAGCCTGTTAGAGGCGTAAAACCTCACGGCCTTCGATATCGGGTACAGCTAGACAGAATTTCGTATAAGAAGGATCTCTAGGGGGTCCTTCTTTTTTATGAATATAAAACTCTACGCCTTTCAGTATCAGTGATAGCTAGACAAGATTTCGTGTAATACCCAATCCGAATGAGGTACCCCCGATTCAAAATCGGAAGCCTGTCAGGGGCGTAAAACTTTACGCCCTTCGGTATCGAGTATTGCCAGACAGGATTTCGTATAAGTACGTGATACTGAAACCCAAACTGAGTCGCAAATACGATAGATCACTGATGCTGTATCAAATCGAACCTTATAAATTTAGTGTATAGATTCAATACCCC
>JBCBZL010000030.1:0-24638 GCA_039815385.1 Cyanobacteria bacterium P01_A01_bin.114
CGACCTCGGAGCTGACCTCGCTCAAGCAGCGCAACGCGCCAACCCGCTTTGGCCAAAGTTGCCCCCAGCAAAATACCCAGGGTACCCCCGCAGATGAGAACATCCAATTCAGGGGGAGCTAAGGCTTCGGGGGCTGTTGTGACCACCTTCGGGATGGGTCTATTTCCCTCTCGATAGTCTTGCCAGAGTTGATCGGCCGCTGCGAGCCCCTTCAAGGGGGCTCCGGGTATTTGGGAGAGCACTGGGTGGGGCATGTTTATCGGTCAGATTTAGCCGTCGAGTTTTTCTTCGGCGGTCAGGATGAGATGGGTCCACTCGCCCTGGGCGCTATAGCAGCGGATCAGTCGCTGGCATCGGTGAGTATGGGTTAACCAACCCACTTCTAGTGTAAACGGCCTGCCGGGTTGAATCTGCTGGGGCAAGATGCAAAAGGTGGCTCCTGGCAGCAGGATCATTTGCCAGGTCGAGTCGGTTTGGCAAACCAGGCGTCGGCCCTGAGGGTGGGCGACAGCGGTCTGATGATGAATCTCACCAATCTGAGACTGGTATGTGAACGGGGCTTCAGCAGAGGCCTCGCTTGGGATGTTGGGCCGGGTATTGGGTGGGGTAAGGGATGGGATGAGCTGCCAGTGACTGTGCTCAATAAAGGGGGCCTGAGATGCATCCTCAGCTAGCTGGTGAGACGACACTCGGGCGGCGGTCCCACCCCAGCGGCCCGATAGGTTGGCTAGAGCTGTTTCTGAGAGATTTTCTGGCAGATTTTCTGGCGCAGACTCCCCTCGCTGTTCTTGGATGAGTGTGATGTAGGCAGGGCGACTGGTCTTGTCGGCGTGGCCGGCATACATGTACACACATCGCCGTCGCCGATCGTCATCTTTCAGGGCGAGCTCGGCCCCAAACTGGCTAAAGGCTTGCCACTGAAGTGGGCCTTGGGAAAATGCGCCAGTTTCAAAAAAGTAGATATGGGGGGCGGCTCCTGGATAGCGGAAGGTTCTCACCATCGTGTTGGGAATACCCCCTGACGGGGTGCGCTTAAGCACCAGCGTCATTTGCTGGTTGGGCTGATCTTCGACCAGGGTGAGCTGGCTGGCGGTTGCTTTAAGCCGGACGCCGTCTGGCGAATATTGGTTGAAAGATCCGTACCAGTTGCCTAAGTTTTTTCGGAGATTGTCCCACTGAGCATGCATGGTGTGTCAAATCAATACCAGAGCCACGTCAATCTTTCTCGGGCTTAGCATTTATTTATCAAATTTTAGGTTTTCTTAAGTTTTGAGTGGGTATGTCAACCAACATAAAGTCTGGGCCTATTCATCAATTCCAGCGTCTACCTTGATTAAGTGGGTGTATAGAAATAGCGCATAAATATAGTGCATCGAAATAGCGCGTCAAAAGCGCGTCGAAATATTCTGAAAGCTAAAGGTCTCGGAGAATGCACACCAAAGACTTCCTAAGGCTGTATGAAACTGGCTATCGAAATTTTACAGGCGTTGATCTCAGCAATGCTGATTTGTCTAATCGCATTCTGGTGGGAGTCAATCTATCTCGAGCAAACCTTGCGAATGTTAACTTGAGCCGAGCATTTTTGACAAAAGCTAACTGTACAGGAGCCAACCTATACCGGGCTAATTTGCAGTTTGCCAAACTGAGTGAAAGTCAGTTTGGGTCAGCTGATTTGACAAAGATCGTAGGGCGGGGAGCGTTTTGGGTTCGCGGCAATCTCTCTGATGCCAAACTCAGCGGTGCTAACTTATGGCATGCCAATCTGCGGCAGGCTAATTTAACCGACGCTAACCTCTGTGGGACTAATCTGTGCGGGGCCAATTTGCGAGAGGTTAATCTGGGGGAGGCTAATCTCTCCTGGGCTAACCTGGCAGCGGTGAGACTTTGTGGGGCCTGCCTTGAGTCGGCCCAGTTTAGCGCGGTCAATCTGTCTGGGGCATTTCTCAACGGTCTGACGTTTAATGGCATGGATCTCAGCGGCGTGAATTTCTCAGAGGCACGCCTCAAAGGGGCGAGTTTTGTAGGGTGTAATCTCATTGCTGCTAATTTTGCCGATGCCAACCTCCAGCGTGCCAATCTAACCCGAGCCAAGCTGGCTGGGGCAAATTTAACCTCGGCTCAGCTCAATCGAGCCATTTTGCAACAGGCTGATCTGAGTCGCTCTGATCTGACCGCTGCCAATCTGATCGACACGATTTTGGACAATGCCATTCTATCGGGGGCTAAGTTGCTCAATGCGGTGGGAAATCTCAGCACGGTTGAGCCACCGGTGAGTGCGTAGGGAAACCATTTGATGGTATGGCTCAGTTAGGCATTGTTTTGGTCACTGCTGGCTCTGAAACCGAGGCAAAGCTGATTGCCTCGGCGCTGGTTGAGTCAAATTTAGCGGCCTGTGTGAATATCTTTCCGGTGCAGTCGGTGTATCGATGGCAGGGCGAGATTTGCCAAGATTTAGAATGTCAGCTGACAGATCTGGCCCTTTTCTCAACCCTCGAGGCAAAAGTCAGAGCGCTGCACAGCTATGAGGTGCCAGAGATTATTGCGATCGCACTCACCGACGGCTCACCCCCCTACCTGAGCTGGCTGCAGGCCCAAGTCGGCAAAATAATTTCAGGCTAACCCCCACTACCCACTACCCATCCTCTCTCCCACGCCTATCCCTCACTGATCAACCGCAGCAGCTCATCCGTCGAAATCTTGCCGCTCATATCTGTCCCCTCTAAGAGGCTGTCGGCCAGAGCCCGTTTCTGCTGGTGCAGTTCGACAATCTTTTCTTCGATGGTGCCCTTGGTGACCAGGCGATAAATCGTCACGGGGCGCTGTTGGCCAATGCGGTGAGCCCGGTCAGAGGCCTGATCTTCGACCGCCGGGTTCCACCAGGGGTCCATGTGGATAACATAGTCGGCGGCGGTGAGGTTGAGGCCGGTACCGCCTGCCTTGAGGCTAATTAAAAACACGTCTCCTCGCCCGGCTTGAAACGCATCGACCCGTTTTTTACGTTCTTTGGCAGGGGTGCTGCCGTCAAGATACTGGTAAGCAATTTTTTGCTGATCGAGGTACTCTCGAATGATGCGGAGATGATCGACAAATTGGCTGAAGACCAGCGCCTTATGACGGTTTTCCAACAGGTCTTCCAGGGCTTCGCTAAAGACGTCAAGTTTGGCACTGGGCAAGGGGGTGTCAGGGGCGACCAGTTTGGCGTTGCAGCAGGCGCGACGCAGCTTCATGATTTCGGCGAGCACTTGTAAATGTTTGGGGCCAGCGGTGACCTCGCTGTCGGTGAGCTTTGCGATCGCATCTCGCCTCAGCGCCTCATAAAACGCCATCTCTGGCTGACTTAGCTCGACATGGAGCACAATCTCAGTGCGCGACGGCAGCTCTGAGAGCACCTGCTGCTTGGTGCGCCGTAGCAAGAAAGGCTGAATCAGCTTTTTGAGAGCGTTGCGAGCCTGCCTATCCTGGTAGCGTTCAATCGGGGTAGCAAATCGCTGATTAAAGCTATCCAGCGAGCCCAGCAGCCCTGGGTTGATAAACCGGAACAGATTCCACAGCTCCCCCAGATGATTTTCGATCGGGGTGCCAGTGGTGAGTAGTTTGAACCCAGCCTGAAGCTTCATCGCCGCCTGAGAACGCTTGGTGGCCATATTTTTAATGGCCTGAGCTTCGTCTAAAACAATGGTTTGCCATTGAACCTGGGCCAGCATCTCAGCTACCTCAGATTGTTGCAGCAGCCCGTAGCTGCACACCAGCAAATCAAACGGCTCTAGCTGATCTAACAGCTGCTGTCGATCGCCGCTGCCAAAGCTGATTGGATTCAGCGTAGGGGCAAATCGCTCAGCCTCACTGAGCCAGTTCATCCCCACTGAGGTGGGAGCAATCACCAGGGTTGGCCCCTCGGGCGCGCGGGTGAGAATTACGGCCAGTGCCTGCAAGGTTTTGCCCAGCCCCATGTCGTCGGCCAGACAGGCCCCTACCCCCCAATGGGCCAGGCGAGACATCCACTCAAACCCTTCAACCTGATACTCTCGCAGATCGGCTTTGAGGGTAGACGGCAGTTCCGGCTGTAAGGTTTGGACTGCTTTTAACCGCTTTAGATGAGCTTTCCAATGTTTGTCAGCTTTGACACTGCCCGCTTCATCAATGAAGTCTTCTAAGGCCAGCGCTGCTAGGGGATGGAAACGGGTATCTTTACCATGGTTCTCTGAGAGCGCGCTGAGCTCTTTGAGCCGCTTGCGAAAGGATTGGGTCAACGCCAAAAACTGACCGTCTCCCAGGGCAACAAAACGCCCTGGCGTCTCGGCCATTAGCGCCATCAGACGCTGCATGTCCATGACGTGGCCGTCATCTATCTGGATTTCGCCGCTGGCGGCAAACCAGTCTTTTTGCCGCTGAATATTGAGTCTGAGGCGGTCAAAGCCAATTTGCTGACTGACGCGCAGCTTTTCCCCTTCGGGCCATTCTAGGATCACCTGCTCCCCCAGTTCTTGTAGCTCTGACAGCAGCTCTAAACAATCTTCAGGGGTTTCGATGAGCCACTCCCAGTTTTCCGCCGTATACAGATCAAAAACTGGGCAGGTTTGGAGAACGGTTTCAGCTCGCTCCCGCTCTTCGATTAAATTGCGGGTGGTTTGCAGTCGCTTACCGTCAATCTCGGCAATCACCGTCTCGCCTCCGCTCCCCGGCGGATAGTAAGCCCCGCCCTCAGCAAACGGACGTGACAAGATCGAGACTCGTAACCCATCTCCGGCCGGCAGCAGGTGAACATGGGGGTGACTGTTGGTGGGGACTTCTTCGGCACTGGCGACCGCCCCGCCAATATCAGAATGCACGGTCACCATGTGTGAGACTGTGCCAATGGCAGCCAAAACTCGTTCTGAAGCCGCTTCGGGGACAGATAGCTGATTGTGTTTCCCTAAAATGGTGGCGATGCGGCGGTGATCGGCGCTGATGTTGATGACCTTAATGCGGGTGGGGGTCTCTTTGAACCAGAGTAAATCGCTCGCGGCGGGTAGCTCTGGTGAAAACTGTAGCGTCAGCCAGCCGTCCTGGTCGCGCTTGACCAGCAGCTCAGGCTCCCCTTCGACAACATCGATTCGAACGGTGGGTGAGTCGGCCCAAAAGACGTAGGGATGGCCCACCAGTGCCGTAATCGCTGTGTTATCAAATTCGTAGGACTGGTAGCCATAGTAGCTGTAGCTGTAGTCCGAGGTGATATGGCCCAGCACCTGGTGATCTTGGGGGATGAGATAGTCAAACTGATTGGCCTCTTGCACCAGCCGTTTAAGTGCGATCGCGCGCCCCTTTGACCAGGCACCAGATTTCGTAATTTTTTGTTCCTTAGGTTCTAACACCACGCGTTGACTATAGGTGGTTAGAAACCAGGCGAGCCGCTTTTCGACAGTTACGGATGGGGTCGAAGCCTGCTCGGTGAGCTGGGTCAGTGCGTCTAAACACAGCTCCCAAGCCGCTTTAGGTTGAATCAGCGTGACCAGGGGCTGAATCTCTCCATCAGGGTTGAGCTGAGCAACCGTCTGATCGTAGCCACCCTTGGGTTTTAGCTGAGCCAGCAGGGCTGCTGCCTCTAGCGCCAGCCAGAGATAGCCAGATTGTTCAGCCGCCTCTAACAGCGGGATGAGTAGAGTAGGCAGGCCTTTTCTGGCACTTTCTGCATCTGCCCAATAATGACACAGTGAAAGCAGCAGTGTTTCCAAACTGTTGCCCAGATCGTGGGGCATGATGGGCAAGTCTAACAGCGGCTGTTTTTCATCCACCTTGCCCTGTTGAATCCGGATCATAAACCGGAGAGCTGTATAGATCTCTTTGAGCCAGTGATTAGGCTGCTGGGTCATAATATTGACATAGGTCTCAGCCGCTTGAAGCCGCTGAGATGTTCCAGCTTTGAGCAAGGCCAGGATAAAAAAGATCCCTTCTATGCCGTCATAGAACAGGGTTTTCTGCCCTTTTTTAGAGCCTTTTTTGGGGCCTGCTTCTTTTTTGAGAATCGTCAGGGCAACCGTGTAAAACTCAATGGCCTGTTCATAATTGCCGCTCAGACAGGCCAGCCAGCCTGAGAGGCTATCCCTCAGACCCGTCGCGTCAGCAAACCCTGAGATTGCCGCCTCAGCCGTTGCTAAGTCTCCCCTAAAGAGCAGCTGCTCAACCCACAAAAGTCGTTGCACCTGACGGCCATTGTCCTGTTTAGGTGTCTGTTTAGGCGTCCGTTTAGGTGCAAATTGAGCTTGCAGCATCGCCAGCGGTTCATCCATGGGCGTCAGGTTCAGCAGCCCATGCATCAACAGGCTATTGAGCGCAGTATCATGCAGCTGTGTCGGCAAAGTTTGAAACCACTCAGCCTCAAAGGGGTTGTTACAGACCAACAGCAGAAACTCACTGAAGGTGATCAGGTCGGCCCTATAGCCATAGCGGTAGTAGTCAGAAAATGCCTGTTCAACCTCCCTCCCTTTTTTTTGATAGAGACTGATGCGAGCTTCTCGAATAAACTGGGCTTCGCTGGCAAAGTAGCGGGGGCTGTTTTTCCACCCGGCGTTGCGAATAGGGAGATAGTGTTTGATCGCCTGAACCATCGCGCCAAAGGTTTTGGCTTTAACGGCATCGCGGGTGGCAATCTCTGTCAGCAAGGGGTGACAGGTCGGCCCCTGTCCTCGTTTTTGTTCTAAGACACCTGCTTTGATGAGCTGAGTGATTTTGGCACTAAGCTTAGGGCTGACAAACCCTTTTCCTTTTTCATCCGTCGCCTGCATGTGGATCAAGCAGCCCAGCACCGTATTCCGCGGCACTGGCTCATAGATGACAGAAAATAGCTGCACAATGGTTTGGGTCGAAGCCGGGAGCTTCTGATATTTTGCAACCAACCGTTGTCGCAGAGATATTGTGTTGTCAGCAGCAGGGGCATCAGCCATGGCTAGGGTGTTTCATAGGCGGCATTTTAAGAATTCTAGGGCAACGGCGCAAAGTGGGGATAATTTTCAATAACGCTTAGCGGTCTGCTGCTCTACATCAAACTGATAGCGGCGCTTAAAATCAGTGACTCCATAGAGGTTAAAAGACACGGTGGGCTCGTCACCCAGTGCCTCAACGGCGTGAATAGCACCGGGGGTGAAGCCAATGATGTCACCCGGTGACAGAAGCTGTTCCCCCACTTTCTGGATAGGGCCAGGAGAGCCTGACGTGGCCCCCGTTTGCTCAGCAGACGGAGCGGATCGCCAGAGCATGTTTTTTTCTTGCCCGCCGATCAGGGCCACAATCCCCCAGGTGCCGTGATTGTGAATGGTAGAGACTTGTCCCGGTGCCCAGGCCACCATTTGCACCGTGAGGGGAAACTCAAATTCTCGGTATAAAAATTTTACAGACCATCCCGTTTTGGCCGAGGGCGGGTCAAACTCCATTTGTAGCCAGTAGGAGCTAATCAGGAGCTTTCTGACCAAGGGAGTGATGCGTAAAACCCTTTGATAATCATCGGGTTCGTCGCTGAGAATGTCTTCGAGCTCGCTCAAAAAACGATAGAGCCGATAGGTGCGCGCTGGCATCTCGACCTCGTCTGAGCCAAAGGACTGAGCAAGTCCATCGTCTGTCACAATCCAGTTGTTGTTAGGCATAGGATAGGAGATACGCGGTTGATCGTGCTTGTACGATATGTCTGTACGATATGAGGCATGGGTACGGGATATGGCATTTTTACGATATATCGCATCGGCGCGAGTTGGGTGCAGTCTCTGCCTATTGTTAGCCGGATGCAGCTATGGGCCGCTCGCTTCAACGGCAGAGCCTACGGGACCCTCGGCGTGCAACACCGGGGGCGATTTTGTTTATATTCCAGCCGGGGAATATATTTCGGGCAGCGATCGCACCGAGCGTGACTATGGCTATCAGATTTCGGCGGCGGCGATTGTGGGCCCGCAGCGGACCCAGGCAGATGCAGAGGCCGAACTGCTTCAGCGGCGCTGGTTTGAGGGCGAGGCTGCCCGTCAGCAGCGTGGGCTGCCCGCCGTTTGCATGGGCCGCAACCTGATTACCAATGCTGACTATCAGGCGTTTGTGCAAGCCACCGGCCATCGCCCACCGGGGATTAGCGAGGCCGACTATCAAACCCAGGGGTTTTTAGTGCACCCCTACGCGACGGTAGTGCCGTTCTTATGGCAGGGCAACCGTTACCCAGACGGGCAGGCCGAGCATCCTGTGGTGCTGGTGTCTTACCACGATGCTCTGGCCTATGCGCAGTGGAAAAGCGACCAAACTGGCGAAACCTATCGTTTGCCCACCGCCGATGAGTGGGAGAAAGCCGCTCGAGGTGAGGATGGACGCTATTTCCCGTGGGGTAACGATTGGCAGGACGAGGCAACCCGCTGGCAGCAAAGCGATGATGTGGGCACGAGTGCGATCGCGACCTACCCCCTCAGCCGCAGCGTTTATGGGGTAGAAGACATGGCTGGCAATGTGTTTGAATATACCTCAACCCGGGTGGCAGATGGGGAAGAGGTGCTGCTAAAGGGCTGTAGCTGGGACGATTTGCCTGGGTTTTGTCGAGCCGCCTATCGCCATGACCGCCCCGTTGAGTCGCGCCACATCCTATTTGGATTTCGCCTGGTCTGGGAGCCTAGAGAGTAGCGATACAGACTTTATTGAGGCTGTTTCAAGATTTCGCGACCAAATCATCGGGTTTTCTCAGCAATTTCTCAGGTTCAAACGCCATGATTGCCTGAGGCTAAAGTTGACTTTGGCTGATTCATGGTTAAAATTAGCTTTGGTTAATAAGCCAACTTAATACTGAACCAAACGTTTAAGAGGAGATACCCTATGCGAGTCAAATATTTAGCAGCGGTTGCTGTGGCGTCAGTCGTCAGCGTGGGTGTACTGACCGGTTGCGGTTCTGATACGGCCGCTCCTGATGCAGACGTAGATGCCACTGAGGTTGATCCTTGTGCAGGCGTTGACCCCTGTGCGGGCGTTGACCCCTGTGCGGGTGCCGATCCTTGTGCAGGCGTTGACCCCTGTGCGGGTGCTGATCCCTGTGCAGGTGGCTAAGCCCGATTTGTAGCCGTTACTGGCTGCTTGCCATTTTCTCATTCTCATTTTTATCCTCATGATTTATCCCCTGGCATTTGCTGGGGGCTTTTTTTGGGAGGCACATCCATGCCGGTTACGTGAGGCTGGGCGAGGGCAAATGGGCGCACCGCTGGAGCTAAGCGCGAAGAATCACGAGCTCAGCACCCGCTAAGGTTGCGGCGGCGATTGAATAGGAGCTCCAATAGGAGCCATAAATTTTTTGCGTTTTAGAAAGCGCATAGAGATCAACGACGGCTGCTTGGATCCCGCTTTCTGTATTTCGACTGGTTTTCTCTAGGGAGGTGATAATGCGTTTGCCAAACTGCTCGCATAGATTTTGTTTGACCGATAGATCGTCTGAGGCGACGTAAAATTTAGCCTCAGGACGTCTGGAAATTTCGTTAGAAATCGCTTCAAAAAAAATCGAGGTTGGACTGTTTCTGATAGAGGCCTGATTGTCTCCCCTTCTAATGTGAATTCCGATCGTATGGTTATTAAACTCTGCTGTGCGCGCTGCGATCTCTTGGGCTAAGCTGTCTATCGGCTGGAAATTTTGATATGAATTGGATTTGTAGAAAGGCTGATCGGTGATAATCAGGCCTCTGTGAAACGTGCCGATCGCTGCCAGGCGGTTGTTCTCAGCACTCGATCTAACGATTGACGCCATGTCTGCTGGATAAATCACCCTGTCAAAGTAGGCGCGTTTATAAAGCTTTGAAAGATGCGTCAAAAGCCCCTTTTTTAATTTGTTACTGACAATGATTTCAGACGGTTCTACGTAGAGCGAAGCAATTTTGGGCTCTACTAGGTCAATCGAAGGAATCGGCTTAAAGAGTTTGTCAAAAGCACACCCCAAATTGGCGTTGTTTATCCAAATCACCCTTAGTTTTTGAGCTGAGCTTTGGCTCATCATGAGCGCTGAGTCCATGGCTCTCATGCGATTGCAAAGCCCCCCCTTAGGGACTAATACTATGCGTGATTCTTTGTGTGATTCTTTCGGTAAATAAAGCCTCATGGCAGAATCACCCCCTCCAGGTCATCAGCGCGTCTCTTTGGCTCTTTCCTGACCAAAATTTTAAGCTTGATGCAATACTCGTCTCATTGGCTGTCTTCACCGAGACTATCTTCACCTGCAGCGGTGTCTGCCTCGGAAGCTGGCTCAGAATCGCGATCGGGTATGTCGTCAGGGGGTTGGGTCGATGAGTCGGGGGCTTCGTCGGCTTCAGGGGCGGGGCTGTCTGCCTCTGGCGCGGGGGTGGTGGTGACGTTATCGACGGCAACATTGAGCTGATAGGCGATCGACTCGTTGGCCCTAGAGGCTAACACCACTTCGTAAATGCCCGACTGATTGAGCTGCCCTGACCAGGTCGTCTCGGCTGAGTCAGACAGCAAGAAAGGGGTGGCCTCATCGGGGTTAGGCAGGTATAGCGAGAGCAGGGTGCTGCCAGGGGTAGCTTGCAGATTGAGACGCAAAAATTGGCCCTCTGTGAGATCTAGGGTGATGACCTGCCCATCGCCGGGGCTGAGCTGGCCAGACAGCTGCTGGCTGTAGGCTCCTGGCTCAAACCGAACGGCTTCTAGGGCTTCACCAGATTCTAAATCACGGACGCGATCGTCGCTCAAGCCGTACCAGATCTGGCCAATGGGCTGCGGCAGACTCTGATCGGGGCTGAGGTTGGGAAACAGCTGCACAAATCTAGCATCGGACAGATCATATAGGGCCCGACTACTGACGTTGAGTCGGTTAACGCTATTGCGCCAGGCGTCTCGATTGCCAGGGCCATAGCTGCCTAAAGAGCGACGGGCGCGCAGACTGAGGTTGTTTTCGAGGAGATCTAAGGTGTCGATGGCGATGTTATCCCACCGCAGACGCAGGGGGGCGTCTTCGGCGCTGCTGGTCAGGGGGCGGTCTCTAAGGTTGGGGTACTGGCGGTAAAAGATTTGATTGACCAGGCGGTTAAAGTAAGCTTGGTCAATTTCTAGGTCAGCGCGACGCGATTGGATCTGGGCTTTGCGGGCCGGTTCTCCATTAGAGGTTGGGCTGACCGGCGGGCTGTCATCAGAGATTTCGGTGCGATCGCGCCCGCCGCCTATTCCTGTAAGCCCGCCACCCGGTCGGCTCAAAAACAGCAGCACGGGCAGCCCGACCAGGCCTAGTAAGATCAAAAGTCCAAGCAGTGCCTGCCATGGACCATCCATAGGGGCTGCCGAGCGATTGCCCGGCAGCGGATCAAACGATAGCGGCTCGGGGCTATCTGACTCGACGACCGCCGAAACGACAAGCGGAGCCCCCTCCTCAGGAATGTCATCCGTCTCACCACCCGTCTCACCATCCGTCTCATCATTCTGGGTGGTATCTGTTGTCAAAGCGGCTGTAAAGGCGGGGTCGGCGGCGTCTGCTGACTGAGGTCGGCTGGCTTCAGGAAAGGCCGGTGAGGGGGGCTCGGGGCTAAACTCACCATTGGCCAGGGCCGGTGCGCCCGCGTCTGAAAATCGATCGGATAGCTCCAACTCGGGCGGGCCTAGACCGAGGCTATCCGACGGCTGGGCTGTGACCCCCCCAGGCGCTGGCTCAAAGCTGTGTCTGGTCGGATTGGCCGGGGCGGCGGGGCCGCCCCTGAGCGCCCCCAGCACCGCCGTTGCCGAGGCAAACCGATCGCGAGGCGAAAAAGACAGCATCCGATCGAGGATTTGGCTTAGCTCAGGGCCAAGGGCGATCTCGCGAGACCAGTTCCAAACGCCGTGATACGCATCGTAAAGCTCAGCCGGCTCTCGCCCGGTGGCCAATACCAGAGCAGTTGCGGCCAGACTGTAAAGATCGCTGCTCGGGTCGGTCGCCCCGGTCTGGATTTGTTCGGGGGGCGCGTAGCCAGCTTTGCCAATCCGAGTCGGGGCGACGGTGGGGTCGCCAGCCTGTAGCTGTTGCTGTACCTTTGCGGCCACCTGTTTAACGCTGCCAAAGTCGATCAGCACAGGCAGGCCATCGGCGTTGCGCAAAATCAAGTTCTCAGGTGAAATATCTCGGTGCACCACGCCGACGCTGTGTAAATAATCCAGCATGGGCAGCAGCTGGTAGAGGAGTTGAATAATTTCAGTTTCGGTGAAGTGGCCGCCAGAGCGTTGCCGAGTGCTGAGCAAATCGCGGTAGGTCGGGCCTTCGACGTAGTCTTGCACCAAGAAAAGTCGCTCTCGACCTTCAACGGTGGGTACCCGCAGCAGCTCACGAAATCTAGGAATTTGCGGATGTTGCAGCTGGTAAAGCACCCCGGCCTCTCGCTCAAACAGCTGCTTGGCCTTTGTCACCATGGCCGGATGGTCTACCTGGGGCATAAACTCTTTGAGCACTGCCAGCTCTTGAGAGCGCTGCAAATCTTCGGCTAAGTAAGTGAGGCCAAAGCCACCCTGACCCAGCTCGCGAATGATTTGATAGCGAGCCCCAAGCGGTGATGTATTTGACTTAGCCCCTGGGTTCATACGGTGCCTCTTAAATAGATTGAATGTAAATAGATTAAATACAGATTGAATTTAGATGGGATGCGGGTCAAGCGGTGGGCTTGATAGGCAGGTGGGTCAGGCAAATAGGGTGAGTCAGGCAAATAGGTAGGCGGGTGCGATAAACAAGCCGATGCGATAAACAGATGGATTAGGTGAATAGGCGAGTTAGGTGAATATTAAAGATGATGATGCAAATTGGCAAAATAGGGAGGGGTATTCTGAAGAGACGGCCAGCTGCGATAGATAAAATGGCCCAAAACAGGGGCTGATAGGCCCAAAAAGATCAGCCCTATCCACCAGGTTTGTTGAAAATCAGCCAAGCTTAAAGAGGTGCTTTCGGCTCCGGTCGAGAGGAGTTCTGGCAGCACTGATAGCAGATTATTGAGGCTGTGGGCCAAAATGGGTAGCCAGAGACTGCGCGATCGCACATACAGCAGTGCCATGATCAGCCCAAACATCGTCAACCCAACTGGGTTGTTAACATGCAAGGCCCCAAATAAAACCGATGAGAGCACAATGCCAGCCCGTAGCCCCCACTTCACACTCCAGCGCTGGAGCAAAATGCCGCGAAAAATAAATTCTTCGGTCAGAGGCGCATAAATCACGGTTACAAAAATCATCAACCCGTGATAAAAGTTTGGCAGCATCGTTTCTACCTTGAGCAGCTCCTCTAGCAGGAGCGAGGTGACAAACTGCGGCGCAATCAAAGAAACGGGATAAAATACGACGAGAAAGCTGCCGTAAGAAAATAGCCAGCCGCTGACCACCAGCAGCAGCAGATAGATGATAGAAAACCGAGGCAAAAGCGCCCCAAACAGATTTCTTGGCTGCAGCCCCACTCGACGGCCTCTGAGCCAAAGAATGCTGCACAGGCTTGAAAAGATCAGAATAAACGTGATCGGATCCTTGATCGGATCGTCTTGAAACCAGGCCAGGTTTGGGACCAGCAGCAGCAACGTGTAAAGCAACCCAATTACGACGCTGCTGACAAAAAAGACGCCAAAAACAAAATACCGAGACTTGAGAGCTAAAAAAGGGTTAGGCATCGGTGCAGTGACTGGCGGCTAAAGAGGGGGCGTCTTTGAGAGGGGCATTTATAATAGAAGGCATCCGCATACAGGGGCATCCGTACCCAGGATAACAATCCTAATACCCAATCCAAATCAGTCTCCCCGATTCAAAATTGAACCCTGTCAGGGGCACAAAACTTTATGCCCTTCGGTATCGAGTATCGTTAGACAGGATTTTGTCCTATTCCATCAGTAAAGCATCAGTGAAGATTGTATGTAGTGGGTTTAATTGCAAGCGGCGGCTGTCACGCTGACAGATTAAACCCAACCTAAAGCGACAGGGGTGCACTGCCGACCGCCGATGGCTGACTGCCGATCCAATCGTGGCAAGTCAGTTCGAAAGCGCTGCTCAAAGTTGCTAGAGTGTTTGGGTACTTGAGGTGACTGCCCCCTTGTCATGACCGCCCCTAACTCGGATAGGCCCCCGAGTCCGCGTCGTCGTTTTTGGAAAACCGCGGGACTCATCGTTGGTGCAGGCACCCTGGTGCTGGGCGCTGGTGCTGCGCTGTTTGCCTGGGTGTTTATCCACGAGCGACTTGCGCCGCTGTTAACCCAGCAGCTGACCAAGTCGCTAGCGCGCCCCATCAAGGTGGGTGAGGTAGAGCGAGTCACCCTCAACAGTATTCGAGTTGGCCCCACTCAGCTGGGGGCGACCCCCACCGATCCTACTCGGGTCAACGCCGAGGCGGTCACCGTGCATTTCAACCTGCTGGATGCCCTGCTATCGCGCCAGCTTGAAATCGATCTGACTCTTTTTGAGGCCGACGGCTATGTTGAACAGAGTCAGCAAGAGGGCTGGCAGCTGCTAGAGCTGCCTGAGCAAGCCGATCCTGATCCCAAAATCCGTCTGGATGAGATTTATGTTCGCAACAGTCGGCTCACCCTGGCTCCCGATCGGCCTGGGGTTGCACCGATTCAGTTTGAGCAACTCAACGGCTCGGTTGATTTTGACGAGCTTGAGGTCAAAGCTCAGTCGGCTCAGCGAATTGGCTTTTCAGTGGATAGCGATCTGGTCAAGGGGGGTGGACTCACGCTATCGGGCGAAATCGAACCGGTTGACCTGGATGCGGAAGGCGCGATCCAACGTCGGACTAAGCTGAATATCCAGGCTCAAGAAGCTAACCTGCCTGAGGTTTTAGATTTTACGCTGGCGACGATCGGTCAGCCCAACTCGTCGGTGTCCGCCGAGGCGGGTGAGGTGAGCGGCAACCTGACGATGATCTTTGAGCCCGACCAGCCGATTAATTACAGCGGTCCGGTGTCGGTGCAAGCCGGGGTGCTCAATATTGCCCAGTTGGCTACCCCAATTCGCAACCTAACCGCGAAAACCCAGTGGCAGGGCTCTGAGGTCAAGGTGGACAGCGCCTCAGCAGACTATGGAGCCCTGAGTACGATTTTGCAGGGGGCGATCAATTTTCAAACCGGTTACGACCTGACGGCGCGTTTGGACGACGTCACCGTAGAGGCGTTTACTGAAACCTTTCAGTTCACGGTTCCGGTTGAGCTAGCAGGGGTGTTTGACGGCGAGATCGACATCACCGGGCCGCTGGCCCAGCCGCAGCTGGTGGGGACGGTCACCGCAACAGATACCGTGACCGTCGATCGACTCCAGTTTGAAACGCTCAGCACCGACATTGCCCTGCGGCTGCCCAGTCAGGCGCTGACCTTTGAGAACATTGTTGGAGTGCCCACGGTGGGGGGTGAGCTGGTTGGAGCCGGGGTCATTGACTTTGACCAGCAGCCCCTGGCGTTTCGATTTGACCTGGATGCCGAGGCCCTGCCCGCCGATGCGATCGCGACCCTCTACGACGTCAGCTCACCTATCACCCTAGGGCGAGTAGCCGGTAACGTGACCGTGGCGGGAACGCCCGGAGATGTGGCCACGACCGTTCGCTGGCAGGCCCCTGAGGCCCAGTACCCTGGCCAAGGGGTGCTGACGATTGCAAACGGTGCCTACACCTTTAGCGACACGACCGTACAGGTCGGTGGCGGCACCCTCAACGGCTCTGGCATCTTGGCCAATCAGCAATGGAGCGCTGACATCAACGCCGCTGGCATTGCCCTCAATCAGTTTTCTAGTAACCTTCAGGGGCTATTGAGCGGCGATTTTCAACTGGCGGGCAATACTCAAAATATCGGTTTAGACGCTGTTCAGGGGCAGGGCAACTTTCGAGTCCAAGGCTTTGCAGACGGAGATATTAGCGGCGTGGCCAGTCTCGATCAGGGCCAATGGATGGCCGGTGTCAGCGCCCAGGCGATTCAGCTCAATCAGCTGGCTGCAAACCTGCGGGGCAGCGCCAGCGGCCAGCTGGCGCTATCCGGTCGCACCGACAATCTCAGTCTGGCGGGTATTCGGGCCCAGGGCGACGTCGCCCTCTCTGACGGGCTAGCGGCCCTTTCACCCCAGTTTGCTAGCCTCAATCAGCCCCTCACCAGCACCCTCGCCTGGAACGGCCAGCAGCTGCAAATTGAGCGAGCCAGCAGCAATCAGCTTCAGGCCAGCGGCATAGTGATTCCGCAGCTCAGGGGCAATCAGCTCACGGGCATTCAGCGCTTTGACCTGGCCCTCAGTGCCCAGGGCTATCCGATGGCTGAGCTGCCGATTCCGCTGCCCGCTGCGATCGCCCTCAACGGCCTGGCTAGCTTCGACGGTCGGCTGACCGGCACCCCGAGCGCGCCCAATCTGGTGGGCAATCTGCGCCTTAACGACTTTGGCGTCAACCAGCTGGCGTTTGAGCCCCTGCTGACCGGTACGATCAGCTACACAGGTGCAGATGGGCTGGCCCTGGCCGTGGCGGGTGAGCGAGATGCGATCGCCCTCAATGCCAACAGCGGACGTGACTTTGATTTTCAGGTCGATTGGCAAGATGCCTTTGCCCGAGGCAACGCCACCGCCGGGCAGCTCAATGCCGAGCTGGGCAACTTTCCTCTGGCGGTGTTAGATTTGCCCCCCGGCGGTCTGGGCGAATTTGGCCAGCTGCGGGGCACCGTTTCTTCGGAGTCTCTGGTGGTTAACCTAGACCAGCGCACCCTGATGGGCGACGTGGCCATCAATGACTTTGGGCTCGGCTACATTGGGGTCGAGCGGCTGGCCGGGGAGGTTCGCTACGCCAACGACCTGGCAACCCTGATGATGGGCGAACTCATCTTTGAAAACAGCGCTTATCAGGTAAGCGGTCTCCTGCGGCTGGGCGATCAGTTTTCCTACAGCGCCAACCTCAGCACCCAGCAGGGCGACATTCAAGACGTCCTCACCGCGTTTGGGTTCTTTGACCTTAGCGATCTGGTGCGAGGGGTGCAGCCCCCCCCCTGGTTTACAGACCCCGTGCCTGCTGAGCAGCTGCCTGGGGTGCTCGCCACCCAGCCCACGGGCGACCCCCGAGCCACCCTCCTCAATCAGATCCGGCGTCTGGCCGAGATCCAAGCCCTTCAAGAACAGGCTGAGGTAGAGGCGACCCAGGCCCCCCTCCCCCCGCTAGAGGCATTAACGGGCAGCTTTGCAGGCACCGTTGATATTTCTGGCAGACAGGGGACCGAGCCTGAGATCGCCTTTGACTTAGAAGGGCGTGACTGGCAATGGGGGGAAGACTATACCGCCGAGCAAGTGATTGCCCGAGGCAGCTTTATCGATCGGACCCTGACCCTAGAGCCGCTCCGGTTTGAAACCACCGTTCTAACCGAATCTGCCACCCTGGATGAAAGCATCGCAGCGGCCCAGGGGGAGCCCCTATCGGGGCCCCACACCCTGACTGAACTGGTCAACGTCGCGGGGCAATTTAGCTTTAACCGCGATGATGACCAGGATATTGATGACGCCAGCTCAAACCTCCAGCTGGTGGCCCAAAATATCTCGATCGAAAACGTCCGCCAAATCTTTAACCTGCCGCTCAGTCTAGAGGGTCGCCTCAACGGCACGGCCAGTCTGGGGGGCAACCTGGCCAATCCGCTCTTGAGGGGGTCGCTGCTGCTAGCAGACGGGGCGATTAACAACGAACCGATCGAATCAGCCCAGGCTCAGTTTTTGTACCAAGACGCCCAGCTGAGACTGTTTAGCTCACTCACCGCTCAAGACAATCCCAATCCCTTAGAGCTGCGGGCTCAAATCCCCTATGCCTTCAACTTTATGGAGGTACAGCCTGCTGACGACAGCATTATTCTCGATATCGAAGTTGAAGATGAGGGGCTGGCCCTGCTCAGCGTGCTCAATCGCCAGATCACCTGGGAGTCAGGCCGGGGCAAGGTGTCTCTGGCAGTCCGTGGCACTCTGCTAAACCCTCAAATCAACGGGTTTGCCACCTTAGAAGAGGCCACTATTCGCGCCAAACTGCTGCCCCAACCGCTCACCAATATCACGGGTTCGGCCCGCTTTGATGGCGATCTGATCGTGGTCGATCGGCTTCAGGGGCGCTTTAGCGATGGCCAGGTGGCGGCGATTGGCACCTTTCCCTTGGGCAACCCGATCATTAGCACGAGCGAGCTTGCTGCGATTGGCACCCAAGATGAAGACAATGACCCCTTTAGCAATTTAGATCTGGCCAACCTCACCAGCAGCGATCCGCTGACCGTCAGTTTAGAAAACGCTGCCCTAACCCTTACCATCCCCAACAATGATGACCCCCTATACGATGGGGATGTTGATGGCCGTATTGTCCTGGGCGGCAGCCTCAATCCGCTCTTGGGGGGGCCTCAGCTCGGGGGCGGGGTGCGTCTGTCTCAAGGTCGCATTTTCTTGCCAGGCGGGGGCGGCGATAGCGCGGCGACCCCGGTGGCCGAGGTTGAGGCGGGGGCCGGGCTATTTACGCCCCGGTTCCAAAATCTAAATTTGATCCTGGGACGCAATGTTCAGATTATTCAGGGCTCGCTGCTTAATTTTGTCGCCCGTGGCAGCTTGCAGATTGACGGACCGGTCAATGAACTCAGTCCCAACGGCGTGATTCAGCTACTCTCGGGCCGCATCAATCTATTTACCACCTCTTTCCGGCTGGCTGGGCGAGATAATACGGCCACCTTTTCGCCCGAGCGCGGGTTGCAAGATCCCATCTTGAATGTTCAACTGCGGGCCTCTGTGGCTGAAGCGACTCAGACAGGCTTGGTCAACGCCAGTCCGTTTGCCGCCGCCGAGGTGACCGACACCTCTATCGACCCGTTTAGCAATACCCCCGGTTCACTGCGTACGGTGCGGATACGCGCCAGCGTTAATGGACCCGCCAGTCAAATTTTTGATAATCTTGTGCTGTCTAGCTCGCCGCCCCGCACCCAGAGTGAAATCATTGGTTTGATCGGGGGTAGCTTTATCTCAGCCCTCGAATCGGGCGGCAGCGGTGATATCGGCGGTGTGGTCACCTTCGTGGGGGGGGCCCTGCTCAATAGCCTGCAAAACTTTGTCAGCCGTACCCTCAACCTGAGCGAGTTTCGGCTGTTTCCGGTGACCTCTGCCTCCCAGCTCTCATCGGACGAAAATACGGGCTCTACCCTGGACATCGGCGGCGAAATCGGTTTTGACATCACCGATGCCCTGACCGTATCGATTCTTAAAATCTTGACCGACAGTACCCCGCCCCAGTACAGCCTGCGCTATCAGCTCACCGACGAATTCAATATCCGAGCCACCACCGACTTAGATGACATCAATCGAGTATTTTTAGAATTTGAAACCCGGTTTTAGAGGGGTTCCAAAAACGCCGTAGGGGCGTTGCATGCAACGCCCCTACGGCGCGCGCCCGCCAGATTGCATGACTTTCTACAATTTGCTCATCTAGAATGAAGCTAGCGCTTATACTAAAATCTGCTTCTGCCGCTTGAGTTGGTTTTTATTGTTTATTTATCCAAGAACCTATGCCCGTGCGTATCTCGCTAAATTGGTTTCCGCTGTTGCTGCTGTTGGGAATTTGTATTCGAGCACAGCCCGCACGGGCCCAGGCACTGCTGCCGTATACGCTGCCCCTTGACGAGGCGCGATTACAGGCAGACGGCCTCAGTCTCGCCTCAGATGCTGCTCAGCTGGCGCAGTTTCAGCAATACGATGAAGCCCTCGCCCGAGCCCAGCTGGCTGCCCAGCTGGCCCCCAACGAGCCAGACGTGCTTTCGCTCCTCGGCAGTCTTTACCTTCAGCTGGGCCAGACTGAGCCTGCGATCGCAGTCTTAGAGCGGGCTCAGCAGCTCGATCGAGATAACCCGCTGGTTTGGTTTGCCCTGGGGTCTGCCTACTTTGGTGAGACCAAATACCTGCGCGCCGCCGCCGCCCTCGAGAAGGGGCTAGAGCTAGAGCCCGAAAACCCTGGCGCACACTTTGACCTGGGCAATACTTACTACAAGCTTAGCCGCTATCCCCAGGCCATCGAACAGTATGAGGTCGCAGTGAGCTACGACGATTCATTTTGGCCTGCGGTCAATAACATCGGCCTCGTCCTCTATGAAACCGGTGACACTGCGGGTGCGATTGAAAAATGGCGCGAGTCTCTCACCATTTCTAACGGCGAGGCCGAGCCTCAGCTTGCGATCGCAGTTGCGCTCCATACCCAGGGCACCCAAACGGACGAAGCCATTCGCACTGCCACCGAAGCCCTCGAGCGCGATAGCCGCTATGCCGATCTGGACTTTCTCAAAGAAAACCTCTGGGGCGAGCGTCTGCTCAGCGCCACCCGGCAGTTTTTTGAAACCCCGGCCCTACAGGACTTACTGGTACAGCTTTAGGGTATATAATACAAATGTATTGATAGGCCGGTCGTGAAGGCCGACCGTGAAGGCTGGCCGTGAAATTGACGCAGCACTAGCCTTCGTCCGCCGGGATCATCGCGATCACATCGTCCACAAACTTTTGATGATCGACGATGGGCTTAGAGATGTAACCATCTGCGCCGCTTTGCTGTAAAAAATTTTCACGATCGCCGTCCATCGCATGGGCAGTCACCAGAATGACGGGTAAATTGGCTGTATCTGGCTCAGCCTTAAGCATCTGCGTAATCCGAATGCCGTCAACGGGCTTTCCCTGGTACACGCTGTGGGAAAGAGAAACATCCATCAGGATGACATCAGCTTCGCCATTCTGGGCGATTTGCATGACCTCTTCGACGTTTTCGGTATGTTTGACGAGGAGACCTCCTCGTTTTGTCAAAATCTTTGAGAAGACACGAGCATTAATCATGTCATCTTCCACAATCAAAACGGTCTTCATGGGCGGTTTGCGATTGAAATTAATGGGAATGGAATAGGGGCATCCACTGATTCTGGAACGTTCTGGCTGGGTAGGAGTTCAGGCGTCAGGCGTCAGGAGTTGGCTCGTGGGCGCAATTCTAGATTCTGAATTCTGGATTCTAACCTCTGGAAGACTTCCGTTTTAGGTGGGTAACCCACAAGAAAGAACTTACTATCTAAAGTTTATGCTTAACTGGCAGAGAAGTTTAGACAAGTCGGTAGAATAACAACCCTAGCAACATAAACCACGTCTAGTTTGAAAACTTGAGGCGTTCCCTCAGGGAAACCACAGGTCTATCCCGTAGAGCAAACTACAGGTCTGGATGGGGCCGTGGTTTACTGATCAACAGTTTCTTATCAACAATTCCCCATCAATAGGTAAAGTATTGCAGTTTTTCAACACTTCCATATAAGGTACAGCATTGGTAAGGCTATTCAGGCTTTTGGAAACGTAACTCATGGCAAAACAGCTCAATATGCTTCCCTCTGACGAACATATTATTGTCACCTCACTACATACAGAGGTTCAGCGCTCATATCTGGAATACGCCATGAGCGTTATTGTTGGCCGCGCCTTGCCTGATGTACGAGACGGGCTCAAACCGGTGCACCGGCGCATTCTTTACGCCATGCACGAGCTCGGTCTGACTCCCGATCGCCCCTTTCGGAAATGCGCCCGTGTCGTCGGAGATGTGCTGGGTAAGTATCACCCCCACGGTGATCAGGCCGTCTACGATGCCTTAGTCCGCATGGTGCAAGATTTTGCCAGTCGCTATCCGCTGCTGACGGGGCACGGTAACTTTGGCTCGGTTGACAACGACCCGCCTGCGGCCATGCGCTATACCGAGACCCGGCTGGCTTCGGTCAGCCATGACGCCTTGCTCAGCAATATTGGCGAAGCGACCGTTGATTTTATCGACAACTTTGATAGCTCTCAGCAAGAGCCCGTTGTTTTACCGGCCCAGCTGCCAAACCTGCTGCTCAACGGCAGCTCTGGTATTGCCGTCGGCATGGCCACCAACATCCCACCCCACAACTTAGGAGAGGTCATAGACGGCCTCATCGCCCTGATTGATCGGCCCGATATATCTGACGATAAGCTGTTCAAACTCATCCCAGGGCCCGACTTTCCGACCGGCGGCGAGATTATTGATATCAAAGGGGTGCGCGATGCTTACCGCACTGGTCGAGGCAGCATCCCTATCCGGGGGATTGCTAGCTTCGAAGAAATTCAACCCGGTCGAGGGCGACAGCGGCGCAACGCCATTGTGATTACAGAGCTGCCGTACCAGGTCAATAAAGCTAGCTGGATTGAAAAAGTCGCCGATCTGGTCAACCAGGGACGGATTGAGGGCATTGCCGACATCCGCGACGAAAGCGATCGCGACGGCATGCGGGTGGTGATTGAGCTTAGGCGCGAGGGCTCACCCCAGCTCATTCTTAACGATTTGTATCGACTCACCCCGTTACAGACCAACTTTGGGGCGCTGATGCTGTCCATTGACCAGGGGCAGCCCCGTAAGCTATCGCTGCGGGAAATGCTGCTGGCGTTTTTAGAGTTTCGCGAAGCAACCCTCACCCGCCAGTATCGCCACGAGTTAGAAAAAACTGAAAATCGACTTCATATTGTTGAGGGGCTGCTGACCGCGCTCGACAGTATTGACGAGGTGATTGATATTTTGCGCGGGGCCCCAGACGGCAGTACCGCTAAGGGCGAGCTGCAAGAGCGCTTTGACCTGAGCGAGCGTCAAGCCACCGAGGTGCTGGCCATGCCCCTGCGGCGACTGGTGGGTCTAGAGCAGCAAAACCTGCTAGATGAGTTTGATACCCTGGCCGACCGCCGTGATGAACTTGAAAATTTGCTAGCCGATCGTAAAGAACTGCTCAAAGCCCTCAAAAAAGAGCTGCGGGCCTTTAAAAAACGCTTTGGAGACGAACGTCGCACCCGTATCCAAACCGCTGAGCAGCGGGCTGAGGAAAAGCAGCTTCTGGCCGAAATCGCTGCCGAAGAAGACGAAGAAGAGTCTATCCTCGAAATTACCCGTAAGGGCTATATTCGGCGCATGTCGCATCGCGCATTTCAGCGACGGCAGGCTAAACAAGCCAAACTCGGCAAGCCCGCCTTTGAAGAAATTGACGATTTTGCCATCCAGACCAATGCGGTGCTGAGCAAAGAAGAGCTGATCGTTTTAACCCAAGATGGCAAGGCCTATACCTTCAAAATTGGCGATATCCCCATGCTCCAACGGCAGTCTAAAGGAGTGCCCCTGGTGCATCTGCTGCCCGACTCGGTGGGCAAAGATCCTGACGCAATTGTCGCCCATCTGGTTCGCTCCGAAGCTTTATTGGCTAAGCAGCTGATCTTGGTCACAGCGCAAGGGCGCATCAAGCGGCTCCCCATGGCTGACTTTACTAATCTGACCGGGCGTGGGCTCACCGCCATCAAACTCAAACCAGACGATCAGCTTAAGTTTGTGTTGCCCAGCACCCCTGGCCAGTCGGTTGTTTTGGCCACTGCCGGGGGGCGCTTGCTCAAGTTTGCCATTGACGCTGACCAGCTGCCCGAAGCCAGTCGCAACTCCCAGGGTACCCAGGGCATTCGCCTACCTAAACGAGAGTCTTTGGTGGGCTGTGTGACGGTGGCTGCCGATGATGATCTGTTACTGATATCAAGCAAAGGCTATGCTAAGCGGATGCCAGCCTCTGCCCTCAAACGCAGCAGCCGGGGCGGCATCGGCTCTCAGGCGTTCCAATTTACCCAAAACAAAGATGCCCTGGTGGTGGTGCTGCCCGCTCTAGAGGGTATCCCGTTCACCGTGGTGACCAACGAAGATCGCGCCGCCCAGATCAAGATCGCAACGGTGCCCCGTCAGGGTCGCTCGCAACCGTGCGATCGCATCATCACCCCCGGTCGCAGCGAAACCATTACAGCCGCAGTGCTACCCAGCCTGCCGTTGGCACAGACAGCGCGAGTGACCGATGATTCAGAAGAGTAGAGGGGTAGTGAGTAGAGGGTAGTGGGTAGTGGTTGTGGTGATCTCCCCCCTTACCCTCCCCCCTTTACCCTCTACCCTCCTCCCTCTACCCTTACCCTCTACCCTCTACCCCCAATCTCCGTGGCCCAGGTCGTTCTTGAAAATATCTACAAAACCTTTCCTCGACAGCGCCAAGAGTCCGCTGCTGACTCAGAACCTGAGCGCTCGTCCTCTGTGCTAGGCGGCGACTCAACCGGCAGCTCCTCAAAAGGAATGGCCGTTCTGCGGCGGATTAATCTCATGGTCAAAGACAGTGAGTTTATGGTGCTGGTGGGGCCATCCGGCTGCGGCAAAAGCACCTTGCTACGGCTGATTGCTGGGCTTGAAACCCTTACGGGCGGCAATATCTGGGTGGGTGAGCGATTGGTCAACGAGCTGCCCCCTAAGCAGCGCAACATCGCCATGGTGTTTCAAAGCTATGCCCTGTATCCTCACCTGAGCGTTTACGATAATCTGGCCTTTGGGCTACGGCGGGCTACCGGGGTCAAACGCCCTGCCTGGTGGGAGCAACTCTTGTTCAGCGCTACCCATTGGCTACCCAAGGGGCTGCAATATTGGCCTGCCACAGAGCGCACCATCTTTGAGCAGGTTCGCACCATTGCCCAGGTGCTACAAATCGAAGCGCTGCTGTTGCGCCTGCCTCGGCAGCTGTCGGGGGGGCAAAAAGCAGCGGGTGGCGCTGGGGCGAGCCATGGCCCGCAGCCCCGAAGTCTTTTTAATGGACGAGCCCCTCTCTAATCTGGATGCCAAACTGCGCACTGAGACCCGTGCTCAAATTGTC
>JBCBZL010000124.1:0-12739 GCA_039815385.1 Cyanobacteria bacterium P01_A01_bin.114
CATCTCGACACCGGGATTGATAAACAGTGGCTCAAAGATGATTTATCCCGTGCCCTAGCGGCTGCCGTGGTGCCTGACTGCTCGTTTGAGGGCTGCTCTCACTGTGGCATCTGTGGCACTGACTTTGGCCACAATGTGGTGGTTCCACCCCCTGCTATTCCTGCCTTTGAGGGGCATTTCAAACCCAATCAGACCCGTGCCCAGCGGCTGCGTATTCGCCTCGGTAAACTGGGAGAAATGGCCCTCATTGGCCATCTAGATTTGGCTCGTCTGCTCGATCGGGCGGTGCGACGGGCCGCCTTGCCCATCACCTTTACCGGCGGATACCATCCTGGCCCCAGGATTTCTCCGGCCAATGCACTGCCGCTGGGGGCGACCAGCACCGGAGAAATTATTGACTTTGAGCTAACGACGTTCGTTGAACCTGAGATCTTCCGGGCTCAGCTAGGGGCTCAGCTACCCCCTGACTTGCCTGTTTACGAGGTTGCCAATGTGGACTTATCAGCCCCTGCGGCTACCAAAGTGCTTGAAAAGGCTGAGTATTTTCTGTCCGTCAGTTTAGAGAATTCCGTTGCCGCACGCTGGGATGATTGGGTTGCCCAAGTGCTGGCTGCAGATGACATTGTGTATCAGCAACCTCAGAAGGCGAGAAAAAAATCGAGCCGCAGATCAGGCCAAAAATCTGAGCAGACCCGATCTATTAATTTGAGAGAAAGGCTGTTTAACTTAAGGGTTATTCCGGAGACTGAACCCTTATCGTTGCCTGGGTCAGCGGTTGCCAAGCTGAGACAGTCTGGGAGGCGAGTTCTACAATATGTGGGCAGCTGTCGCAATGATGGCACCTTACTGCGCCCTGAGCAGGTTGTATTTATGCTAGAACAGGTGGAGCATCAGTCTATCCAACTCGGTCACATTCACCGAAATCGCCTTCTTTTAGAGTGAAAATAATCTAAAAAGACGATCTTCAGGATGGGGCGTGTAAGCCCTTAAGCCATATCCAGTTTGCAACCTTGCGTTTTTTCTATAGAGCAAACGATGGGGCTGGCTGGGGCCGATGTTTAATTCGCTGCTCAAATAAGATTGGCTCAGTAGCCTTAACCCTATGTTGCGTAACGATCTTGCCAAGATGTTTGCTTCGCCACGGCTGGCTGCGATCGCACCCGCGCTGGCCTGTCCGGTTGCGATCGCGTTGCTGTATCAGGGGACAGCGTTGAGCCGCCCGGCTCTGGCTGATGATAGTTCGGTGAGTTTGCCTGTTCCAGCGACCCTGGCTCAGGTGCAGTCGGTGATGTTAGATCTCCAGCAAATCCCCGTCGACATGACCCCCAGTCAGACCGAGTTGAATACGGGGGTAGCTATTACTGAAAACAGCATGTCTGAAACCACGTTTACTAGCCCCAGTCTTTGGTGGCAAGAAGATCAAAGCAGTCTGCTGGTCGGGAGCGAGCAGCTGATCTCGGGCTGGGTTGCTTATCGTCGAGAGGGTGCGGACGCATTACACCACATTGACCTAGACCTCGATCGCAATCTTTGGACTTCTCTAAACTATATCCAGCAGTACACCCTGATTAGTCACTTTGGTCAAACGGCTAAATCCTATGGCTACCAGCTAAGAGTGTTTACAGGGGAAATCTTAGCGGGGGCCTATGTCTGTAATTTCAATCCAACCGTAGAAGCTGCCTCTGCGGATACGGGCAATAAAGGTTTAGACTCAGCTGAGGTGGGCCAGGTCGAAATCAGCCAGACCGCGAATGATATTTCCTGCACGGTGAGTCTTGACTACCTGGGGCGTGGCAGTATTCGAGGGCGAGGGACTAACCCGTTTGGTCAACCTTAAGCACATTTAAGAGCTTGTCGTATATCGCTTTACGGTTGGCTGATAGGGGTTGTAAAAACTCACTGTTGGCCAGCGATTTGGGGTTAGGCAAATTTTGAGAGGTTTGTAACGCTGGTGGTCTTTTACTCTGACCTAAAAACAGGGGCGAAAACCCTCGACTAGATAGAGAAATCTGGGTGGCGACCGCAGGCTGCCAGCAAAAGTTGATCCATTGCTGACTCAAGCTTTCGGGGGCGAGAGCCTCGGCTCGGATGGGTCTCACCCATAAATCACATGACAAGATGCTACCTTCTGGAGGAAAAACTGCCCGCAGCTGGGGATAGCGGCTTAGGGTTGCTAGGATATCGCTGCTCCAACCCACAGCCAGTGACACATCTTCATTAATCAGAGCTTTGAGATAGGTGCTTGAATCGTAAACTTTGATTTGCCGATGAAGGGCACTCAGCTGGGTCTTGACCTGTTCAATGTCGAGATTGTCCCCTTGATTAATCGAATACCCTAATGATTTGAGCACGATGCCTAACAGCAGCTGAGGATGATTGGGCAGGGCGATGCGACCTCGAAGTTCAGGTCGCCATAAATCGGCCCAACTATCTGGCTGCTGGCCCACTTGCTCTGTAAAAGAGCGGTGATATACCAGCATCAGACTCTGCACCCGATAGGGCGCTCCGTAGATGGGGGCCCTGTTGTCGAGTTCGCCCTCGTTGTTGCGGCGCATTAACTGTTGCAAATCTTTGGGAAAGGTTTGCCAGGCAGGCGTATCGGTAATCTCAATGGGTTGAACCAGCTTTTGCTGCACCGCTGAGGTGAGCCAATAATCGCTCAAGGTTAGCCAGTCTGCCGTCTTGATCAAGTCGGCGGGCGCGTCGTTGAGCCAGGGTAGCCAGCGTCGCCATAGCGGCGGTGCTGCACTGTCTGACTGCCACTGCTTGAGCTGGGCAAACAAAGCAATTAATTGGGCGCTGGCTTCAAAATTGAGGGTTATGGGCTGTTCTAGCTGCTTGCGAAACACCTTGATCAGCTGGGGAGGAATCGAGCGTTCTAAAAATTGAACAGTCAGCTGAGGTCTGTCAGGGGGACGACAGGCCGCTAGACCCAAGCCAGCCGCCAAAGCCGCTGCGTTAAAAACAAAGGTTCGTCTCTGCATGCCCATTATTTTATCGCAACCTTTTTTCTGGTTGGTGCAGTTTTTCCCAGGCAGCGTTTGTTATTCGAGCATTCAGACGGCGTAGCCGCTTAGCCGGCCTGGCTAAAGGGCCAGACACACAGAGAGGGGGTCGCACAAGCGGCCCCCTCTATTTTGCAGTATCTAGCAGATGTAATATCTAGCAGAAGCGGACTAACGACTGTAATCGTTTGAAGCTCGCCCCAGCCCACGCTACGGGGCTGATTGCTACGGTGCAGAATACCGTGCCTTACCCCCGCCCCACTGCTCTCCGAGCACTTTAGGCTGCAATAGAATGTAGCTAGAAATAGCGACAAGGTCGTCTTCTGTAAACGACCGCATTTTCGGAAAAATGTCGGTACTTTGCGTACTTGGATGGAGCTCGGCAATTTCTACCAGGCCATCGTAAGTGGTTGGGTTATGCAAATAATCGACCAGTGCTTCTAGATTATTGCGAGAAGGATAAGCCCCCTCCAATGCTTCAGGCTCTAGACCCACGCTAGGGTTCATCTTGGTGATGCCTTGAACGTGACAGCTCGCGCAGGCATAGTTAAACTGCTTTCGACCCAGGGCAACTTGCTCGAGAGACATCACAAAGGTGTCTCCTTGTTCATTTAACGGCAGGGTCCGAGTTTCTCTGTCTAACTCGGCTGCCGTCGCGCTGCCCATTACTAAATTGCTAATAAAAAATACAGCGGCTATCACCAGCCATATGTACTTCTTGAACATGGTTCTCCTCAAAATGGCTCGCATATCAGACACGCAACACAGCTTGGAGTGAACGTTATAAAAACGATTTACTCTTATATCAACATCATGCCACTGATGGGGTCGATTCCAAAGCGATCGACGGTTGCACCTTCGCAAATGTTGACTAACCCAGAGAAGATTTTACTGCGAAATGATTTTGGGCCACGGCTTCTGCGGCGACTGCATGGGAAGGGATCTCAGGCTCAACGGTGTGAAGTTTGATCAACTGACTCAGCAATGACTTGAGCTGCGTTCGAGATACAATCTTGTCGACAAAACCATGGTGTAAAAGGTATTCGGCGGTTTGAAAGTTATCAGGAAGTTTTTCACGCAGGGTCTGCTCAACGACTCGACGACCCGCAAATCCAATCATGGCCTTGGGTTCTGCCAGGATAATATCGCCCAGCATCGCGAAACTGGCGGTGACCCCGCCAGTGGTGGGGTTGGTCAAGACCGGTACATAGAGCAATCGCGATGCCCGATGGCGGTCTAAGGCCGCCGATATCTTGGCCATTTGCATCAGGCTAAGCATGCCTTCCTGCATGCGGGCACCGCCTGAGGCACAAACGATCACCACCGGATAACTTTCCTGGGTGGCTCGTTCAATCAGGCGGGTTAGCTTTTCGCCCACCACAGAGCCCATGCTACCCCCCATAAATCGGAAGTCCATGACCCCTAAAGCCACTGGGTTACCGTCTAGCTTTCCTAAGCCAGTTTGAACCCCGTCAATGAGCTTCGTTTTGTTTTGCATGTCTCGTAGACGGTCGCCGTAGGCCTTGCGATCGCGAAACCTGAGCGGATCTTTGGGGGAGACAATCTCGTCAAGGGGTTGCCAGGTTTTGGCATCGATCAGCTGTTGAATGCGCTCATCACTAAAGACGCGGTAGTGGTATTCACATTCGGGACATACCATCTGATTAGCTCTGAGATCTTTGGTGTAGGTCAGTACGCCGCACTCGTCGCACTTCGTCCAAAGACCGTCGGCAATTTCTCGCTCTTGCCGATCTTGGCTAATTGGGCCTTCTTTTTTGCGGTTAGCAAACCAGTCAAAGAGGGACATAAACCCTTACTCATCGAACTGCGTAAAGAGCCTATAGTCAACTACAAAACCGTAGACAAACGTTGTATTGACTACAAATGCCCTCCCCATAATCCTACTGGTTTAGCTCCCTTTATGTGGAGAAATCTTGGGGAAAAGATAGAAGACAGAAGATAAGAGACAGGAGATGGGAAGTTTGCCGGTCTCAGCTTGCAGTGATCCATTCAAAACTTGCTTGACGACTGCGCCTCAGGGAAAAAACAGGCTGAGGTAGCCCTGGATGAGCCCTGAACCATAAAACAGCGTTAGGGTTCCTCCCAGTACTAGAAAGGGGCCAAAGGGGATGGGCTGGCGACGCCCGAGTCGTTTGGCTGCGATCGCACTGACTCCAATCACAGCCCCCAATAAACAGGCCAAAAAGGTGCTCAACAACAATCCTTGCCAGCCTAGCCAGGCCCCTAGCATGGCTGCTAGCTTGGCATCGCCGCCGCCCATGGCCGTCTGGCCCAGCAGCGCTGTGCCTAGGAGATTGATCAAATCAAAAAGCCAGATCCCAAGCAGGCTGGCCCCAAAGCCAGCCATAAAACGAATCACAATATGGCTCAGGGTTGGATTTTCAACGTAGGCTACCCCCCCCTGAAATAACCAACCCAGCACCACCCCCGATGCCGTCAGCGGGTTGGGGAGCGTCATCGTATCAATATCAATCAGCGCCAGGGCAATTAGCCAGCTCACCAGTACCCAAAACCCAAGGGTTTCAAACGTCCAACCAAACTTGCCAAAGACGCTCAAAAATAAAAAACCTGTCAAAAATTCCACTAGCGGATAGCGAATCGAAATAGCTGTCTGGCAGTAGCGACAGCGACCCTTGAGCCACAGCCAACCCAGCACCGGCACGTTGTCGTAAGGCTTTAGCCGATTTTGACACTTGGGGCAGTGAGAAGGGGGGTGTAGCAGCGACAGACCTGCCGGTAGACGGTAGATCACGACGTTGAGAAAACTACCGACCGCAGCTCCAAAGATAAAAATGAAAATGGCCGGAAGAAGGGTGTCCAAAGCGAGGATCATTTCAGATTTTGGAAAGCACTGCCAATCTAAAATCGGCAATCCAAAATTAGACTACCCATTTCTCATGATCTCTTTGTCCGGTGGCCTACTATCCAGCGGCCTAATGCAGCCCCGGCTCAATCTGACTGAGGGGAATGAAGCTTTCGTGGGGCAGCAGCACCGGCTTATCGCCAAAGATCAGCTTGCCGCGATAGTTAGAGCGGCCAATGGCTACGCCAATCGGGCGCTGGATTACCTCTGGGTGCACCTCGTAGTAGGTGCGATAAATGTGACGAGCCGCTTTTAACAAGGCAGGGTCTAACATTGACGGCGTACCCCCACCCATTGGACCCAGTTCCATCCCTGGCGGCATCCCTGGCGTTGCTCCCGGTGTCGTACCGTAGCTTGGCTGCTGTAATGGTTGCACGTCTATATAACCCCACTCTCTTGCTAGAACTGTAGTTGATTTGTCCTAATCCGGCAAATACTTCAAAATTGCCTCTCCCATCCCCTGGCAACCAACAGATTTCATCCCTTCTGACATGATATCGCCGGTTCGATAGCCCTGGTCGAGTACTTTGAGAACGGTCTGTTCGATTTTGTCAGCGGCCTCAGGCTGGTCGAGACCATAGCGCAGCATCATGGCCGCACTTAAGACCTGAGCCAGCGGATTGGCCTTGTCTTGGCCGGCGATATCGGGGGCAGAGCCGTGTACCGGCTCAAAGACGCCTGGGCCAGAGGCCCCCAGGCTAGCAGATGGCAGCATGCCAATGCTGCCAGTCAGCATGGCGGCGGCGTCTGACAGAATATCACCAAACAGATTGCCGGTGACGATGGTGTCAAACTGCTGGGGCCAACGCACCAGCTGCATCGCTGCGTTATCTACATACAGGTGACTGAGCTCAACATCAGGGTAGTCTGCGGCAATGGCAACGATGCGATCGCGCCACAGTTGAGACACCTCCAGGACGTTAGCCTTGTCTACAGAGCACAGCCGCCCCTGGCGTTTTTGGGCCGTTTCAAACGCAACGCGACCGATGCGGTCAATTTCTGAGGCCGCATACGCCATTGTATTGACGCCCCGCTGTTCTCCTGATTCGCTATCAAACACCCCGCGCGGTTTGCCAAAATAAATGCCCCCGGTGAGCTCACGCACTACCATAATATCGACCCCTTCAACGACCTCGCGCTTGAGTGAAGAGGCGTCTACAAGCTGCGGTAAAATCGTCGCTGGGCGCAGGTTGGCAAACAGCTCCAGCCCAGCTCGTAAGCCCAACAGGCCGGTTTCGGGGCGCTGATGGCGGGGCAAATCATCCCACTGGTAGCCGCCGATAGCCGCCAGCAGTACAGCATCGCTCTCCTTGCAGACCTGTAGGGTTTCGTCCGGTAGAGGGCTGCCGGTTGCGTCAATGGCGCTCCCGCCAATCAGCGCTGATTGGAAGTTAAACTTGAGGTTAAACTGCGGCCCCACTGATTTGAGAACATCCAGGGTGACGGCCATGATCTCAGGGCCGATGCCATCGCCGGGGAGCAGGGTAATTTGAAATTGCTGAGTCATCGCGCTGATCGGTGTTTACAGGGTGATAATCATACCTTAGGAGGTCTCAGTTATCAGTTTTGAATTTTGAATTATCTCTATCTACATGGATTTGCCTCGGGCCCTCAATCGTTTAAGGCTCAATATCTGCGATCGCGGTTCCAAACTTTGGGGCAGTCTCTTCAGATCCCCGATCTCAATCAGCCTGATTTTGGTCAGCTCACCCTGACTCGACAAATCCAACAGGTGCAAGGGCGCATTCAGTCTAACACTGTGCTAGTAGGGTCTAGTTTTGGCGGGCTGACTGCCTGTTGGCTAGCTGAGCAGGCCGCTGCCCAACCCAAACTTCAGAAATTAGTGCTGCTGGCCCCCGCCTTTAATTTTTTGAACCAGTGGCTGCCCCGGCTAGGTCAGGTTCAGTGCCAGCAGTGGCGTGACCAGGGGTGGCTAAAGGTCTATCACCATGCCTATCGGCAGTTCGTTCCCTTAAGCTACGGTTTTATTACCGACGCTGAGCAATATGTCGAGACGCAGCTGCAAGCATCGCTGCCTACGCTGATTTTGCACGGGCAGCGGGATGAGGTGATTGCGATTGAGGCAAGTCGTGCCTATGCCCGAGACCGCCCCTGGGTTACCTTGATAGAACTCGACACTAACCACGCTATGACGGATGTCGCTGGTCAGATTTGGCAGCACATTCAATCATTCTGCGATCTATAAAAAAACGCACCCCGCCATGTTGCCTTTTATCCGTGACGATATTGCTGAGCTGGCTGCCTACAAGCCCCACCCTGGCCCTCACCTAGATCCCCGTGAGGGTCACCCGCGACTCGATCCACTAGATACCAACGAAAGCCCCTACGATCTGCCGGATGTTCTCAAAGCGGCACTGGCTGAGCAGTATCAGCAGGCCATCTCTACAAACCGCTACCCCGATGGGGGCCACCTGTCTCTAAAGCGTGCGATCGCAGCCTATGTGATCGAATCAGGCTTCACCGCATCCGGTTCGCTAGCTCACCTCGTCCAACCCGAACATATTTCTGTGGGCAATGGCTCAGACGAGCTGATTCGCTCATTACTGATCGCCACCTGTTTGGGGGGTAACGGCTCTATTTTGGTGGCTGCCCCTACGTTTTCGATGTATGGCATCTTAGCCAAAACCCTGGGCATTCCGGTGATCAGCGTTGACCGTCACGCCGCTACCTTTGAGGTTGATCTAGCTGCTGCCCAGCAGTCGCTTGAAACCCATCAAGGTCCGCCGGTTCGAGTGGTTTTTATGGTGCATCCCAACTCTCCAACTGGGAATGCTTTGACCGATGCTGAGCTAGACTGGCTGCGCTCTCTGCGTGAAGATATTTTGGTAGTGGTCGATGAAGCCTATTTCGAATTTAGCCAGCACACCACCGTTGCCGATGCCCTATCGCGTCCCAATTGGGTTGTCCTTAGAACCTTTTCAAAAGCATTTCGATTAGCGGCCCACCGGGTTGGCTATGCCGTGGCCCAGCCCCCTTTGATCCAGGCCTTAGAAAAGGTTCGCTTACCTTATAACCTGCCCAGTTTTTCCCAATCAGCGGCTGAAACCGCCCTTGCCCATCGATCACAGCTGCTCGCCTCGGTGGCTGAAACCTTGAAAGAACGGGATAAAATGGCCCACCGGCTGAGCTGCGATGCCCGTTTTCAGGTGTGGCCTAGCCAGGCGAATTTTTTGTATGGCCGTCTCAGTCAGTTGGGGCTTCACCAGCTGGGATATCCCGATCTGGCGACGGGGCTGGCGGATATTTTTCAACGGCTGCGATCGCAAGGAACCTTGATCCGCTACACCGGCGGTGGGCTACGCTTTACCCTCGGCAGCCCTGACGAAAACCAGCGCACTTGGGACCACTTACAAGCGGTCTTGACTGTACCTGCGGCAATCTAATCCCTTCATCCACCGCATCTTATCTAGTGCTGCTCTAACCCCGCCTCTTATCTATCTACTCTATCTACCGAATTTTACGAATCGTCTGGGGTAACACGCCCACCAGCGAGGCAAACGCCTCGTCAGACACTTTGTCAACAGTGGGCTGATCGAAGTAGGTCTTAAACTGTTCAAGAATCATTTGAGACCGATCGGCGGCACGAGGCTGGTCGGTAAAATTTTGAGTCAGGCGAATCCATTGCAGTCTAATCTTGAGAGCCTTTTGCTGATCTTCAGGAGACTCAGGCTCGATCAAAGATAGATTGCCAAGGGGAATAATTTTCTGACAGTCAACATCAAACTCGCCCCCGACCGCAGAGCCTGGGCCTGCAAATTCAGCGTGAAATTCTCGATAAATGATAATGCCGTTGCGACGCCGACTATTGACAACCCACAGTTTGCCGCTTCGGAGTTTTTCTAACAAAGTATCGACCGCTAATGCTTGATTCACAGAGGGGGAACTGCCAGTGCCATTAGACCTCTCGGCCCACCAGCCTCCAGATTGGTTGCGTTTGCTGGTAGTCGACTCATAGGAACTCGAGCGATTAACTGTGTACTGCTGCTGCGTGTCCTGCTGTTGCCACTTTCTACCCACTACAGGCAAGAAACGATTCAACGGCTGTGACTGAGATTTTGCATCCATTATCTTAGAGCATCTACCTGACAAAGCACTGCTCAGCGCAAGGCTCTCTCAATTTCATCTCAATATCTCACCACACACCGTATAAATCCAAAGTATTTTATCCACTCTTTAGAGTCATCAAATTATCCTCATACACACTACACATTGCGTAATGTTTGATCCGGATTTTTTCCGTGAAATCACTGGAAATGATGTTCAGATATTAGAGAGGTTTGGTCAGTAAAATCCGTTTTGAAGGCAGCCATTTCCGGCTAGCCGAGCGTTCGGGTCGATACCCCAACCCCGCATACAGTCGATAAGCCACCTGATTATTCGTCGCGACATGGAGAGATAGGCTGTGAAATCCCCAGCTGCGAACGATATCTTCTCCGGTCAAGATCAGATGGCGGCCAATGCCTTGCTGTCGGTGATCGGGGTGGACGGCTAGATTGGCCAGATAGGGACGGCGAGGCTGGAAAGGTTGCCAGATAGAGACTGAGCGCAGCGACACCTCAACCGTCCCGATCAGGCTGTTCGCAGACTGCCCAGCAACAGGGGGCACCGCTGCCAGACAGCAATACTGAGGGTTCTGGTTACTCAGCCGCAGCTTGAGATCTTCATGAATGCCCAGGCGCATCAACGCATAAAACCAGCGATTTAAACGATTTGGAGGATAAAAACTGGCCATTAGAACCGTGGTCAACGGCGAGACATCGGTCCCGTCAGCCACTCGAATACGGTAGGCCCTTGGCTGCGGCTGTTGCAGAAATCGGTTGTCGCAATTAACCACAGACATGGTGCGTAAGCAAAGTTAGGTGGGCACTATTGGGAGAGTATTTTGAACCGATAAACGGAGTCAAATCAGGTGTATTCAACCTTTCAGTGACGCGTGGCTAGATCAGAGTACGATGCATGTTAACTCAAGCAGCTAATCGAGGTAAGCGCAAATCCAAACCTAAGATTCTGGTGGTTGATGATGAGCCAGATAATTTGGACCTGCTTTACCGGACATTTTATCGGGAGTTCAAAGTCTTGCGGGCCGAAAGTGGTCATGCTGCTTTAGAACTGTTGGATGATCACCCAGATCTGGCGGTGATCATTTCTGACCAGCGGATGCCTGGCATGAGTGGAACAGATTTGCTGCGCATTGCAGCCGATCGCTATCCTAATACGATTCGGATCATGCTGACGGGCTATACCGATGTCGAAGACCTGGTCGAGGCCATTAACGAAGGCAAGGTCTTTAAGTATGTCACCAAACCTTGGGAAGAAGCCGAGCTCACAGCGGTGGTGTATCAGGCGGTGGATACCCACAATGTTTTAGAAGCGCGAACTCGAGAGTTAGATCGGGTGGTGCGCCATGAAACCCTCCTTAACGGTGTGACCAATACGATTCGCAGCGCCCAGACATCGCGTGAGATGCTGCAAACGATTGTCGAAACGCTGGGGCAAACCTTAGAAGTTGATTACTGCATCATCCAGCCGATCTATTCGGCGGAGCTCACAGACACTTATTTTACCTATGTGGCTGCCCACAGCCAGGGCGCTCCTCAGGAAAGCCTGGCGACTACACTGGCCCAAACTGTGACGCAAACTCGGGCCATCCACGTGATTGAGGATTTAGCTAAGACCGAGCAAACAGGCTTGCTTAGCCCCGCTCAGCAGGCAGCTAGCGAGCGTCTTGGCATTCGGGCTAGTGCGATTGTGCCTTTAATTTGCAAACAAGATCTGATGGCTGTGCTGGCACTTCACCAGCGCGATCGGCCCCGGCAGTGGGATGACAGTGAACTCAAACTGCTCTCAACGCTAGCCAGCCAGGCAGCCCTCGCCCTTGCCCAGACTTGGACCTATGAGCGTGTGCAGTCGCTGGCTCAGCGGGAAGTTCTGATCAATACCATTACCCAGGCGATCCATGTCAGCCTTGACCCCAAAGAAATTTTTGCTGCTATTACCCACAAGCTCGGGCAGGCGCTCAATGCGGATGGATGTGCCCTATCGCTGTGGACCGAAATAGATGAGTATGTGCAATGCGTAGGGCTGTATGAAGGTGGGCCTGCGGGGGCACCTCAAATCAGGTCAGACGTAGATTTACCCCAATCTCAGGTTTCAATTTCTGACAATCCCATTTTGCAAACCTTGCTCCTGACGCGAGCGCCTGTGGTGATTGATAATCTCAGCCATCAACCGACAATGGCTTCCCACGATCTGCCGCTGCGGCTGCCGGCTAAGGCGCTGTTGGTGGTGCCTCTGATGGCCGAAGGCAAAATTATTGGCAGTATCACGCTGCGGCAAACCTACCAGCCTCGCCATTGGCAGGTCGAAGAAATTAATATGGCCCAGGCGGTTGCTAACCAGGCGGCAATTGCTGTGCAGCAGGCCCGGCTTTACCAAACCACGCGACAGCAGGCGGAGCAGCTGCTGGCCATTGACCAGCAAAAAAATGCGTTTTTTCAAAACATTTCTCACGAGTTTCGCACCCCGCTTACCCTGACCATTGGGCCGCTTGAGTCGTCAGTGTCTCAAGGGCAGGGGCTGGACTACGATCAGTCGGTGATGGCGCTGCGCAACTCTCGGCGATTGTTGCGACTGGTCAATCAGCTGCTTGATCTGCAACGTTTGGATGCGGGCCGCATGCAGGCCACCTCGGATAGCGCAGCCCTTCATAGATCAGGGTGGGCGTCGTATTGGGGTTCCCCATCACCACCTCTTCCACCGCCGGGAGCACCCAGGTCAACGGCGCATTGAGCTCGGTGGCTTTTTGAGTGACCACGGCCGCCGCAGATTC
>JBCBZL010000082.1:0-15723 GCA_039815385.1 Cyanobacteria bacterium P01_A01_bin.114
TATGCCCAACCCATGAACACAGACCGTGCAGAAATTCCAGTAATTGCTGTCGAAGAAAAAGGAACTATGCTAGGCTTAGCCGTTAATCAGATAGTTGGGACAGATTGGCTAGACGCTGAGTCAGTTCAGGTATCTCGCAATTATCCAGACGCGATGGCTCCTTTTCTAAAGGGAGAATGGGTTGTCAACCCGTCAGCCAGTCGAGCCTTGCGGCTACTTGACCACATTGCGATTTTGCGCTCGGCTCGCTGGGCAGCCTAGACTTACGGTTGCCAAAGCACTATTAGGAAGCACTTAGGATACTTAGACTCGCAGGAGAAGACAAATGGCATCAGGCACCGACTACTCTCAAGCCTACCAGGCAGCGGAGCGCGCCTACATGCAGGGGAGCTACGAAGAGGCGGCTGCGGTCATTGATCAGCTTGCCACTGAGTATCCAAGCGACCCCAATGTTCTGCTGTTAAAGGGCCATATTTATTGTTACGGGCTCCACCGATATGACGTTGCCCGCGATCAGTATCAATCTGTGCTGCAGCTCACTTCTGATGCTGAGTTCGTAGACTACGCCAATAATGGTTTGGCCTATGCTAGTCAGGCTATCAGTCAGCCTACGGGTGATGTTTTGCCAGACGAGTTTGAAGAAGAGCTGGCTGATTCTGTCAGTTTGTACGGCGATTTATCTGAACCTGGAGCAGACGTTTCTCAGGATTGGGGGCTCCCGGCTCAGCCTGATGAAGTGACTAGTGCCGAGCTTGATTTTGCCGATTTAGAGTTGGCCAGTATCGACGGCTCGTTTGAGGCAGATGCTCAAGAATCTCCTGCGGAACTGTTTAACGACCCGTTTGACGTGTCGTCTGACTATCAGGTTACAGCCGCCGGGTTTCCTCAGTCTGACTTCCCCCAGTCTGACCTTCCTCAAAACAATGGTTTGTTAGAGGAAGATGATGCCTTTGTTGTTGAAGAGATGCCCAGCCAGGAGATTGTAGATTCTGAGCTGCTAGACCCCTTTGCTGACCCCAGTCTTGAGAGCCTGATCTCTTCAGAAAGTGAGCCTGTCACGGTGGATGCTGATTTACAAACAGGTGAATCGTCACTGGCAGACGCCCCCTTCGACCCGGCTGAGTTTGATGAAGCCTTTGGCGAAAATACCCTTCACAACAAAGATGTGTCTGACTTTGATCAGGCCTTTGGCGGGGATGATTTTCTGAATGAAGGGATGTCTGATCTTGATCGAGCCTTTGGCGGCGATGATCTGCTGAATGAAGAGATTCCCGATTTTGATGCCGCTTTTCAAGAGGCTCCTGCCGATCAGACATTAGCCAGTGACGTTTCACTGGCTGAGGTTTCCCCCGGTGAGGTCCCACCAGCTTTATCAGAGCCAGCTTTATCAGACTTTGATCAGGCCTTTGGAGAGGAGCCTCCGCTGGAGGAGCCGCTCTCAGACTTAAGTGCGGAGCTGCTGGTAGAGCAAGACTCGTTGTCAGATATAGCCCCTTTGCCAGACTCAGATATGGGTCTGGCAGAGGATATGGGTCTGGCAGAGGATATGGATCTAGCAGGGAGTGCCGATGCCGACTTGGGTTCATTCTCGGGTGATTTATCATTTGATGAGCTCGATGCTCTCGAGGAGACAGAAGATCAGACTTTGTTTATGGCTGAGCCCGATGGCAGCTCTAATGAGGTTCCCGTTGCAGATCTTGAGCCGGGCAATGAGCTTTCGAGTACACCGCTTGATGAAGACGTTGAAGGCGTAAACTTTTCTGGGGCCTCTACCCAGGAAATCGATCTGTCGCTATCGGCTAACTCTGCCAGCCCTCAGGAACTCTCGTTTGAGTCTGCGTCTGTTGACTTTACGGATGAGGCCAGCAGCCAGCAGAGTAATATCGATTTTTTAGACGAATTTGACGAATTTGATGATTTGGGCAGCTTGCCTGACTTTGAGCTATCTGATAGCTCTTCTGGATTTACAGGCTCGTCTGTGGGCTCAGTCGAAATTCCCAATGCTGCGGAGCTCAGTCCGGGGACTTCGGGCAGCTCAGGTTTTAGCTTGAGCGAAGATGATACGCAGACTGTGATTGGTGACGAGGCGATTTTTAGTATTTCTGAAACCGCTGACCAGCTGCCTGCGTTTACCCAGGGTGAAGATACCAGCGTTGAGGTGGTCAGTGTTGATCAAGGTGCTTTGGCCCCCCTCGAGAATGCTAACTTACCCAATAAACGCTTGGTGCTAGCTGGTGCTGCAGGGCTGATGTCTGCGATCGCAGTTGCTGTGATCAACATTGCCACCATCGGCCGACTGCCCGTTGAAAGTCGCTCTAACAACTTACAAGCCAAGATTTACCCGGCTGTGATGAGCCTAGGGGCTGGGCTCACCAGCTTTGGCACCGTGCTCGGGTTAGGGTATCTGATCGACCGCCGCGTTAAGCAATCGATTGACAACCTCAAAACCCAATTTGATCTGGTTTCTCAGGGAGATTTGAGTGCGCGAGCCACCGTTTATTCTCAAGACGACTTTGGGCAGCTTGCCTCTGGCTTTAACCAAATGGCGCGGGTGATTTTAACCACCACCAGTGAAGCCCAGCGCAAGGCCCAAGAGCAAGAGCAAGCCAAAGAAGACTTGCAGCGTCAGGTCATCCGTCTGCTAGACGACGTAGAAGGCGCAGCTCGAGGCGATCTGACCGTTCAGGCTGAGGTAACCGCTGACGTACTAGGTGCAGTTGCCGACTCCTTTAACCTCACCATTCAAAATCTACGTGAGATTGTGCAACAGGTGAGCGTTGCCGCCCGGCAGGTCAGTAAAAGCTCCACCGAAAATGAAATGTTTGCCCGCAGCCTATCAGCAGACGCCCTGCGTCAGGCTGAAGAGCTGGCCGTTACCCTCAACTCAGTCCAGGTCATGACTGAGTCCATTCAGCGGGTGGCCGAAAGCGCTCGAGAGGCTGAGGAAGTGGCTCGGTCTGCATCTGCGACTGCCCTGCGTGGGGGTGAGGCCGTTGAGCGAACCGTGGCCGGTATCCTTGAAATCCGCGAAACCGTTGCCGAGACGACTCGAAAAGTAAAGCGTCTAGCCGAATCTTCTCAAGAAATTTCAAAGATCGTCGCCCTGATTTCTCAGATTGCTTCCCGAACCAACCTGCTGGCTTTGAACGCCAGCATTGAGGCGGCTCGAGCTGGAGAAGCCGGACGCGGGTTTGCAATCGTCGCCGACGAGGTGCGTCAGCTTGCTGACCGGGCCGCTAAGGCCTCTAAAGAAATCGAGCAAATCGTTTTACAGATTCAAAGTGAGACCAGCGGTGTGATGACCGCCATGGAAGAAGGCACCCAGCAGGTGATCGAAGGCACTCGCCTGGCGGAGCAAGCCAAGCGCTCGCTCGAAGATATTATTCAGGTCTCTAATCGAATTGATGTACTGGTGCGTTCGATTACCGCAGATACGGTTGAACAAACCGAAACCTCACGAGCGGTTGCCCAGGTTATGCAGTCAGTTGAGCTGACTGCCCAAGAAACCTCCCAAGAATCTCAGCGCGTGTCGGCATCCTTGCAAAATCTGGTCGGGGTAGCCCGTGACCTGCTAACCTCGGTCGAACGATTCAAGGTGGAGAATGAAAAAATCTAGCTACGATGGAGATCAACGATGGACCAGATACCTTGCGCTTATTGACCATGAGTCGGTGCCTGATTTTAGATAGAAGCCTCTAGGGAAGGGAGAACGCGGCTATGCTGCCCGAGCAACAACAGCGAATCATGGGCTACTTCATTGAAGAAGCCAAGGATAACCTCAATACCATTGAACGAGGGCTTCTGAATCTTCAAGCCACGATTGAAGATCCGGAGATGGCGAATGAGGTGTTTAGGGCAGCCCACTCGGTCAAGGGTGGGGCTGCCATGCTCGGTATTGAAAGCGTGCAGCGTACGGCTCACCGTATGGAGGATTACTTCAAAATCCTTAAAGAGTCGCCTGTTAAGACAGATCGCGACCTAGAATCCATGTTTTTGCAGGTGTTTGACGCGATGCAAGAACTGGTCGAACAGCTGCAAGGGCCATTCGGGCTGACCGATGATAAGGCTCAGGAGATTATGACCGGAGTAGACCCCGTATTTGATCGTTTGAACGATCATTTGGAAACTCTGGTACAAACGGCCAGTATTGAGCAGCCTGCGCCTCAACCCGCTGCCATCTCGGCTCGACAGCAGCCTGTCATTTATGAAGAAGACAGCGCATTGCAGCTTGTCTTTAAGAGCGATGTCTCAGGCTGTCTGCGGGAAATGCTGACCCTCTTTAGGCAGGATGACAACGATCGGAGTCGTGGTGAACTGCAGTCTATTTGCCAGCGGCTCAAGCAGCTAGGTGAACAATTCGAGCTAGCTGCATGGAATGACCTGATTGAAACCGCTCGATTAGCGATCGCGAATCACAGTCAAGATTACCGCGCCCTAGCGCCTGTTTTAATTAAAGACATCAAAAAAGCGCAAGATTTAGTTCTGGCTAATCGCGCCCCTGAGGTGGCTGTGTCAGAAGCCATGCAGAATTTGCTGCCAGAAGATGCAGTTGCTGATTCCATGCTTGAGTCAGCCAGTGCAGAGTTCGATGATCTTTTTGCTGACGCGCCCGCCCCGTCTGAAGATGATCTTTTTGCGGCCGATTTGTTTGGCTCAGCACCGGGTACGGCTGAGGGGACTTCAGAGGTCGATTTAGCTTCAGATTTGTTTGGAGACGCTGAGCCGACATCTGTTGAGTCCTTTGATTTAAACCTAGAAGGCATAGAGTCTGTCTCAGGGCTTGAAAGTTCTCCTCCAACCCCGGACGAATCTCTAGATTTTTTGCTAGACAATACTGCTATGGGGCCAGAGGTTGGCGATGCTGAGCTGAATAGCTTGGCTGATTTGTTTGAGGGAGACCTCAGCGACTTGGATGATGTCTGGCAGGACGAAGAGGTTCGGGCCGATGTAGGTGATTTATCTTCTAGCCCAGTTGACGTCGATATTACAGACGATGATTTTGCAGATTTGCTGGAGAGTAGTAGTGATTTTGCAGGGGTAGGTGAGTCGGATAGCCCCGCCAGTGAAATCGCCAGTGAAATCGATAGCGAAATCGACAGTGAAATGACCGCTCTGTTTGGTGACATGCTGTCTGAGGAGGCTGGCAGTTTAGAGAGCGCAGGGTTAGACAGCTTAGATTCAGGCAGCTTAGATCTAGACAGCATAGATTTAGACAGCGTAGATCTAGGCAGCACAAACAGTAATGCTGACGGTTTAGACCCAACCCGCAGCCAGTTCGGCGAGGGTACCCAGCTAGATGATGCTCTGAATGAGCTAGCCGATTCAGAGTTCCCCGGCGATGGGCAGGGCGATGAGCAGGGTTTGCTCAGTGACTTAGCCCCCGAGCTGTCAAGCCCTGGAGCGTCTCAAAACGCCTCTGACTCCAACTTAGAGCTTGACTCAGAGGGGGGCGCTCCGTTCAGCTTAGACGACATTTTAGACGACATTGACGTGTCGCCTGCTGAGGTGAGCAGCAGTGTCTCTGACACAGAAGAATTTGAGTTTGAATTTAGCCCATCTGACGCAGTTACCAAGATTGAACCAGACACCCCTTTGGGAGACCTTGACTTTGGCGGCGATGCCGCCGCCGATTTAGAGACCCTTTCTAGTGATGACCTTTCTGGTGATGACTTAGACTTCGGGTTAGGCGGGAATACGACCGGTGAAACGACTATTGAAGCTAGCTTGAGCGAGCTAGGCCTCGGCGATGAGCTGGATCTTGATTTTGAGAGAGATGTCTCGTTAGACGCTAGTGCCAATGTCGACAGCCCTGGCCTTGAAGATTTAGGGAGTGAATTAGATCTTGATTTCGACGGGGATACCTCTGACGCGCCTGCGGCTAGCTTTGATGAGTTAGCCCTTGATTTTGGCAGTGATATCTCTAATGCACCTGCGGCTAGCTTTGATGAGTTGGATCTTGATTTTGGCAGCGACGCCTCTAATGCACCTGCTGCTGCTGCTGCGGTCGAAGGTCTGAGCGATGAGTTTGCTCTAGATTTGGGGGGGGATGTCCCCGAATCTTTTGACGCAGATGCTGAAGGCCTGGGTGATGAGCTGGATCTTGATTTTGGGGCTTCCACTGTAGAGCCTGAAACGCCGGATTTAAGTGCTGATCTGGATGCCTCGACTGCGGATGGCGAGTCCGCCGAGGCCCTATCGGCTGTCGGAGACGACTTTTTTAATGATTTACCGGCGGCTGATGCATCTGATACGGCGAGTACATCGAACGCCTCCCCAGATAGCGACGAAATTGAAAGTTTTTTTGAAACGCCAGAGAGCTCTGAGGCTCTTTTACCATCGCCATCCGAGCTGGATGTTGATCTTACTCAGGATCCGTGGGACGACTCTGTTAATTCCGAAGCGAGTGCCTTGGCTGACTTCGCAGATACTTTTGACGATAATGCTGCTGGGCCAACTATTGCTGCCGATAGCTCGACTGATGATTTGTTTGACGAGCTGGGTGAGAACACGGCTGAAGCATCTTCTTCGGAGGATTTGAGTGCGCTCGATGACCTTAGTACACTTGATTTAGATGTCCTTGATCTCGATGCCTCTGGGCCTGATACCCCCGATCTGGCTGACTCTCTTGATCTAGACATGTCTAATCTGGATGGACTCACCTCTGACGGTGCTGACTCGGTGTTCAGCGATTTGCCAGTGGATGGAGCAGAGGGTATCGATGAAGCGACCTTTGATGATCTGTCTGGGGACTCACTACCGGAGCTCTCTCCATTGGCAGCCTCCTCAACAGATGAGGTGCAGACTGATTTGGCGGCTGACTTACCCGACGGCCTGTTTTCTGATAGCCCAGATGCGCTAGAGATAGAGTCTTTCGACCTCGATTTTTCTCAAGCGGGTTCTAGCGAGCGGACGGACGAGGCATCCAGTGATTCATTAGACTCGGTAGGCGATGGTCTGGCAGAGGATCTGAGTCTGCCAGACCTTTCCGATCTACCGGACATCAATCCGGCGGGTGAAGTGCTGACCTTCTCTGCCCTTGAGGTTCTGGAAACGCCTGAGATTGAATTGGATCCCCCTGACGATTCTAATTTGGACGGGCCTGACAGTTTAGATGATTTGGATGCTTTGTTGGATGAAGGTGCTGTTTTGGAAGACAGCCTTCTAGAGGAGGATGACTTATCGGGCGGGGGCACGGAAAGTGTCTCTGATGTCGCGGGGGCAACCTCTGGGGATAATGAATTCCAAGATTTAGAACGGCTGCTGGAAGAAGCTGATCAAACCCTAGGGGGGCCTACGGGGGCGTCAGTCACTCGGCGAATTTCACCCTCGGCGAATCGTCTCTCTAGCCGTCGCTCTTCGGGTATCCTGGGCGAGCAAACCATGCGGGTTTCGGTTAACCACCTCGACAATCTCAGCAATCTGGTCGGAGAGCTAGTGGTCAATCGCAATACGTTGGAGCAAGATCAGGAACGGCTGCGTCAGTTTCTTGACAACTTATTATTTCAAGTTCAACAGCTCAATGATGTTGGACAGCGGATGCGCGATCTTTATGAGCGTTCGCTATTGGAGAGCTCTCTCATCTCTAGTCGCCAGGTGTATAGTTCGACCAGCGCAGGGGGGGCTGCGATCGCAAACCCCGACGATCATGCCACTGGGGAGACCTTTGATGCCCTTGAGATGGATCGCTTTACAGGGTTCCACACGCTGTCTCAGGAGATGATCGAGCTGATCGTACGGGTCAGAGAATCTTCGTCTGACATTGGCTATACGGTGGACTCGACTGATCAAGTCACCCGTCAGTTTCGCCAGGTGACCACCCAGCTCCAGGAGGGGCTTAACAAAGCCCGCATGGTGCCCTTTGCCCAAACGGCTGATCGCTTGCCCCGAGCCGTTCGCGATATTTCACTCAAGTGTGGCAAAGAGTCGGGTCTGGTGGTTGAGGGCCGCGACACGCTGATCGACAAGATGATCCTCGAGCAGCTTTACAACCCGATGACCCATCTGGTCAACAATGCGATCACCCACGGGGTTGAAACCCCAGAGCAGCGTTTGGCTGCTGGCAAATCTAGGGAAGGCACTATTACCGTTCGAGCTTTTTATCAGGGCAACCAAACCGTGATTTATGTGGCCGACGACGGTGGCGGCATTGATCCAGACTTGGTTAAACGCAAAGCGGTAGAAAAAGGGCTGATTACCCAGGCAGAAGCCAAGTCCATGTCAGTGTTGGATGTTTACGAGCTGCTGTTTCACCCTGGATTTAGCACCCGCGACCAGGCTGATGACTTTGCGGGTAGAGGGGTCGGCATGGACGTTGTGCGCACCTCCCTGGCAGAAATCCGGGGCAGCATCACGATTGACTCTGAGCTAGGTAAGGGCACCAGCTTTACGATCCGGTTACCGCTGACCCTAAGTATTTCTAAAGCACTGAGCTGTATTAGCAACCAGGCTCGCATTGCCTTCCCCATGGATGGGGTCGAAGACATGCTCGATGTGCCTAAAGATCGCATTCGCACCAACGATCAAGGAGAGCAATGCATTTTGTGGCGCGACACGATGCTGCCTTTCCAAAAGCTGTCTGATCTGCTGAAATTTAACCGCACCTTGGGTCGAGGCCGGGTTTACGGGGGCCAGGTCGACGAAGATGTAATCTCCATTGTGGTACTCCGCAGCGCCAGCAGCTATATCGCGCTAGAAGTGGATCAGGTTATCGGTGAGCAAGAAATTGTGATCAAGCAGCTGGAAGGGCCTGTCCCCAAGCCAGTTGGGATTGCGGGGGCAACCGTACTCGGCGATGGTCGAGTCATGCCCATTGCCGATGTGCTTGAGCTGATCGACATCGCGATGGGCCGAGTCCGCCGTGAGCCCACGACTGCTGTGTGGGGTCAACCCGAAACGCCTGTTGTAGAAGAGCCTGCTGCCACCAAGTCTGAGCCAACGGTCTTGATCGTAGACGACTCGATTACGGTACGCGAGCTGCTTTCCATGAGCTTTAATAAGGTCGGCTACCGGGTTGAGCAAGCCCGTGATGGGCAAGAGGCCTGGGAAAAACTGAAATCTGGTTTACCCTGTAGCTTGGTCTTCTGCGATATTGAGATGCCTCGCATGGATGGCTTAGAGTTGCTATCTCGGATGCAGAAGGATACCGCCCTGAAAAGTATTCCGATCGCCATGCTCACCTCCCGTGGGGCTGACCGCCATCGCCAAATGGCAGTTGACCTGGGGGCCAGCGGTTACTTTACCAAACCCTATCTCGAAGAGGCTCTGCTGGATGCGGCGAATAAGATGCTGAACGGCGAGAGTATTGGGTAGGCGTTGCATGTGACGCCTGTACGTGGGGCAGAGACGTTGCCAGCAGCGCCTGTACGTGGGTAGGATCAGATTGATTCAGCTCAAACCGCGTGTAAAAACTTATGGTTACCAGTACTGCCACGGCTCGCAATTGGCAAACCATCATTCAAGCCTTTGAATCGGTGTTAGACCCTGACCGGGTGGTGCGCCGCAAAGAGGAACTGCTGGTTTATGAATGTGACGGGTTGACTAGCTATCGAGAACGACCGGCGGTGGTGGTGCTGCCCAAGACTACGGAGGAAGTTGCCGCTGTAGTGAAAATCTGCGATCGCACCCGCACCCCCTTTGTCACTCGAGGAGCCGGGACGGGGCTCTCGGGCGGTGCGCTACCCATCGAAGACAGCGTGCTGATTGTCACCGCCTGCATGCGTGACATTCTAGATATTGACTTAGACAACCAGCGCATCGTCGTTCAGCCCGGTGTAATCAATAACTGGATTACTCAGGCCGTTAGTGGGGCTGGGTTTTACTACGCTCCGGACCCGTCTAGTCAATCAGTGTGCTCTATTGGTGGCAATATTGCCGAGAACTCCGGCGGCGTTCACTGCCTCAAATACGGTGTGACTACCAACCACGTCCTCGGACTGAAGCTCGTGCTGCCCGACGGCACAATATCTGAGCTGGGCAGTGCCGTGCCGGAAAGTCCAGGCTACGACCTCACCGGGCTATTTGTGGGCTCCGAGGGCACCCTCGGCATCGTCACTGAGATCACCCTGCGGATTCTCAAATCTCCTGACTCTATCCAGGTGCTGCTGGCTGACTTTGACAGTATTGAAGCGGCGGGTAAAAGCGTCTCAGATATCATCAGCGCGGGCATCATCCCCGCTGGGATGGAAATGATGGACAACTTTAGCATCAACGCCGTCGAGGATGTGGTGGCGCTTGACTGCTACCCCAGAGATGCGATCGCAATCTTACTGGTCGAAGTGGACGGCTCGCCAGCTGAAGTGGCTGCGTGCAGCGATCGGATTACCGCTATCTGCCAGCAGAACGGAGCCCGCAGCCTGGTTAGCGCCACCGACCCCGACGATCGCCTGCGCCTTTGGAAAGGCCGTAAAGCCGCCTTTGCCGCCATGGGCAAGCTTAGCCCCGACTACTATGTTCAGGATGGGGTTATCCCCCGTACGCAGCTACCCTATGTGCTTAAAGAAATTGAAGCCCTGGGCGAACAGCATGGCTACCGCGTGGCCAATGTCTTTCATGCCGGAGACGGCAATCTGCATCCCCTGATCCTTTACGACAATGCTGTGCCCGGCCAGCTTGAGGCGGTCGAAGCCCTCGGCGGCGATATTCTTAAGCTCTGTGTTGCTGCTGGTGGCAGCATCTCTGGCGAGCACGGCATCGGGGCTGATAAACGCTGCTACATGCCTAAGATGTTTAGCCCGGCTGATTTAGAAACGATGCAGTGGGTTCGGCAGGTGTTTAATCCTCAGGGGTTGGCGAACCCGACCAAGATTTTTCCGACGCCCAAGACCTGCGGGGAAGCGGCTATGGGTGGGGTTAGTTTGCCTGGGGTTGAGCGGTATTGAGGACTTCGCCCTAAATCCCTCTCCACTCTTCGAGAAGAGCAAAGCTCTACGAGGAGAGGGACTTTGAATCTCTTCAACATAAGGTTCTTGATAGCAAAAATATGGCTAACCTTAACTCCCCTTCTCCTCGAGGAGACCGGGGGATGAGGTTCTCATAGAAACTCTGTAAAAACCCCGATTGATTCACCCCACTGCCCCCCGGAAAATACTGAACTGCCGTCCGGACAGACTGTGCGCTTTCTGCATAATGGCTGATCGATCGCTCAGGGGGCAGGGGTAAATTAATCTCATGGAGCGTAAGACAAGCTATCCCTGCGGTTCCTGGGTTTCTTAACCCGTGTGATAAGACACCAGAGCCGAATGGGTAGCTTAAACACTAGGAGCTAGACGCTACAACCCCAAACATCAAGGAGACACCTTTTATCATGAAATCGACTTTTACTACGAAGCTACTCCAGCACCTCTCTAAGAAAAAGCAAGAGGGTGGCTTTACCCTGATCGAACTGCTGGTGGTTATCATCATCATCGGTATTCTGGCTGCGATCGCACTGCCTTCTTTCCTAAACCAGGCCAACAAAGCCAAGCAGTCTGAAGCCAAGACCTACGTCGGTTCCATGAACCGTGCTCAGCAGGCTTACTACCTTGAGGAAGACACCTTCGCAAACGAAGCCAACTTTGGTCGCCTCGGTCTGGGCATCAGCCAGGATACTTCTAATTACGAATATGAAATTGACGCGGCCGTAGGTACAAACCCCGCTTCCATTATCAACCGAGCAATTCCTGATAATGTGGCCACCGCCTCTATCAGAGCTTATCTTGGCGGTGTGCAGGTAGGCCAAACCGCAAATAATGAAGCAACAACACTGGCTGTTTTGTGTGAAGCTTTACAAGTCAATGCTGTTGATAATGCTGCGGCTAAGGGTAATGAATCAGGAGCAACTGCTATTGATTTTGTAGCGACGGGCACTGCTGGCGGGCCTACCTGTGGCACGCTGTATGAGGATGTTAACTAATTGATGCAGACTGTTCAACGCAGACTGTTCAAGTCAAATGCTTTGTGGTTCCGAATAAGCTGATAACTATCAGATCGGTCTGATGAGTCATTTAGCTGATAAGAATGGATGGGTGAGAGATACTTCGCCCATCCATTCTTATATAATTGGATTTTTTGTAAGTCTCAACTGAGCAGGCCTACTCATACGAAACCCTGTCTAGCTATACCCGATACCGAAGGGCATAAAGTTTTACGCCCCCTGACAGGCTCCAATTTTGAATGGGGGGTATTACATTCGGATTTGGCATCATCATAAAAAATGAGAATTTTCACCCTGAAAAGCCTGGGTTATATACTCTTAGCAGGGCTCTGTGTGGGCACTATCGCCGGGCTCCAAATTCCTAAATTAGCCGCTTTGCAAGATACGGCTCAGTTGAGTGCAGCCCGAAAACAATCTTCACAAAAAACAGCGCTGAACCTTGAGCTGGCAAAATACGCCCCAGCGTTTGGATTTAATAATGTCCTGTCTAACTGGATCTTTTTGCAGTTTTTGCAATACTTTGGGGGCGATGAGCTCAGGCAGCAGTTTGGCTATCAGCTGAGTGCTAACTTTTTTGAGGCGATCTTAGAAAAAGATCCCTATTACAGAGATTTTTACCTATTTTTATCGGGCAGTGCGACCCTCTATGCAGGGCAGCCAGAAGAGGCCGTCGCTTTGATGGCCAATGGGTTAGAAAATCTAGGGCCGCAGCAACCGCCAGACAGTTTTTACATCTGGCGATATAAAGGCACGGATGAGCTGCTCTTTTTAGGCGATGTCCAGGCCGCCCAGCAGTCCTATGCAATGGCGGCAGAATGGGCCAGTCAATCTAGCTACGTAGACGGTGTCTTGATCAGTGAAATTTCTCAAAATATGGCCCAGGTGCTCAGCCAAAATCCTGATAGCACAGCCGTTAAAATCAGTGCCTGGAGCGGTGTGCTGAGCAATGCGCTGGATGACACCGCGCGCGCCAGGGCAACCCAAGAAATCAGAAACCTAGGGGGAGATGTCATACAAACCCCCGAGGGGCCTTACAAAATTGTTTTCCCTAATGAAGACGAGTAGATGGCTTAAATGGCTTCAAGCACCTGGTTCCAAAGCGGTTGTAGCTGCTTGTCAAGGGCGGGTTGATAAAGCGGAGACGCCCACAAGCTGGGAAATAGATAGCTTACTGTAATCCGTTCTTGGCGCAGTCCAAAATCTGATGGGGTGGGGCCGTCAGTGTGCCTGCTCAGCGTGTTGAAGCCCAGGCGTTGACTCTGAAGAGTGCGGGTAGGAGAGGTTTGATTGAACCATTGGGTGAAGCTGTCAGCCTGGTTCATTGACTCAACCAGCTCACTCAACAGCTCGGGAGGCATTGTCTGGGTCGAAGTATCGTTATAGGTAGATTGGTAGGTGCTCCAAGCCAGGATCAGATTGGCTTCGCGCTCGGTGGGGCTAAGCCAGGCTTGGAGCGTAAATTTCTCAGGGCTATCTGGTAAGGTGGCCACCTCAGCGCTCACCGGTTGATCAGCCGCTAGCTTGGTCAAAATTAAGCCGATGGTATCGCCGAGCGCTGTCCAGTCTTGCTCAGCACCCCTCAGATCGCCACGCCACCAGCGTAGCCTGGCCCGGCTCTGTTGCCAATATTGATCAAGGGTAGGGTTAGCTGTTTGGGCGATCAGATCGCTCAAGGTCATTTCTAAAGCTTCTAAAAGTGATGGATAAAGGGACTTGAGCGGGGTTGTTTGCCAAATCGGACTGGCGATAATGGTAGGGTGCCTCAGCGCTTCGAGCAAACAGGCTTGGCGGGCAAGCTCGGAGCGCCCTTGCTGCAATAAGCTGTAGCCTAGCCCCAAAAAGACGTCGCGTTTAGCGGGCACGAGCTGAGCTGAGCTGGCAAAGGCTTGGGTGGCTGCCTCGGGGGCTTGATTGACCTCTAGCCAGCCCAGGTTGGAGTAGCCAAATTCTTGATAGGGTGAAATTGTTGTTGCTGTTTGAAACCATTGGACGCTCTGCTGCCTCAAGGTTTCTTGAAGGGCTGGCTCGGGGGTTTGATAGGCAAGGTTGCCCAAATTCCAAGCGAGCTGATGGGCATAGTAGGGTTCCCAAGGGGCAAGCTGATGGGCTTTCTCAAGTTTGGCAACAAAGGTAGGAATGTCTTCGTTGAGAAGTGCCGTAAAGCCCTGGCTAGAGAGCTGCCAGGCTCGATGAATCGGGATTAGCCAGTTGCCCAGGGTGAGTATCAGCGCCGTTGCCACGCCAACTATGACATAGCGTATCCGTTGGGATAGTTGAATTGCTTTTGAAACCGGTCGTAGCTCAACCGCCAGCAGGGCTAAAAAAATAGTCAGCGTGCCGCTAATAGCCGGATTATCGAGCTGATAGTCGGTCAGGCTAACAAAGCTGTAGCCCACTAAAGCGCTCAAGATACTGATCAGCAACAGTGGCGAAGTGCCGGGGGGGGGGAGCGGTTCAGCAGGTCCTCGTTCGGCTGAGGTCGTGGTCTCGTCAAAGCTGAACACCCTGCTTGGTAGGGGCCTAATATCTGAAAATGGCCGATATCGTCGAACAATAGCCACTGCAATACAGATCGTGAGACCCATGGCTAGGAGGATACCGAGAATGCCAAACTCCCCCCACAATTGGGCGGGGGTGCTGTGCAGCTGATAGGCGAGCTCTGCCCGGCGGTTGCCCCATATTGGTAAATATTGCTGATAGACCAGGGGTACACTGCCTAGCCCCTGCCCAGAGAAGGGGGCGCTCAACCCCATGCGCCAGCCAACGGTATTGGTAATTACGCGATAGTCATCTAAGATGCCTCGACCTTGCAGCGCATCTATGGCTAGGGATCTGAGTCTTTCGTTGGTCACGACAATAGCCGCCCCCGCCAAGATTGAAGCAACCCCCAGCCCCAGCAGCTTTTTGCGGTGTGCCGTTTGAGCGATCGCAACCCCGATTAAAAACAGCAGCAGCCCAACTGCAAAACCCAGAAAACCAGCCCGAGAGTTGGTGGTATAGAGATCGACCAACCCCAGAATGAAACTGCCGCTCCATAACCAGCGCTGCCATCCAACCTGCTTTAACCCGAGCCCTAGTAAGATAGGCAGTGCTAGAACCAGGTACCCAGCCACATAGTTTTGATGGCCTAGCGGGGCCCAGTTCCGTAAATTGTTGTTCGACAAATCAAAAGTAGCGCCGAGCCCAATGGCTTTAAGCTCAGCGATACGAGCCAGCTCCGGTGCAACGGTCTGTCCCCCCCAAACGGCTAGGCTGACGATGATAAAGGCGATACTGATCACAGCTTGAAACTGAAGCAGGGTATCCCCTTTTTCTCGAGTGCACCACTGGTTGAGTGCATACAGGGCCATTAGATGGCAAATAGCCGCCCACCCATACCAAACTGCCTGATGGGAAAATTCGGCAAAGACCCCATTGAGAATAATGGCGGCTAAGCCGAGAACTGCGATCGCATCTAACCCGATGCCAAGTAATCTCCAACTGCGCTGCTGCCAAATTTGGGAAATCAGCCATAGCAGAGGACACAGCAGCCCCACCTGCCATAAAAACACCCAAGGCCATGACACCATTAAGCTGTGGCTGTTAGGGAGTAGCGTAAATAGCGTGTAAAACCCGGCGCAGAGAAGGCCGAACAGCGATAGTGACTGGGGCTTCAAAGGTGGCTGTTGTGGCTTTAAATAAGGCTTCATAGGTCAGGCGGCACCAGTCGAAAAGACGTTCGGGTCGGATGCATTAACCCTAGCTCTTGAGTGCGAATGGTTTCCATGAGCCGATCAAGTTCGGGAAACTCTCGCGGCATTGTCGTGAAAAGA
>JBCBZL010000410.1:0-3167 GCA_039815385.1 Cyanobacteria bacterium P01_A01_bin.114
ATATGCCTTTGTTACCCAAAGAAATTTTCGGATTCATACTTTTATTGGCATTCTAGCAGTTAGCTTAGGTGCTTTTTTGGGGATTGAAGCCATGGAAATGGCAGTAATCCCTGATTGTGCCTTTAAGCCCTGAGCATAGCTCCTCAGAGGGCACAGCAGAAGGCACGTTGCTCAACCGCACCCCCCGTCAATCAACCTTTAAGAGCCGCTACAGTCTTGAGAATGAAGTCCTGACGATCGCGACCCAGGACGGCACCACCCATTCCCAGGAACGATGGTGGTTTATTACCGACAACCTGCGGATGCGAACCCATATCTTGAAAGATCAGGACGGCTCCCAGGTAGCCTCGTTTTGCTCAGAAATTAGAATGGGGGGAAAGCCCCCAGCTAACCCATAAGTCTCAACTAACCAGATTCAGCTAACCAGACAAGGTAAAGGAGATAGGGCTCTAATCTAAACAGGGCTCTAATCTAAACGGGGCTCTACCCGAATAGCATCCATCAGACTCATCGACCGGGCGCGCGCTGGCAAATCAGACGGCACATCAGCGCGCTGACGACGCGGCTTATAGAAGGGCAGTTCTGGCTTGAAAGGCTGGATAGGCGTATGTACCCGATAGAGCATTCCTGGACTGTCCGGGCTGGCCTTGTTCAGTTCACCCAGATCATCGCTGCTGGCAACCGGCGTCTCTGATGGAGGGTGACTCTCTACGTTAGCTGGCGACCCTTTGTCCCACGACGGCTGCGTCCTCTCTAGTTCGTGCCCCACAGTCCAGTGCATCCCTAGCTGACGCCCGACCACCTGGGCAAACTCAGGGGTAAAGTGTCGCACAGGCTGACCACGACGGGTCCACAGCGCCAGAATTTGCTTAACCGATATGGCTTTATAACGCCCCTGGTAAAGCGCCTCTAGAATGGCATCTCGAATCCAAGCCTCACGATAGCGCTCAAGCCACTCTAGAATCTGACTCTCGGCACTGTACCAGCCCAACTCAAAGCTGTAACCCTGCAAGAGCCGAAGCGACTGCTGTGCTTCGGCTGACAGCGGAGAAGACGATGGGGAAGCGGGCGACATTGAGGAAGGATTCATGATGAATATCCAAACCAATTCAAAGGGTCAGCGGTCATCCAGGATTAACGTATCTATACCTAACCTAGATAGGATGCCCCTAAACTGATTTATAGTGTGCATTGCTCAAAATTTCCAGCGCCTTTAGGGTCTGATCACGCTGCTATCAACATCCCGAATGCGCTGATCATCAAATGGATCGCTGTTGCCCAGCCAGCTAAAATCACTCAGACGAAAACCGATGGATCCGGTCTCTCGGGTTGGGCTGTAGCGCACTAAAATACCGTACGTGCGGCGACTATACTCCGCGATAAATTCGGTATTCACCGCCTCATTATTTTCTAGATTGACAGAGGTCTGAAACCCCAGCAAAAAAGGACCATATATCTGCTGGGTCAGCCCAAAAGACAAAACCCGCTGATCTACAAATCGATCAAACCGAAAAGGTGAATCAGCGCCCCCAATAAACCGCTGGGTATAGCCTAGATTTAGCCGGGTGTAGTCAAAAAATGGCTTCGAAAAGTGACCAAACTGGGCGTCAAGACGAATGTCGCCCGTCAGCAGTTCTTGCAGATCACCACTGGTGTAGTACGTGGCCACCCCCTGCAGGCTGCCCCGCAAAGTCACTTGGGGCACGATCGGTGTCGGGGTGTAGCGTAGCCCTTCTGTTTGGGTCGCTGGCAAAGGCTTACCGCGCCAAAGATTAAACCCTTGAGACAGTCGAGCAGCCCCTTGAAACCGTCCCAGCGTGACTAAATCATCGGCAGGTGAAGGCCCCAGCAGATCGCGGCGATCGGTTTCGGCGGTTACTAGCTGAGCACTGAGCTGATAGGTCAACCGCAACCCACTATTATTTAACGGGACTACTGGTGAAACCAGCACAGCGCCCAGACTAGAGCGAACATCTTGAAACCCCAAAGAGCCATTAAAAAGGCGATCGCGATAGCTATAGTCCAAATAAAAGAGGTGGCGACCCAGCTCTTGCCGCCCCTGCAGATTAACCCGCAGGTTATCATCCAAATCATCCAGCGCAAAGCTCGTCAACTCGGCCTGCCCTTCTAAAGTAGTGGTAGGGCCCAGTCGGGCCGACGTATTGACCCCCAGGCCAAACACGTCTGGGCTCACCACAGAGCTGCCACTCAGGGCCTCACCAATGAAGTATTGCGGGACGAGCTCTAAGGAAAAATTAGGCGTTTGACTCACCGGAACGCTTGCTTCTGCAAACAGCCCACCACGATCGGTGTCATCCACACCCAGCGAAACCGGGATTGGCTCCACGTCATCGGAGTCAACGTTGCCCCGACTGATCAGATATCGCGATCGCACCAGCGGCAGAGAGAACCCCTGATCAAATACAATTCGAGCCCGGCTGGTTGTCAACAAATCCTGTTCAGGGGAAATGGCAGTCAGCGTCACCTCATCTGCTCTAAACTCTAGCTCTGGCGGAGAAAATGGATCGTTCGTCAACCGCACTGACTGAGCGCGCCACACATCCGCATCAAACTGTAGCTGGTCGGCCTCAAAACGCATCCGCCGAATGCCCCCCTGCGCACCTGGGAACTGAGGCCTGGCACTGGAGCTAATTTCTAGTCCGCCCTGGCTGCGAACGCCTTCTAAAGGTCGATCAGGGTTAAGGGGGTCAAACACCGTTCGGCTGGTAATCGGTCGAGAAAGCGGGTTTGAAAAATCATCCTCCAGCGCGGGCAAAAAGAGCTCACCCTTTGCTTCAAATATCGTCCCCGCCTGCTGCACAAAATTATATTCAGCCCGCTGACCTCGGACGACTTGAGCCCCCCGAGTTAACAGCACGTCTCCTTCCGCCAGCGCATATCGATTGAGCAAGTGGATCCAGACTTTCTCCGCCTGCAAGACTGACCCATTCAGCTGTAGCGACACATTGCCACGAGCAGTTAGCACTTGGCGCACCGGATCAAAATCTTGGTAGTCAGCCGTCACATCTAAGCGCGGCGTGACCATTCCCGCCTCAGACTGCCTGGGCATCACCTCTGCAGGAGGGATCACGGCTGGAAAGACATCATCCACAGTGAGCGGTTCGACGGCCTCAGCAGCAGGCGGGTTTTCCTCTATAGAACTATCA
>JBCBZL010000103.1:0-14647 GCA_039815385.1 Cyanobacteria bacterium P01_A01_bin.114
CCCAACCCGATGAAAGACGCCAATCGAGATAGCAAAAGCTTTGGCCACGGTAGAGGCTATCTTTACCCCCATGCCTACCGCGATCACTGGGTCGAGCAGCAGTATTTACCCGGTAGCTTACAGGGCCAGGTGTTTTATCAACCTTCTAGCCAGGGGTATGAAGACTCAATCCGGCAGCAGGTCGCCCAGCGTCGAGAGGCGCAGCTGGCTGCTCTGGTAGAGGGCGAGGTGGGTTTGCCTGAGGTGCTCTCGTTTAGCCCCGCCAATCAAGCTCAAGATCGTTGGCTACAAAGGGCTATGGGGGAGCTCGGTGAGCAGCTGCGGGGGGTGTGCGATCACGTCTTTACCCAGCTCATGCCCCAGCGCCATCACGTGATTCTCGATCTCAACGCCAGCAGCGGGTTGCTCACTTGGGAGGCCGTTCGCCAGGTGCCTGAGGGCGGCGTTTATAGCTGCGTCAGAAGCTCTCAAGACCATGCTGCCCTCACAGAACAGGCGATGATGCTAAGCGAGCTGAGCCGTCCCGTTTTGCTGCAATCTGATTTGAATGGCTTAGCCAAAGTTTTGGCCGAACAGGCCCCTGACGTATGCTTCGACGGCATTATTGGCCGCAATGCACTGATGGCAGACCCTGACAAAGCCAAGGCTATCGCCCAGATTGCGTCTCATCTCAGCCCCAAAGGCCGAATTGTCTTAGCAGAAGCCATTCCCCGTCGTGCCCAGCGCCTCTATGCGCTGCTTGATGAGGGACATCTGAAACCACGGCTCTACCAAAAGCTGAAGACAGCCGAAGATAGCATCTATGCCAATTCCGACGATGCCCTAGTCAACTGGGACGAAACAGATCTGGTGCGTGAATTTGAAAATCTCAGCTTTGCAGTCACCACGACAGTCGAGGCGATGACTACGCCCATGACCGTGACTGAAGCCCTTTTGGATAGATGGTTTGGTGATCACAGCCGGTATCTTGCCCACCTGGGTAAAGGGTTGACGCCTGAAGAGCTCCAGACTGTCCGTAGGGCCTTTGTGAAACAGTTACGGCATCAAACGATTACCTGGCAACGGTGGATTTTATTTTTGGTGGCATCTATGGGGGTGTGAAATTTCCGATTTGTGGGGGTGTGAAATTTCACACCCCTACTCTTCGAGGGTCAATTCACGAATCAGTGAAATCGGCATATCTGGCTGACTCAGGACGGCGGCGTAGGACGGATCTAGATACTGGCGATAGGTCTCATCGCCAGCCAGGTGGGTTTTGAAAAACGCTAAACTAAGCGCTTTGACGTAGCGCTGGGCCAGCTCGGGGCTGGGTCCAATGGCTCGCTCAGGGACTGACACGGCTTCTACCGCCTCGGGATCAAAAATCGTCGAAAAGTGAGTGGCCCCCTCCATCAGGAGCAAGTAGCGTTCAGGGGCGTCTAGCCAGGAAAATGGACGAATTTGCTCGGCTAGCGCCGGGGTGACCGTATCGGCGGTGCCTGAGACAAACATCGTCGGCACGGTAATGTTGGCTAACCCCTCAGGGCCAAAGATTGCGCTATTAAAAGGATTGATCGCGATCGCAGCCTGCACCCGCTGATCTTGCAAGGGCGGCAGCGGGTCTGGCAAAGACGGCACCAAACATTGCAGCAATAACGATAGATTTAGCTGGGCTACCCGAGGTGGGCAACTTTCTTCTAACTGATCGAGATCAATAGTGGCCCCCGCTAGCGCCAGTGTCGTATAGGCCCCAAAGGACTGCCCTAAAACCCCCACCTGTTGAAAATTGATCCGATTGAGCAGGGCCGGATCTTGCTGGGACGCGGTTTCTAAATCATCCAGTAGGGCCTGAATACTGGTCGGACGCCTCACCATCTCGGTGGGCTCAACGGCTTCACGAGCCTGGCCACTCAGCAACTCGCCGAGCTGTGCCTCGTTGCTGCCCTCGTGCTCAACAACGACGACGGCAAACCCATGGGAGGCCAGATGCTCAGCCAGATAGGCCAGCGTTGCGCGATTGCCCCCCAGCCCGTGGGAAATCACCACCAGGGGAAGATTTTGGCCCTCAGGCAGGTAGAGATCGGTGGGTAGGCTCGAGGGGGTAAAGGCCTGCTTTTCCCAGCCGACTGGCCCCGCCGATGCCAGGGTAAATTGAGAGGTTAAAGATCGATCGCCAACCGGGTCCGTCGCCGATTGAGTAAATTGTTCGCGGATCTGGGCAGTGGTCTGGCGGGTTTGGTTGATTTCTGCGATCGCAGCCCTAGCCACCACCGCAAACCGCCCCAGATCGACCCGCACCCCCTGGGTCGGGAAATGCTTGAGCACGTTGAGCACATTGAGCCCCCCATCTGGGTCAGCCGCCGCTACGATCACCGCACCTCGGATCGCCAGCGCCCCATTTTGCCGACCCGCCGTTTGGATTACCTCCCCCAGCCCTGCCAAGATGGCCTCCCCCTGAGGCGTATAAAGAAACTGAGAAACCGCCACCACGTCTAAATCGGCACTCACTAACAGCCCCGTGCGCAGCTGCTCAAGCTGCTGGGGTGTCAGATAGCGACTGTAGCCCTCTAGCTCTTCGGTGAGTTCGCCCGTATGGGCATAGATAGACAGCGACTCGACAGAAATGTAGCGCCCAATGGGGCCATAGTTGGCATAAACCCGCTCGGCGCTCAGGCCAGGTAGCGCAAGCAAGACAGAGTGAACAAGGCTTGTACCGAGGGCAACCGCCACAGATCTTAAACCGCGAGCCCTTGCTGAATAAGGCATGGATTATCCTGAAATTTTGAGAACGAACGTTTCTATCTACACTTTAGAACCGGAGATAGAAAATTAGACTGATAAATGGACAATCCCCGAGACTAACCGCTCAATTAAGGATATTGGCTGGTTTTCAGTTGGCGTTTTTTAGGTTATAGCAAAGCCATCATATTGGCGCATAAACGGTGCATGATAGGCCAGCACGATATCTTGCTTTGGCACCCCTAAGCCGACTAGCTCATTGGCAACACCCACCTCAGTGCCGTCATATTGAATCCAAATTTTGCCATCAATGAGGTCGATGTGAATTAAGGGGCCAAATACACGACGATGCTGGTTCCAGCCAGCATGAAACACCTGGTAATGGTCACTTTTTAGATCCCAAAAGGTATAGACTCGAATATCACCGATTGGTTGGAGCTGGCCATAACCAGTCAGAACTTGTTGAATCCACTCTCGATACTGCGCTAACTTATCCACTGTACGATTACCTCTTGACTCGGCTCGTATATCACCAGGCTTATAAAAAGCTTTTGACTTCTACCGCGATTTGCTCCGTTCCTCGCTGAGCAGCAATTAATCGTTCAGCGCCCAAATCTATTTGGACTCGAGCGCTGTCAAAATCCAGCGGCAGAGGATCGTGGGTAATCAACCAGCCATCCTTGACTAGTGCAGCTCTTACCGCATCGTGAAATCGATCTTTTGCAGCCATTAAACCTCAATCAACTTTTGCCACAGTTACCCATCTAGCTTGTCCTTAGCTAAATCCAAGATTTCAAATCAATGTGATTTATATCTTCAAAATACAGTGAATACAAAAATAAACCTCGACCCCATCCAGAACCGTAGTTTGCCCTACGGTCAAAACTCAAGATTTCAATCTGGATGGGGCTGATGGTGAATAGAGTCAATGTTAAATAAGTCTCTACATTCGTCAACGCTTCGAGATTTTGGCATAAGCCCCTTAAGTTTTCTGACGGAAGTCTAAAGTAAAAGTAGCGATCCCCGCCTGTCTCTCTGAATTTGAACTAAATCAAGTAAGGGGAATCCCAATTTTTGTAGCTGGGGTCTCTTGTACACCCTTTGAAGAAACTTTTTTTAGCTTATGGCTCCGCTGAAAGTTGCGATCAACGGATTTGGCCGAATTGGGCGCTTAGTGCTCCGGGCGGCGAGCAATAATTCGAATATTCAATTTGTGGGCATCAATGATCTAGTCCCACCCAAAAATTTAGCGTTTCTCCTTAAATACGACTCAACCCACGGGCGTTTTGCAGGCAAGGTAGAGGCTCAAGAGAATGGGATTACGGTAAACGGCCAATTTATTCCCTGTTTTTCAATTAGAAACCCAGCTGAGCTTCCCTGGCAAGAGCTTGAGGTAGACTACGTCCTCGAATCAACTGGGTTATTTACCACCTATGACGGAGCCGAAAACCACCTCAAGGCAGGAGCTAAACGGGTTGTCCTCTCAGCACCGACCAAGAGTCCCGATCAGGTACCCACCTTTTTAGTGGGGGTCAACCACGAGAAATTTAACCCAGAGCACGACCGAGTCGTCTCTAATGCCAGCTGCACCACCAACTGCCTGGCCCCCATCGCTAAAGTCATCAACGACAATTTCGGCCTGGCTGAAGGTTTGATGACCACGGTTCATGCTTCCACGGCGACCCAGCCCACCGTTGACGGGCCCAGTAAAAAAGATCCGCGGGGCGGGCGAGGTGCCGGGCAGAATATCATTCCGGCCTCAACTGGGGCTGCTAAGGCGGTTACCTTGGTGCTCCCTGAGCTAGCAGGCAAACTCACCGGTATGGCTTTTCGAGTCCCTACTCCTGATGTCTCAGTTGTTGACCTTACTGTCCGCACTGAGAAATCAACCAGCTACAGCGAAATTTGTGACACTATGAAAGCGGCCTCTGAAAATGGCCTGCGGGGCGTGTTGGGGTATACCGATGAGCCTGTCGTGTCTTCTGACTTTGTCACCGATCCTCGTTCCAGCATCTTTGATGCGGGTGCAGGCATCGAGCTAAACCCCCACTTCTTCAAGATTGTGTCCTGGTATGACAACGAGTGGGGCTATTCCAATCGTCTAGTCGATTTGATGCTGTACATGGCCCAAACCGAAGGGATTTTACAGGGCATTCGGATTCCGGCGATGGTTGAAATTTAATGCCATACGAAATCCTGTCTAGTGATACCTGACCACTGATGGCATAAAGCTTTATGCCGCTAACAGGTTTCAATTTTTGAATCGGGAGGGCTTCATTCGGTTGGGTATCGCGCCTGGGGTAAGCTTCTCCTCTACCCCTGTCTTCAAAAAAGGCAGGGGTTTTTTATGCGAACTTTTTGCCCTCCCCATTCTTGGCAATCTCTCAGACCTCACTTCAGACCTTACTGTCGAAGCCGTCATCACCATGACTCAGCAACAATAAATAAATCAGATCACCCGAAAAATAAGGCAATCAGTGTCGCTACACCCACGATCACCATTAGCCCCGCAGGCATAAACTTTTTAGTTTTCACGAGTCGCGTGACAAATCCAATCACCAGCACCAGCGACACCAGCTTTGCCAACCAAAACCCTGCTGAGCTAGGCATAAGAGCCACACCTAGCAAGAGCAGCAGACCGCTGACAATACCAGAGATCAGCGATACTTTACTACCCGCTTGGCGATAGCCAATAATGCCCCCCACGATAGCAAGCACACCGTATATTAGGGCGAAAATTAGGCCTGGGCTCATGGTTATCTACTCCGAATCGCGTGGGGCTAGCTGCTAACCGTCTACTAACAATAGACAATAGATTTAGGCTAGCAGGTGATAGGGCATTAGCAACTGATGAGTGGACTGGCAGCAAAGGCAATTTCGGCAATTATTGGCTATCGGCAACAGGCGGCTTCGCTGCTGCTGTTTCGATCTGTACTGGCTGACGAGGTCGGGCAATCTTTTTTGCAGGTATTGACGGTTTTATGCAGTCGCAATGCCCCCGAAGCTTGTCTGCCGTCCTACAGCGACTGGTTTCAGGCCATGGCAGAAAGTGGCCACAGCTGGCAACGGCACTTAATTGAGCGCATCCTCACGGAGGATAACCCGTTCTCTCGACAGGCTCAGCAATTGCCCATCCAGGATCTACCCGCACAGCTGGTAATTGCTGCTCGCCATGATTTACAGATCTTGCAGCAGCTTTATGAGTTTGACCCTGAGCAGCTGAGTCAGTGGGTGCAAACGGTGTGTCAGCTGCCTAAATCGCCGGTCGTATGGCATTTGCCTAAAGCGCCGCTGCCGATCAGGTTTCCCACTCTACCTGATTGGGCCGAGGGCCTTTCAGAGCTGGCTTACTATTACAAAACCCATGGGGCAGGAAAGTTCGGCCAGTTTCACGCTTTTCGCTGGCAGCAGGGCACGCTGGTCGGCATTGCCCACCCCGACGCCGTGCGCCTTGACCAGCTAGCAGGCTACGGTGACCCCAAGGCAAAATTGATCCAAAATACTGAATTTTTGCTGGCGGGCTACAGTGCGCTCAATGTGCTGCTGTATGGCAGTCGTGGGTCAGGCAAATCGTCGCTGGTCAAAGCGCTGGTTAACCAGTATGGCCCTGATGGGCTGCGACTGATTGAGGTATTGAAGGCGAACCTGAAAGATCTGCCACAGATTTTGGAGCTGCTGCGATCGCAGCCCCAAAAGTTCATTCTCTTCGTCGATGATCTCTCCTTTGACGACGACGACGAGGCCTTTAAGGCGCTGAAAGTTGTCCTTGAAGGCAGCGTCACCGAGCGCCCCAAGAACGTGGTCGTTTACGCCACCTCAAATCGCCGCCACCTGATCCGCGAATTTTTTGACGATCGCCCCCGCCCCCGCGATGCCGACGAAATCCAATCTTGGGATACGGTGCAAGAAAAACTCTCTTTTAGCGATCGGTTTGGCCTCACTCTCACCTTTGAGCCTGCTGATCAGCCTACCTACTTACAGATCGTGAAACACCTGGCGGTTGAAGCTGGCATTGTCCTGGGTGAAGAAGATTTAGAATTTCGCGCCAAGCAGTGGGCTACGCGACACAATGGCCGATCGGGCCGAACCGCACGGCAGTTTGTCGATTTTCTCAGAGCGGAGTTGGCCCTGGGGGAAGATTTGGGATTTTGAAAGCGCAGTGGAGGATAGAATTTTAAGTTTTAAGTTTTGAGTTGTTAGAGATACCTGAGTAGCCCAGCCCATCACTCAAAACTGAGAACTGAGAACTTAAAACTTCCCTGCCAATCCCTGGTAGCCTAAAAACAGCTAATCTTGCCCCTATGCCATGCAAAAAGCTGGTCGCATAGCTTTACTGTTTGTCGTTTCCTTTAGTGTGACGATTGCGATCGCATCTGCCGTCCAGCTGGTTCGTGAAAATAACCGAGTCCATAGCGTACGTCTGGCGACGGGTAGCCCCACCGGGGAATATTACGCCTTTGGGAAAGCCATCGCCAAGGTGACCGAGGCTAATTCGCCCCAGATCGAAGTCGAGGTAATTGAATCGCCTGGCTCAAACCAGAATATGGATGATATCCAGAGCCGTGCAGTCGATATGGCCCTGGTGCAAAACGATACGCCAGTGCAGCCCAATGCGCGGGCGGTGGCACAGCTCTATCCAGAGATGTTTCACTTCATCGCCAACCGAGAATCCAATATCAATAGCATTGCCGACCTGCGAGGCAAGCGCATTGCTCTGATGCCAGAAGGCAGCGGATCTTACACGCTGTTTTGGCCACTGATCGCACACTACGGCCTGACCGATTGGGATTTTCAAGCCTTGCCCATGCCCGCCAAAGAAGCCCAAGAGGCCCTGCTTAAGGGCGAAGTAGATGCCCTGTTTCAAATTATTGGCCTGGGGAATCAAGCCGTGGGGGAGCTGCTCAAAACCGACCAATTTGAGCTGGTACCGATTGCCCAAATTGAAGCATTACAGCTTGCCCAACCCTATCTGCAGTCCACCCTAATTCCTAAGGGTACCTATGATGGCAGTTCCCCTATTCCTCCAGAGAATTTGCCCACCGTTGCGGTGAGTGCCCTGTTAATTGCTAATAAGGACGTCAGCCCTGAGGTGGTTAAAACCATCACCCAGATGCTCTACGAACATCGCAATGAGCTAATTTCGGCCAATCCAAGAACTGCCCGTATTCAGTCACCTGAGACCAGCCAAAATTTAGGATTTCCTTTGCATCCGGGGGCCAGCGCCTACTATACCCAAGACAATCCCAACTTCTTTGTCGAATATGCTGAACCCATGGGGCTGCTGCTCTCGGTCAGCATTTTGCTATTTTCAGGCGTTTGGCAGTTTCGTCTCTGGTGGATGGGTCGCCAAAAAAACATTGCCGATACTTACAATTTAGAAATTTTGGACTTAATTGAGCAGGTTGAAGCGGCCCAGACGCTGCAAGAGCTGCAGTCGCTGCGGCATAAGCTATTTATCATTCTCAGACAGGTGGTGGTTGACCTCGACATTGACCGCATCTCCCCCACCGCGTTTCAGTCGTTTACCTTTCCTTGGGAAGTGGCTATCACTACCATTCGCCACCGCGAGATGCTTCTAAGTAATACAAGTGTCTCCCACGACGAAGTTCCTTTCCAAGGATAAAAGCAGTAGCTTCAAGCACGAGAGGGCTCAATTATTATTTGTCCATCAGTGACATCTGTAGGTTGCGATAGTCACGAGTGAGCCTCACAAAACACTGGGAGACAATTTTGGCATTTTCAAGCACTTTATCCGGCTCAAGCGTATAGCTGTAAGCATTTTGCACAAAATGACGAAAGCCTAAAAGCTTGTCTAGGTCAACCAGTGTATCAGCTTGAATCAGTGCTGGCCTGACATCAGGAATCTCAACCGACATTTGGTCGAGTAAATCCTGATGCCATTTCTCTCCCTGGGGTCTGGATCCATCTATCCCTTTTGCAACAGCTGTAAAAATGCGCTCTGCCCCGGTATAAAAACTCTGGAGATTCATAGCAATACCGCCAAGGATTCCCTGATATGCCGTTGAGTCACAGTTGATTGTCTGCAAAATGTTTAAGAATTCGCGATTTTGCTGAACAGCAACATCCATTTTGCTGAGTTCATTTTGAATCTTTGCAAAAAGGGGTTGATAGCTCATAAATCAATCCCTTCTGCTGTAATAATTTTCTGAATATAAGGATAAGCCCTTTCAAAAGGGACTAAATCAATAGGAGGAAAATTATAGGTATGAATAGACCGGTTGACAGCTGTACTCGCCTGAAAAAACTGGTCGCCAGGTAATCCCCATACGGCTAGATCAATATCAGACGTTTCATGCATGGTTTCGTGCTTGAGTAGAGAACCAAACAGTACAACGCGGGTAGCCCCAAATTTTTCTTTTAGGCACTTTGCAGCTAATCGAGCTGCTTCCCAACCTTGGCTCTGGCGCACTTTCATGGTTTCTAAAAACTGAGGCCGATTGGCTCGAGCAGTATAGATACGGGCCAAAATTTGGGCTTGTTCAGCCTCTGAAACGATAGGCTGTTCTGCAGTTGTTGCATTCGCTATCTGAGCGGTTGGGGAATGCTCTGCCCAGTCAGTCGCCTCTATCTTTTGGATATCTTTTTCATTCTGCTCATGAAGAAATTCAACATAGTTTTTGACAGCTCGCTGTTTATCAGGGGAAAGCTCACGCAGTCGATTTAGCAGCTGCTGATCTATGTCCATTGCTTGCGTAGGTGTTGAAATGTTTGGCAATGCTTACTAAAGCTGAATAGTGACTAAAAAGTTAGTTACCCTCTAGCTTATCTATAGTGTAGCTGTTTGCATTACAAAGACTGGGCCAATCAACTTTGCTGATAAGCCGTTTTAACGCTGCAAGCTTGCCGACTCCAAATATATGCGCCGATTCCCACCAGCAGATTAGAAACGCTGGCGGCGATGAAGATGCCGGTTGGCCCGAGCCATCGGCTGCCTAGATAGGCTAAGGGAATGTAGAGCACAAACATCCGCAGCAGGGTCATGATAATGGAAGGTACGGGCTTACCCAGGGCGTTGAAGCTGGAGCTGGCCACCTGGAGGATACCAGCGGTGCCTTAGCTGATCGGGACAATCCAGAGATAGGTGGTTGCGATCGCAACCACCTCCACATTCTCATCAAATAGTCTCACCAGCCCCGCCGCCAGCGGCGCTAAAATTACCGCCATCAAACAGCCCCAGGCAAAGCAAAACAGATAGCTCAGCCGCAGCGCTTTCTGAACTCGGCCATAAGCTTTTGCCCCCCAATTTTGCCCTACAAAAGGTCCCATACTGGCAGCCAGGGCCATCAGCACAATCATCGCCAGCGACTCAACCCGAGAGGCGACGCCAAAAGCAGCAACTGCGATTGCCCCGTGGGTCGCCAACAGGCCGGTAATCACCCCAATAGATATGGGCGTAATCATGCTGGTCGCAGCAGCGGGTAAGCCCACATAGAGAATATCTCGCCAACACCAAAGCGTCTCTTCTAAATCAGGCAGCTTGGGTGAAAGCATGTGCTCTTTGAAATGCAGCACTAGCAGGGATGCCACCAGCGTGATTGCCCGCGAAATTAGCGTGGCCAGGGCAGCCCCAGCTAACCCCAGCTCAGGTAGCCCTGCCAGTCCAAAAATCATCAGCGGGTCCAAGATAATGTTAATCCCAGCCGATAGCGTCATGATGATACTCGGGGTGCCCGTATCCCCGGCGGCGCGAATGGCGCTGTTGCCCACCATTGGCACCACCAAAAAGACCATGCCAAAATACCAGATCTGCATATACTGACGAATCAATGGCAGCACCGCTGGGGTCGCCCCCAGCAGCCTAAATAGCGGATCGATCGTCAGCAAACCAGCCCCCGCAAAAATCCCTACCGCTACCAGCGCTAGCGTCAGGCTATTCGTCGTAAACCGCTGCACCCGACTGTGATCGTCTTCCCCAATGGCACGAGCAATCACTGACGAAGCCCCAATCCCTAGGCCCATTGCTAAACTCCCCAGGGTCATGACTACCGGAAAGGTAAAACTCATCGCCGCCAGGGCATCGGTACCTAACTGCCCTACAAAGTAGGTATCCGCCAGGTTGAAGGCCACAATCGAGAAAATACCCCACACCATCGGCAGGGTTAGTTTCATCAGCACCGAACCCACATTGCCTTCGGTTAATTTCATAGCAGCCTGCTCTCCCGGTCGTTAACGTTAATTTATCGTTAGCCGCTGGGAAAAGTGTGCTTCGCCCTTTGCCCTTCGCCTTTCGTCTTTCGCCCTTCCCCTTTCGCCCTTCTCCTTGCCCCTTTCCCCAAACCTCCTTCACATTCTGTAACATAGCTGTAAAAGGACTGTAAAAGATCGCAGCGGAGAGACCGATGGATACGCAAGCCAACATTCAAACCGTTCAGCTCGGATCCAATGGACCAACGGTGCCCGCCCTGGGGATTGGCACCTGGTCGTGGGGCGACTCGCTGTTTTGGCAGTATGGCAAAGATTATGGTGCTGATGAGGTGCGTCAGGCGTTTGAGGCGGCTATAGCTGCTGGGGTTAATTTCTTCGATACGGCTGAGATTTACGGGTTTGGTGAGTCAGAAAAGCTGCTGGGGCAGTTTATGCAGGCGACTGACCACCCGGTAATTGTGGCCACGAAATATTTTCCGCTGCCGTGGCGATTTTCAGAGCAGGCGGTGGCGGATGCGCTGACGGCCAGTCTGAAGCGGCTACAGGTGCCGACGATTGCGCTGTATCAGGTGCACTGGCCGTTTGATTTTTTGATGGGCCAAAATACGTTAATTAATGCGCTGGCGGATGAGGTGAAGCAGGGTCGGATTCAGGCGATTGGGGTGAGTAATTATTCGGCTCAGCAAATGCGGGAAGCCCATGGTTATCTGGCGGAGCGGGGGGTGCCACTGGCGGTGAATCAGGTGCAGTATTCGCTCTTGCATCGCAAGATTGAGGGTAACGGGGTATTGGCAGCGGCGAAGGAGTTGGGGGTGACGATTTTGGCGTATAGTCCTTTAGCTCAGGGGCTGGTGACGGGTAAATATCGGCTTGAGAATTATCAGAAACCGGCTGGGGCGCGGAGTCTCGACCCCAAATTTAGCAAGAATGGGTTGGCGAAGATTGAGCCGGTGATTGAGGTGCTGGAGCAGGTGGGGGCAGCTCACGAGCGGACGCCAGCACAGGTGGCGCTGAACTGGTTGATTGGGCAAGGGGGCGTGGTGCCGATTCCAGGGGCGAAAAATGCGGGGCAGGCGACTCAGAATGCGGGGGCTTTGGGATGGGAGATGAGTTTGGCAGAAAGGGAAGAAATTGATCGGGTGACACAGCCCTGGCTGCGGTAGGGGGAGTGCCTTGTATCTACCCTGCGGCATCGGGCGTAATGAACCGGTAGGGGTAGTGCCTTGTGCCTACCCTGCGGTATCGGGCAATATCCTTGGATTGCGTTTAATGGACACCGTATTTAGAAGGGGTTAGCAGACTCGCATACTAGCACTGGCTAGGCACGTAAGGGGCTGCGCGGGACTTTCCCTCCAATAGGAAGCAATCACGTTATCCCTTATAGCCATACTGGGTTTCCCTCCCTTTTGCCTCGGGCTCAAAGGGCTGACTGGGGTCCTAACTCCCCCAGACCCCCCGAAAGGGTTGCTGGCTTCGTTTGGGCAAGGGGTTTCTGGTGGGTTAGTCGATAGGGGCTGGACTATGAGACCAGGGCTTCCATGCGTTCGGCGATGACGGCGTAGAAGGGGTCGCCGCCGCCGATGCCCATCATTTGCAAAATGGCGGGAACGTCGGATACTTTGGCGATGACTTCTGGGGTGCTGAAGCCGCGGACTGAGCTGAAGTAGCGTTTGACGAGCTCAACTCGCCCGGTTTCGGTGTTGTCGCGCCAGGCTGCGATCGCTTTTTGGTAAAACATCCGATTTGAAAAGCTAAAGATAGCGATGCCGCCTGGTTTCAAGATGCGGTAGATTTCGGCAAACACCTGTTCGGGATATTGCAGGTACTGGACTGACACTGTATTCAAAACGGCGTCAAACGACTGATCCTCAAAGGGCAATACCTGATTTTCGTTGAGATTTTGGATGAAATAATGATCTAGGCGTTCATTGCGGGCTAGCTCTTCTGCATTCATGCCGTGGCCTTCGACATGCTCAAAGGAAATGTCATCGGGGAGATGAGATACCCAGCTGCTCATCATGTCCAAAATGCGCGTATTGGGCTGTAGACGCTCTCGATACAGATCGCTCAGCTGCTGGATAAACCCTTCGTCAACGTGGGTGACAAACCGGGGCACGTTGTAGAAAGCAAGGTCATTAGACTCGTCAAGTTTGGTTCGCTGGGGTGACTCAAGCAACATAATTTTTCTGACAGCGCGGAAATAAGCAACTGACTTCACTGTAAGAAAAGATGAGCTTTTTGGCCTTGAATGTCTCCAAACTCAGCATTAGGCGCGGTCAGCCTGATAACCATTCAGACGCCTTGACTTCCTAAATCTTTAGACCTGGATCAATTTTGATCTTCGCGTCTTGATGATGTCGGGTATATAGGCATTTTTGTCGTTTTGATTCTGAAAACCTAGGCGCTCGTAGACCATACCGCCAATACCAGGTAGAACCTCACCCTCAGGAGTTCGCTTATCGTCTTGAGCAAAGTAAAAGAATTGAAACTTAGTATAAACACTAGGCTCAAATCCTAGCTTGAGTTTCTCATCTGCTCCGCTGTAAATAACGGGTGCAACAATCAAAATCTTAAGTAGCCAAGGGTAGGAAAGCTCATGTATGTAACTCATCATGAAGGGGCTAACTGGGAGGGGAATCTGAATCTTTCTGCTTGATATCCCCCTTTCTCAGCTCTAGCATTGACCCCATCAATCACGGCATAAGCCAGGTCGAGCTCATCTTCAAATATCTGCCCTCTCAATTCGTGTGTTTTGAGCTGATGCCATTCAGTTTCAATCAGGTTCATCTCGGAACAATATTTCGGTAGAAAGAAGAAAAAGAGGCCCTGAGCTTCCCACTCAGCCCATTTCGCCTTCACTTGTTTGCTGGTGTGAACCGGGCCATTATCTTGGACAATCACCCGAATTCGACCGGTTTTAGCCAACTGCTGCTTCGCCTGACGAGCCTGTTCATCCATCATGGTGATATAACGCTCTCCATTGAAACTGCCGACCACCAGGCCATAGACAAAGCTCACCAACGGTTGGAGTAAGCCTAAAATGCTAATGCGTCTGCCTCTGCGTTTGGTTTGTTCCAACCGCTTCTGCTCACCGACAAAGAAATAGCTATATTCAGCTGGCATCCACAGACAAAAGCCAGACTCATCGAGATAAAGTAAGTCGATTTCTCCGAGGGCTGCTGACCATTGCAGCATGTCTAGGTCGGCTAGCTTGGTGGCTTTTTCGACCGGGTCTTGCTGGCCTCGGTGGCTATGGCGAGTCCGTTTCCAGATCACCCCCTTTTTTGGAGCACTTGTCTCAAGTGATCTGCACTCAGCTTAACGTTGCGCTCATCCTCCAGTTTCTGCGCTAACTGTTGGCTATTGTAGGTGCGTTGCTCTTGGCGGATACAGGTTTCAAGATATTCCATATCCTCCGGTTGCCAACGTTTCTGGGCTCCAGGCCGAGGCGCATCCCACAGCCCTCCCAATCCCTGATGTTGCCAGCGACGAAGCGTTTCACGCACCGTTCGAACATTCCAGTCGAAAAAGGCAGCTATTGTCTCGACATACATCCCTTGGTGACTTAAGCGAATCACTTCGGCTCGGTCTTTGACTCGCTGGGGAACGGTGGTGGCTGTCCGAAGTTCAAACAAGGTGCGATCTTCAGCAGCATTCAGGAAAACCCGTAAACGTGCACCCATCACAAAGCCCTCTTAATCGGTTGCAGTAGATTGCTTTATTCAACTTCATATAGCTGAGGTTTTCAAGCCCTACCTACTTA
>JBCBZL010000018.1:0-29532 GCA_039815385.1 Cyanobacteria bacterium P01_A01_bin.114
CTCCACCGAGGATTTGCGTCAACGGATTCTCGCTTTCATCGATTATTTCAACCGAACCATGGCCAAACCGTTCCAATGGCAATTCAAGGGCTTTGAACCTCGTTCCTAGCTGCTGGACTATTTCCAGATCTGTGGACTAGTGAAATTCTGGCTGCGGTGGTCACCCCCAACTCAATGGGTGACGCTGAGGTGCTCGGTGAACTGCTTGATGAGATTGACGCTGAGGTCGACCAAGTCAGTGCGGACGGGGCTTATGACTGTGGCTACTGCTATGACTTCATCGAGGAGCGGGGGGCGACCGCCGCGATACCGCCACGCAAAGATGCCAAAATTTGGTTCCACGGCAATCGCCAAGGGGCGACTCATCCGCGTGATGAGAACCTCAGACGCATTCGTAAGGTAGGCCGTTCGACCTGGAAAGAACAGAGCAACTATCATCGTCGCTCACTGAGTGAGACGGGGATGTTCCGGCTCAAAACCATTTTCACAGGTGAGGTGTGTGCGCGTAAGCTCGAAACCCAAACTACAGAGTTGATGATTGAGTGCAAAGCGCTCAACCAGATGACTCAGTTAGGAATGCCGGATAGTTACCCTGTTGCAGCCTAGAAAACCACCAGGACAGGGGAAGTCTGTCTATTATCTGATTCATGCAACAAAGCCTTCTTTACCCGGAGCTGTTCAATTTTATGAAAGGCTCGGCATGATGCGCTTAGAGCTAGAGCCTGAAGAAATTGTGGATGCCGACGAGGATCTGCCTTATTTTGAATACATGGGCAAGTCTCAAGCGCAGGAGAAACGTGATGAGCAACCTTAACCCGATACACCAGTCCGTCGAGGCCATTTCGGATGTAGAAGCCGAAGTCACGGAGCCTATGCTAGCGGGTGTAGGACAAGTGGGTTGGATGAAAACCTGGTTCCAGCTTCCCACCTATTCCCACTATGCTCAGCTTAAGTCCTTTGTACTCAGGGGGGCAGCGGCTGTACTTATGGACTGTAACCTGGGTGTAGGTTATGATGCAGCACTGGATTGTGCCAAGCCGCTGATCATGGAACGGTTCACAAATCCGTCAGCTGATATCCAAACACGTCTCTTAAAGCTGGTTGCAGGAGAACCGCTTGGACCCAGAGTTGAGCTAACAGCAGAGCGACTCACTCAGTTAAAAAACATCTTTAAAGAAACACTGACGTCAGAAGATTGGCAGGCGATTGCTCAAGCCGCAGCTGCCCAGGTACAGCACCAGGTGCTGGATTTGATGGCGGCTTAGTGACTGCGTTGGCGATCGCAACTTGGGCTACCCAAGAGTCACATTCTGACGGTGGATACTGTGTAATTTATCAAGGACAAGCAGATGCTGTCGGCACTATGAAAGCAGACCGATAGACATAACAAAACCCTCTCAAGAGAGAGGGCTTCAGCGATCGGAGCGGCGGGATTTGAACCCACGACCCCCACTACCCCAAAGTGGTGCGCTACCAAGCTGCGCTACGCCCCGCTGCGCTAAATGCGCTTATCTAGGATAGCATACACGGCGGGTAGATTTTGCCTCTGAATAACCGGTTAAAGGGGCTGATTATTGAGGATGGGTTGAGGGTGCCCAAACGCCTTATTCCTCAATAATCCGGATGATCGTATTTTCGCCATCCGTCGGGGTTTCAATGGCATTATTTTCTACACCATTTTCTGCACTCTCCTCAGAACTTGAAGACTCTGCTGCATCCGTTGAGGTGCCGGTGGCTTCAGACCCTGGATTGTCGCTAGAAGGCATATCGGTCGACTCATCTGAAGGGGCTGCGACCTCTCCGTTCGGGGCGTCTGTAGCAGGGGCAGACTCTGTAGGATCAGCTACAGGATCAGCCACAGTCGGGGCCTCGTCGGCTGGGTTCTCATCAGCAGCGGGGGTTTCGTCGCCGTCGAGCGGGGCGTCTTCTGAGCCAGCGCTTTGGGCCGGGGTGCTGGTTGACTGGGCCGGGGTTGAGGTGCGAACGCGTCTTTCGGTGGGCGGGGCAGACTGGGGGGCTGCGGTTGCCGGGCCTGTTTCGGGTGAGGGGGGGGCGCAGAGATGATTGAGGGGAACGTAGTCACCTTCGGCGGTGCGCATGTAGCAAAAGTCAGTATTGCCTGACGTCTGGGCATGGCTAGTGCCGAAGCTAAGTACCCCTGCCAGGGTTAGCAGGGTGATAAGGGCCGTTTTAGGTTTCCCCGTCCGTTTCATGTGACATTCCTGACCTGACGTTACTGGTAAAGTTACCGAATAGCACTGAGAGGTGACCAAGGGGTAAGACCCCTCAGTCACCTCCTAAGGTATTGATAGTTTAAGGATTACTCGGCTTTAAGGTCTGTTAACTTTAGAATCCGTAGCTCCAGCGGGCATAGTACCCACGGGCGTCGATGTGGGTAAAGACCGTAGCGCTGGCTAGGCCGCCGCGAGAGCCCCACCAGCGATTGAGCCGATCGTACACACTATACGGATGGATGCCAGGGGCGACAAAATCAACGGCATCGCCCACCAGGTGCCGAGAGCGACTGGCCCCACCGACGCGACGGTTGGTGGTCGGGTCGCGATACCAGGAGTTGATTTTGATGGGACGCCCGCCGAGCTTATCGCGCACGTCTTCCATGACTTTGGCGATGCGAATAATGCCGTAGACGACGTTGCGATTGACCGGAATGCGGCTGCCGCCGTGGGTGGCTTCGCCCCAGGTAAAGTGCCCGCCTGGGATAATCGGCTGGGATAAATAGAAGGTGCTGCTAAACCCAGGTAGGCGAATGGAGGGGCCGCTTGGGGGTTTATCGGGCGGTGGGGTTTCGTTTTTGGGTTGGTTGTCGGGTTCGTTGCCTTCGATCAGTATGTCGGGGCTGTAGGCATACCAAATGGTGCTGTTGCTGCCAGGCACGCTGGGGGAGGCGAGCTCTAGCTTGACGTGATTGCTGGGGGCTTTGGTGTGGCCGATGAGCTCAAATTCTGTTTTGTTTTTGATGAATTTTTTTTCGTCTGCGGATAGCTGGGACGACAGTTTGGGTTCTCGTTTAAAGAGCGTGTCGCTCACCACTTTGAGGTTGATGGTGTCGCCAACAATGCGCACATCGGGTTTGTACACATACCAGGTGGTTCGATTTTCAGGCCCGAGAAAGGCATTTGCGATCGCAACCCGTACATGCTCTGCTTCGGCGGGCAAAAAAGACTGTAGATAATACTCAGTCCCATTTTTCACAAACACCTTTTCTTTGTCTGAGAGCTGGCTAGAGAGGATGGGCTTGAGTTTGAACAGCGTATCGCTGGTGACCGTCAGCTTGACCTTCGTGTCGTAGATCCGCACGTCTGGGTTGTAAACATACCAGGTTGATTGTTTGCCATCACCGAGGGTTTTACCCTCGAGCGTTACTTTGGTGTGGCTGCCCTGTACGGCTTCCGATGTAGATAGGTCAAACTCGGTCCCGTTTTTGACAAAGACTTTCTCAGCATTAGAGAGTTCGCTAGAGCTTTTAGGACTGAGCTTGAATAGCGTATCGCTGACGACTTTAAGTTTCATAAATAGAAGAACCTCAGACTTAGCCCCAAGTTACAAAGTATTGATGGGTACCCGCCAGCTTGTTTAGAAAACTTTTAGGTAGGCAATCGCTTGCAGCAACTCAGGTACGGCGGACACAGGCCATGCCCCCTCACTCCGTCGACCCGTTAGTAAGATAAAACGCAAGCTGTAGGCATGGGGATAACCTTCTGATTCTACCCAGATTTGTTCGGTTTCTAGCTCGCAGGCCAGTCGCTCATCGTCCATCATCTCGTTGGCCATTGCGGCCATGGTATCGGCGACCTGTTGAGCCAATCGACAAAAGTCGTCAAACTCAGTAGCGGTGAGCTCAAGTGCCCACTGATCGCCGCTGAGCAGGCCTTTAAACTCGATCGCATCGGCGTCCCAGCCAATGCGCCACCCCTCGCCTTCTTTGATCTGTCTCACCATGCTGTTGTCCCCCTTTTTCTACACCCTTCTCCTACATTAGGGCGAGGGCGGTATGGGGATGCCACGATGGGGGGCCACTATGGAGATGAATTAGGGGAGTAAATCCGCAGCGCTGGGCGTTGTCTGCTCTACATTCTCAGTGTCTCCTGAGGGCGTAGCCTCTGCAGGCGGGGCGACTGGCTCACTCCCAACGAATAGATCGAACAGGGTTTGGGAGAGCTGATTGCGCTGCTGTCGGGTCATTGACTGAATGGCAGCTTTATCCCCCAGAGTTGGGTTCTCAGACAGCACATCGACAGAAGGATAGGTAGAGACTCGAATCAGGTCAAAGGCATCTAGATAGTCAGCAATGGTCAATTTCCAATCGAGCCGAAAATTGGGGGGCCGTAACACCACATACAGGTGATAGCGAATCAGGCGGCTGACGAGGGTATCGTCAACGGCGACTTCCCCATTGGCCTGATAGGTATAAGTATTCTCTCGAGGAAAGTCGGGGTATTGTTCGTAGATTTGAGCGGCGATCGCAGCGGGTTCAACCTGGCGAATGACCACCCTCGGCTGGGCCTGGGCTGCGCCAAACGGCACCGAGTCGAGCGGTGCGATCGCGCTGCCGAATCCGACCATTAGGGTGACAAGGCCAGCCAGCAACGCCAGCCAAAACCTTTTAGGAAATAGCCGATTAGAAAACAATCGGGGATGGATGGATGTCATCTGCAATAGCAACGGCTCTGGCAGTTCAGCTTGTGCAATCTGGTCAAGTTTGTACCCTTACTGGCTGGACTAGGGTAGCTAGCGAGGCTAAACGTGAGCGGACCTTGTGTGCCCCTTATTCGCCAATAATTTCAGGCTGGGTCAGCTCGTCAGACATTTCAACGATGGCTCTCAGCACGGGCTTCATCCGAGGGTCGTCCATGTTGTCAAACTCTTCAAACCGGCGGCGCTGTGCCCGGTTTGCCACCTGCACTGTGATCCGATAGCGATTAGACGCTGCGCTGATCAAATCTTCGGTGCGACGCATAATTTGGGTGGTGTCGAAGGGCAAACGCTTCATGCCGGTTATTCTCGCTACTGTGGTTACTCGAAACGAGTTAATACTAGCATTTACAGAACTAGCATTTACAGAAGGCGAGGGGGTTCGAAGCAATTTTCTTCAATGGCTTTTACAATAGTTAACATCAAGTTCTCTTGTGACCGCTTGCGTAAGACCTATGCCTGACACCTTGACTAAGATCGCCTATCAGACGTTTCAACAGGGCAAGCAAACCTTCGGCTTTGCCCATAAGACACTGAGTTCTCGGGTGATGCGCTTTTTCTACCCGATTGAACGTACAGCGTCTAAGCGAATCGACGGTGACATCCTCAAAACATTTAAGCAGCGACTAGATAATCTGATCGAAACTGACTGGCAAGATGCTGAGGATGGCATATATCCTAAGCAGCTCCTGTTTGATAATCCTTGGGATGATTTCTTTCTCTACTACCCCATGGTGGTATTAGATATCCCCAACATCTGGGAGCGGGCGACCCAAAATCGGCATCAAGATTTTGCCACAGACATCAGTACCGAGGGCTATCCCAGCTACTATGTTCAAAATTTTCATCACCAGACCGGAGGCTATTTCACCGATCTTTCGGCTAATCTCTACGATTTGCAGGTTGAGCTTTTATTCAACGGCTCTGCCGATGCGATGCGGCGACGGGTGCTGAAGCCCCTCAAAAGCCATGTCGAATCAATACCAACGCCCCGTGAAGCCGGCCCTCAACCCTTAAAAGTGCTAGACATCGCCTGCGGCACCGGACGAACGCTCAAAATGATTCAAGAAACCTTGCCCCAAGCTGCTCTCTACGGCGTTGATCTCTCGCCTGCTTACCTGCGTAAGGCCAATCAGAGCCTCTCGCAAACTGCTGGTACGCTACCGCAGCTCATTCAGGCCAATGCTGAAGCATTGCCATACCTCGACAATTTTTTCGAGGCAGTCACCAGCGTCTTCCTGTTTCACGAGCTGCCAGCAGCAGCGCGTCAAAACGTCATCACCGAAGCCTTTCGGGTGACCCAGCCGGGGGGTATCTTCATCATCTGTGACTCAATACAGCTGGAGGACGCACCCGAGCTGGCCCCGATGATGGAAAACTTCCCAACCATGTTCCACGAGCCTTATTACCGCCATTACACCACCGATAGCATTACCGATCGGCTGACTGAGGCGGGGTTCGAGGCTGTTGAGGTGTTTACGGCGTTTATGAGTAAGTATTGGGTGGCGAGGAAGGGAGGGGGAAAGGTGAAAGGGTAAGGGCGAAGCTCAGCCGATTTCTAATTAGGTCACCTATCCGTCATCAACGATGTCTTCCCTTCGCCTTTCGCCTTTCCCCCTTCGCCCATTCTGATCCAGTATCCCAAACAGCTCTGCCACCTTCTCCAAATCCTTATCACCCGGCGCGCGCTCGACGCCGCTGGATAGATCAATGCCGTCGGGGGAGAGCTGAGCTAAGGCCTCAAGGATGTTGTCGGGTCTGAGCCCCCCCGCTAGGAACCAGGGGCGTCTGGGTTGAAACTGTTTCAGGGTTGGCCAGTCTAAAGTTTGCCCCGTGCCGCCTAGCTGGTCAGGGTGGTAGGCGTCGAGCAGCAGGGCATCTACATAGGGCTCATAGCAGCGAACCTGATCTAGATCGTTAACTGTGCGCAGCCGCAGGGCTTTGATGATTTCGGTCTTGGGCAGGGCCTGACGTACCTGCTGACAAAACTCGAAAGATTCGTGCCCATGCAGTTGGGCCGTGGTGAGCTGCCCTATGCGTACGGTGTCTGTAATGGTTGCCAGGTCTGTGTCAGCAAACACGCCAAAGCGGTCTGTAGAGTTGGGTAGGGCGGCGGTCATCAGTTGAATCTGATCGGGGCTGACGTAGCGAGGAGACCGGCCCACGCAGATAAAGCCAAGGGCGGTTGCGCCTAAATTTGCGATCGCAACCCCCTGATCAACTCGAGTAATACCGCAGATTTTGATACGCATTGTCAAGACTTAATACGGAGTGTTAACTCTATCAAACCAGACGGGGGTGGCAGGCGGGGGGCTCTTTTATAATCCGGAGTGATTGCTTGTTTAATACCTAATACCCAACCCCCTTACGCTAGGAGATTTTTACTTTGCATACTGCACTTTTACTCGCGATCGCAACGGGTCATACGGTTTCTTGGTCACCCAAGGTGGCTCTGATTATGATCGTCTGCAATCTGTTTGTGATTTCTATTGGTAAATATGCCATCAAGAAGCCGGGGGTTGGGCCTGACCTCCCGTTTTCATTGCCCCTGGTGTTTGAAGGGTTTGGCTTGCCGGAGCTGCTGGCTACGATGAGCTTGGGCCACATTCTTGGGGCCGGGATGATTCTTGGACTTGCCAACGCAGGTCTGCTCTAAGGATTTCGGATATCCCCTCAGGCCTGCGCTCGGATGCCTCATTAAAATAGAGAAAAGAGACAGAAAAAGAGAAATAGAAAGAATTCTAGGCAAATGGCTTGGAATTTGATTTGATAGTTGACTCTGCTGATTCGAAAAACGATTTAGGAAAACGATATGCAATCTGGTTGGCGAGTCGGGGCTCTGTTCGGCATTCCGCTATTTGTGGATACTTCCTGGTTTATTATCTTGCTGCTCATGACGTTTCTCTATGGCAGCGATTTGTTAAATCAGGGGATCGCTACGGCACTCGCCTGGGGGGCGGGTTTTTCAATGGCGCTGCTGCTGTTTGGGTCGGTGCTGCTGCATGAGCTTGGCCATAGCCTGGTGGCCCGCATGCAGGGGATTAAGGTCAACTCCATTACGCTGTTCTTGTTCGGGGGAATTGCCTCGATCGATAAGGAATCTAAGACGCCGGGGCAAGCCTTTCAGGTTGCGATCGCAGGCCCAGCGGTGAGTATTAGTCTATTTGTCATCCTGACGCTGGCTAACCTGGTTTTGCCTTTGCCGACCCTGGCCGGGTTTATGGTGGGGGCGATTGCCAATCTCAACTTGGTGCTGGCTTTGTTTAACCTCATCCCAGGGCTACCCTTGGATGGTGGTCAGATTCTCAAAGCAGCGGTTTGGAAATTGACCGGCAGCCGCATTCAGGGAGTGCGCTGGGCTGCCCGAGTGGGGCAAACCCTGGGGTGGATTGCGATTGGCAGCGGGCTATTTGCGGGCTTGTATTTGCAGCAGTTTGATCTGTTGTGGATTGCGTTGATTGGTTGGTTTGCGGTTCGCAATGCGGGGGCTTATAACCGGGTCTCTGATCTTCAAGATGCGCTGGTGCATCTCAAGGCTGTGGATGCTAGCGCGCGTGATTTTAAGGTGGTCGATGCCCATCTGAGTTTGAGAGAGTTTGCTGATTTATATCTTTTGCAGGAGGGGCCACTGCCGGTTTATTTTGCAGCGTCGGAGGGGCGCTATCGGGGGCTAGTTTCTGTGGATGCGCTGCGGGCGATAGAGCGCAGTGAGTGGGAGGTCAAGACGTTGCTCGATATTGTGAAACCGCTCCTAGATATTCCGTTTGTGCGTGAAGAGACGCCCCTGACTGAGGTGATTACGGGCTTAGAAGACGCAGAGCTCAACCAGATTACGGTTTTAACCCCCGCTGATGCAGTCGCAGGCACGATCGATCGCGGGGATATTGTGCGGGCACTGGCGGCTAAGCTAAATTTTCCGATTTCTGAGGCGATCATCAAGCGAATCAAAGAAGATGGTGCTTACCCCCCTGGGCTGCAGCTGGCTGCGATCGCAAAGGCTGCTGATTGAGGGTGTGTGTCAACTCGACTAACCATGGATAACTTGATTCCCAACGAGAGAAATTCGGGTTAGGCGCTTGCAATTAAATAAACCAAGCCCCCAGAATTTGGGGGGTGGGGGTCTGGAAAACGGGTAGCTTCTTTCCCAGAAATTTCCTTACGCTCTTTTCATCGGTGAGGAGATCGGCCTTGTATGAAACACGCTGCGCGGGACTTTCCCTCCCGCCCCCTCCCTTCTGCCTCTAGCTTGAAGAGCTGCCTGGGGTCCGAACTCCCCCAGACCCCCCGAAAAGGAGACTGGCTATGTGTTTGGGCAAGGGAGTGCTCGGTGGGTTTGCGCAAACGTCACCGTGGGTTTCCTCTTGGCTTATATTAGGCAATCCCCTTGGGGTTTCTCATCTCTCTGGCTAATATTTCACAACCGTTTGTTCTAAATATTGTTGATAGGATATTGTTGACAAGCCGTCTGGATTTCTGATTTTGATAGGGGTTTAACGGTTAGCTTCATCTCAAAGCACTGTTCAGCAGCGTGCACCAGGGCTGTGAGGAGGGCTGTTTTGTTCACACGGAGAGATTGATGAGGGGATTGGCTAGGGGGCTGTAACGCTTCCTCAAAAACTTGCTCGAAGAGACTTTCGTCTGGCTGTAAGCGCATCGAGCCGTGCTGTAATACGCAGCCATTGCGATAGAGCTGAGCGCTGCCAATTAGCTTATATCCCTCTGGGGTGACCAGATCAGCTGCTGTTGCAGTGCCAAAACAATTGGGATTGTGGATGTAGCCTCGTCCGGCATTTCCGAAGGCAAGTGTAACCCCGAAGGACTGCCAACCGCAAATCAAGAACATGCAGAGGTGACGATAGATGTCCATCCGGTGACCGTGCAGCCCGGACGTGATCACTGCGTAGGTCAGCTCGCCCTGATGTAAAACGGCCCGCCCACCCGTGGGTCTACGAACCAAATCAACGGGCCGATCTTGCCAGGTCAATGTCTGCCAGTGGGAGGGGTAGCGCTTTTGATGATAGCCCAGTGAAATTGCGATCGGAGACCAGGTATAAAACCGCAAAATAGAAGGCTGTTGGCCCGCCTGATGCTGTGCTAGTAGCCACTGGTCAATGGCCATCTGGGTTGCCCCTGACGCCTCTATAGCAGGAATCAATCGCCAGGTAGGCCGAATTGGAAGGCCTCTATGCATCACCCATAGCCTATAGACAGGCGATGCCCGCGATACCTTTAAGCGGCTGGATATTTTTGCTGGAGTGCCTCATCATTTTCGTCGGCAATGGTTGCGACCACGGTCATCATCCGAGAAATCTCACCGGGGTTGATGTCGGCTAAAACTCGGCTGGCCAAGATCAGCACTTCTTGATTTGAAATCCCGAAGCAGGCTTCAAAGGTTTCGCCACAGTTCATCTCAAGCAGGTGTTTCATCAAACCAGATTCATCCTTCACAGGTAGCTTGAGGATAGGAGACCAAACCGTGAGCGTATCGTCATCACGGATGCCCGTGAGCTGCACAAAGACATCAACGCTGCCGTAGTCAAACTTCCAGAGGTAGCCATCTTCTTCGTCATGGCTGACCATTGCGCTGCCGTCTTGATCTAGGCTAGCGATAACAGTCTCAATAATTTCGATGGGGCCAGACTGTAGCTCTGCATCGTCGCTGTTGCCAGCAGTGGCTGAAAGAGTATCAGGAGTCATAGAAATTAAGGTCATAGGTGCTTTTAATATCCAGGCTAACCCAACTTTAGCTTCGTTTGGGGCGAACGGCGCTGGCCTGTAGATTTTCTTCGCGTTCTATAGGGCTTAGGGGGCGTCAAACTTGACACCCCCTACAGCGTCCCTATGCCTAATAATTTGAAAACGCGGGCTGATGGCGAATCAGGCTCAGAAACTCTTCGCGAGTTTTTTGGTCTTCTTGAAAAGCTCCAAGCATGGCGCTGGTCACCGTCCAAGAGCCAGGCTTTTGGACGCCGCGCATAGCCATGCACATGTGGCTGGCCTCCATCACGACGGCCACCCCTTTGGGCTCTAGCACTTCTTGGATGGCCTCAGCCACCTGGCGATTGAGGCGTTCTTGAACCTGCAATCGACGGGAATACATTTCTACGATGCGGGCTAGTTTACTCAAACCCACCACCTTTTGATTTGGGATATAAGCGACGTGAGCCCGGCCCATAAAGGGCAGCATGTGATGTTCGCACAGGCTAAAAAAGGTGATGTCGCGCACTAGCACCATTTCATTGTGGCCTTCGTCGAAGATGGCCCCGTTGACAAGTTTTTCTAACGACTGATTGTAGCCCTGGGTCAAAAAGCGCATGGCTTCGGCTACGCGCTTGGGGGTCTTGAGTAGCCCCTCACGGTCGGGGTCTTCACCCAGCTCAATCAGGGTTGTACGAACGGCATCCATCAGCTGGGTGTTGTCTACAGACGGGGGCTGCTTAGTACCCTGACTGTAGGTGGTGGTTCTATCTGGACGAACCTCCGTCGTTTGCTTAGAACCGGCTGAATTAGTGGCTGTCGAACCGTTAGTCGAGATGGTCATAATCTGTATTCTCGAAATTTCCAAATGTTTGTGTAGCTGAACGATAAACTGCGGCCATATTCAGACCGGTTATCTTACTGACATGTCACAACTGAAGTTTCACAACTGAAGTGTCACAGCGCCCCTCCGCTTGGCATCAGGGTAAGCTCTTCAATCACCGCCTCTGGTGGCAGCAGAGCCGTATGCAGAATGCTCTTGGCCACCATTTCAGGGGTGAGCATTCCCGACCGATCAAAGTCTGCCTGTACCGTTTCTGTGTCCCATAGAGGCGTATTGACGGCTCCCGGCAAGATCGTGGTGACCTGAATGCCGTGGCTTTTTTCCTCGACGGAGACGGCCTGGGACAGGGCCAATAGCGCTGCCTTGCTCACGCCATAGGCACCCCAATCGGGAAATGCCTGCCGCGCCGCAATAGAGGCAATATTGATGATGCGTCCGGTTGGGCGGGCTCGCATGCTGGGTAACACTGCCTGAATGCACTGAAAGACACTGGTGAGGTTTAGGTTGATCACTTGCTGCCAGTCTTCTAAGGACATCTCTGACAGGGAGCCGGTGTAGCCCATCCCTGCATTGTTGACAAGGACATCTACGGGGCCAAAGGTGTCGATAATTTGCTCAACGCCCGGTTTGACTTTGGTCAGGATTGACAAATCTATAGGGAAAACACCGACCTCAGAGGCTCCGATCGCCGTCAGCTCATCTGCTAGCGCAGATAGCTTAGGCTCAGAGCGACTGACGATGGCAACCTCAAACCCGGCTTTTGCAAATGCGATCGCAGTTGCTTTTCCAATGCCGGTGCTTGCACCAGTGACGAGCACGCGACGGAAATCAGAAAGGGTCATACAAATGGGTCCGCAGAGCAACTAGAACGTAGGCAAAGGCATTTCGCCTTTCCAATGTTAACAAAAGTTAATTAATATCGACTATTTCTCAGATAAAAAGGCCTATTTTCTCATTAAAATTTCAGGGATTGAGGGAGATGGCAGTCAATCAGGCGTTGGTAAAAAGCCAAATCAGCCCTGACTGAGCAACTCAGGTGTGCCTGACGCTGGCCCGACAGCAGACGGGCTGGAGCAGAAAGACAGCTATATCAGGCTGCTTCTGAAAATACGCCGATTTTTCTAAACTTTTCATAGCGGGCGGTTCGTCGTTGCGTGCCGCTCATTTTTGAGAGATCTGTCAGATTTTGCGACAGTGCCTTTTGCAGAATCTCAGCCGCTTGAATGGGTTTGGCATGGGCCCCGCCTACAGGCTCCGGCAGCAGCTGATCGAGAATGCCCAGATTCTTCAAATCCCAGGCGGTAATCTTTAAGGCTTCAGCCGCCTGGGCTGAACGGGACGCATCTTTCCAGAGAATAGCTGCACAGGCCTCGGGGCTAGCCACGGTGTACACCGAATGCTCAAACATCAGCAGACGGTCACCCACCCCGATACCCAGAGCGCCGCCCGACCCACCTTCCCCAATCACGGTGCAAATAATCGGTACGTCTAAGCGAAACATTTCCCGCAGATTGTAGGCAATGGCCTCGCCCTGGCCCATTTCTTCAGCTTCTAAGCCTGCCCAGGCCCCAGGTGTGTCAATAAACGTAAAAATCGGCATCATGAAACGATTGGCGTGCTCCATAAGCCGCATGGCTTTGCGATAGCCGCCGGGAGAGGCCATCCCAAAATTACGAGCGACATTGTCTTTCGTATCACGCCCTTTTTGATGCCCCAACATCACGACGGCGCGTCCCTCAAACCGGGCCACCCCACCGACCAGAGCTAAATCGTCTTTGCCTGAGCGCCGGTCACCGTGGAGCTCAACCCATTCTTCGCTGACGGCCTGAATGTAGTCTAGGGTACTCGGTCGACGAGGATGACGGGCCACCTGAATGCGCTGAGCTGGGGAGAGGCTGGTAAAAATCTCTTGACGGAGCTGCTGCGCCCGTGCCTCTAGCTGATGAATCTGAGTAGATACATCGACATCGTTGTCTTCTGCCAATTCTCTAATTTGCACAATGCGAGACTCTAATTCAGCCAGCGGCTTCTCAAAGTCAAGCAAAATTGGCCGTCTCTCGGTAGTTGCCATAGCCTTTCAAGTCCGTCGCAGCAATGAATCCAGCGTAGCGTAAAGCGTCCCCCTTCAGCTGACTGCGGCGTATGCCTCCGTGAGTCCATTACGCTAAAAGCGGTCGAAAACCGTGCTTTACAGAGGCTTTGCCAATTAGCTCCATCTTATCTAAGGTGATCTGATTGCGCCCCCAAGAGAAATTAGTGTGCCACTTCTCAAACTCAAGCAGCATTGACTCTGCAAAGCAGGCAAACAGCTGACGGGCGGGCACATCCATAGCCACAATATTCATAATGTGCCAGTCAATATCGAGGGAGTGCTCAACAATGCCGCCCTTTAGAACATGAATGCCGGGATAGTTGAACTTTGCATCTAGATTTTTGGGATAGCCGCCGTCGATCATCAGACAGGGCTGTTTGAGGGTTGCCGGATCCACTTCGATTCCTTTGGGCATGCTTGCTACCCAAACTACAATATCCGCCTGGGGCAGAGCTGTTTCTAAAGACATTGGCTTACCAAACCCTAGCTCTGCTTGCAGATTGTGGAGACGCTCTTGATTGCGGGCAATGAGCAGCAGCTCTTTGACCCCTGTGCGTTGAGAGAGCCAGCGACAAACGGCACTGCCGATATCACCGGTCGCCCCACAAACTGCCACAGTTGCCTGAGATAAATCGATGCCGTGTTTGGGCGCGGCCTGCTCAACCTGGCGACAAATGATGTAAGCCGTATGGGTATTGCCCGTGGTAAATCGTTTGAAATCGAGATCGATGTTGCGAACCCGCTGGATCTGGTCAAGCTTAAAGTTCTCAAAAATGATCGAAGAAAACCCCCCCAGCGCCGTGATGTTAATCCCGTTTTTTTGAGCATGGGCCATGGCGTTGAGAATTTTGCGGGTGGCTGCTTTAATGCGACGATTGGCTAGCATCTCTGGCAAGAAGCAAGACTCAACGTACTTACCCTCAATGGTTTGGCCGGTTGCGCTGGTGACCTTAAAATGGTCTACGATTTGCGGAGGAGCGCTACACCAAAAATCTAAATCTTGCTCTGCATACTCGGGATATCCCAAATCGTGAGCGACAGAGCGGGCATGTTCTAGGCTTGTGAGGTGACCGATTAAACCAAACATTCGGGGCTGCTTAAAATATGACAAATGAGGTGCGCTGATTAAGCGATCGCACTAATGAATGAGTCGGATACTCCGGAAGGATAGAGCCGAGCCACTGAGTGCGATCTAAAAGCGGCGCACAGCAAAACTTTACACCGGATTGTCAGACAGACGATAGACTTAAGCGCAAACTCATGCGTAACGTCTGGGAGATAGACAACGCATCCCCCAGAAAAGTTTGTGACTTATAGCCTGGCAAATAACCAGATCGCAGCTAGGCCATTGCTAACCCCTGGGCTGACAGCCGCATCACTTCACGGCTAGTAAAGCCAATATTGGCAAGGGCTTCACCATAGGTGATCATAAAATCTTCGACTAGCGCTTCTTTTTCCATGCCTAGCTCAGCTGCGTCGGTTTCAACCTGATTCAGCATTTTCCAAACCAGGGGCAGGTTTTGGCGGTTAGCCTCTTCGAGCTCTGCCTTGGCATCCTCAAAATTAGCCTTAAGCCACTCTTCGCCAAAGTTGAGGTGCAAGTACTCGTCTTTGACGACACCTTCGGTGATCTTGCGAGCAAAGTCATCTGCCACGGGGATGTAGATGTTGTAAGCAGAAATGGCAAATGTTTCAATAATCAAGGACTGGATCAGCAGACAGGTCACAATTCGACCTTCTTGCCAGGCGACCTGAAAATTTTCATGCAATTGGGCAAAAAACGCCTTAGCAAACTCCATGTCTGGCGTTACGCTCAGATTTTTGCCGCAGGCTTGGAACCCCTTCATGTGTCGCTTTTCCATCCGAGCTAGCTTAATCAGCTCGTCCTTGTAAGCGGGCATGCGTTCTGCCAATTGCTGGTAGTTTGAATTGGCCTCAAGCTCGCCCTCAATCACAATCGCATTAATGCGGCTGTAGGCGTCCTTATATATTTCACTATGGAAGTCAATGGTTGGGCTGGCCTCAAGCTGCGCCATATCTGTACTACCTATCACTGCGTTACGATAATCCAATTATCAACCCCAGAAAGGTCATCATGCCATGATGAAAAACTTTTCGAGGTCGATCCTTAATAGCACACTTTACACTTTTTCAGACCTGGGTGTATGAGTCGGAAGGCTGAGAAAGTCTCCCTGAGTGTTTATTCATAGGAAACTTAACCGCTTCTCAACCCATAGTATTGGTAATTTCTATATGACAGATTGGCTGGGGTGATGATTCCAAGTTTTGGCCCTGGGGCGAGGGTTTGGCGGTGGCTAAATTTGCTATTGCTACTGGTGGGGGCTGCTGTTGTGCTATGCCCGCTGGTGGTTGTGGTGCTGATGGCCTTTGCCCCAGCGGCCCCTTCAACCTCGCCCTTAAACTCGGCCGATCCACGCGCCCTGACGCTGGCTAACTTTCAACTGGCCTGGCAGCAGGGTCACTTTTTGCGAGCCTTTGCAAACTCTATTGGTGTAGCGCTGGGGGTCAGCGCCTTCCAAATCACGACGTCCGCGCTGGCGGGCTATGCTCTGGCTCGATTTCAATTTCGGGGGCGACAGCTCATCTTGCTCTGGATCTTGGCGACCCTGGTGATTCCCTTTCAGCTGCTGGTGGTGCCGATCTTTTGGGTGCTCAAGGCAGGACACTTACTCAATAGCTATGGCGCGCTGATTTTGCCGACGGCGGCTAATGGCTTTGGCATTTTTCTGCTACGCCAGTATTTTCTCACCATTCCCCCTTCCCTGGAAGAGGCTGCGGCCCTGGACGGGGCTAATCGTTTGCAGATCCTTTGGTACGTGATGCTGCCGCTGGCCCGCCCAGCCCTAACAACGCTGTTTTTGTTTACCTTTATCGGTGAGTGGAATGACCTGTTTAAGCCGCTGATGTTTACGACCCGACCCGAGCTGCAAACCGTGCAGCTGGCCCTGGCTTCATTTCAAGAGCAGTTCACCAACAATTGGCCGCTGCTGATGGCGGCGGTGGTGATTGCGACGATACCGGTCGTCGTCTTATTTTTGATTGGGCAGCGGCAATTTATTGAGGGAATCGCGGCAACGGGGGTCAAAGGACAGTAGGGACGCGATATATCACGTTCGTACAATCTGCGATAAATTCCCCGTGTCTAAAATGTTTCATCTGGTCCGCTATCCAAACTATCTGGCATAATCTTGAGCCGAATAGTGCGCGAGGCTGGGCTGTTGGGGTCTCCTAGCTGAATCTCAATCAGTTCATTGGTGAGGGGGGCGAGGGCACTGAGCAGCGATCGCAAATGGGGCGTACTTTCTCCACTGTCTACATAGACCCGATCAGATAGGCTGTTGAGCCGCTTCCAGGCGGTATAAAGTTTGGTGGCAGCCTGCTCCAGCAGGGTGGCCTGGTTGACCAGGTCGGCGGTCGAGTTGAGGCAGCCAACCCGCAGGGCTTCGTCGAGGGCCAGTTCCAGATTGACCACGTCAGGATCAACGGTTTGCACCTGACTGGCGGCGGCGATGTACTTAGATAAGTAGCGGGCTTCTGAGGTGACTTGCTTAAGGGTATCTACGTCGGGGTTCAGCGCTACCTCGGTTTTAAGGGTTTGCTGATGGCTGGGGGGCAGCTTTTGCATCTCCTTGACCATGGGGGCAATATATCGAGTCGGGATGGTGTTATTCGCTGCTTTGGCGCGAACGGGCTCGGGCACCAGGTCAGACGACATGGCGGTCCATTCATCAGAGAGCTGCTTGACCTCTTTGCGGGTAATGTGTTCGCCGCGTCGGGCTGCCTCAGAGACCATTTGCTGCACCTCGGGCGAGGCCTGGGCGGTTTCGAGAAAGGCGCGCTTGCTGAACTGATTGACGTCTTTGTCTTCAAGCAGGCCGTCTTGCAACAGGGCGTCGGCGCTGTTGCCCAGGTCGATCAGCGCATAGGCCTGACTTTTACTAATTTCGCGGTCTTTGAGCCAGTTGAGAAACCCGGTACCCCGACTATCACCGCCGACTTTTTCGCGATCGCGAACCGCCCTCAAAATTCGCCCGCGCCAAATATCGGTTTGTAAGTCGAAGCGATCGCACACCTGCCAGGCCACCTCAACCTGCTGATGAAAGTCAAAATCTGAGATCGATTTGTCTTCAGGATCCGGGATATCAAACGCTAGGGACGCCTCTGCACCATCCGCCGTAATATCAGCCACAAAATGGGTGACAGGGTTTGTCTCAGCATTCATGTAGTTGGGTCGCTTTTTGACAGTCGGATTATTATAACTTTGGCTCGTACAAGCGCGATTTATTGCCAGCAGGAGCAGACGTAAATGGGGACAGACGCGAATGGGAGCAGACGCGATTGATCGCGTCTCTCATCGACCGGCTATCCGTAAAAACCAGCTGACGATCCACACCGAAAACCCCGCCACGGCCACCACGATCGCTAACAAAACGGCAATCAGGACGACGGCAAAGATGCGATCGGCGATGCCGCTGGGTACGGGATCCATGACATAGCGCTCCAGCAAGGCCATATTCTGGGCGTTGGCCTTCCACGCGATATCAAAAAAGTCGCCCACCACCGGGATAGTCCCAGACAGCACATCCATCAAAATGTTGAACCCCATGCGACCCAGCGTCGTCGCGGGTACCCCAAAGCGGGCAGCTTCTATCACGATATAGACCGAAATTATGCCGGTGATCAGATCACCGCCCCCCGGTATCAGGCCGATCAGCGGGTCTAGCCCAACCCGATATCCCACCCCCGGAATCGGGACTGCATTGTCGAGCAAACGACTGATCTGACGCAGACGGGCAAGCGTTGCCGTTTGACGAGTAGAAAGCTGGGGCTGGGGCATATTCTTAAGCTACTATCAGAAATCCTAGGTTACAACTTGGTAGAACACGCATAGGTGCTGTATCTAGCCCTGATGAGTAAATCGGGTAAAAACCTTTAAGACTGCTAAGGATTTCCCGATCTACCGGTTTAGGTAGGGCATAATGACACCAGCTATTGGCGTTTTCTTTCTTGCAACCGTTTGAGTTTTACCATGAAATACACGAAAACCGCGCTGCGGCGCGCCCTGTTAGTCCCAGCTGTTTTGGCAACGCTAGGGCTGTCAGCTGCTCGAGCTGAGGCTCAGTTGTACAACCCGATTTCGATTTCTAGCGGTGAGGAGATGTCAGACTCCCTATCCCCTGAGGATATTCCAACCGGGTTTGGCGGCTTTGCGCGGGACTACACGGTGGAATTACAGGCAGGTGATCAAATTACGATTGATGTGCTGTCTGACGAGTTTGATACGCTGGTCAGCCTGATGGACTCTGAAGGGATTACCGTCAGTGAAAATGATGACGGCCCGGATGGCAGTACCAACTCGCTGCTGTTTGCGCGCATTACCACCGCTGGCAAGTACACGGTGCGGGTTCGCTCTTACGCGGGGCAGGGCGCAGGCCAGTTTTCGCTCAAGGTAGCGCGCCTTCGCGAAATTGAGTAGTTACGGTTTGGGCTGACGCGGCGATAGGCTTCGGCGTGAGCGCTCAGTCAGACGGGCGACACGGAGATAACATTTAGATAATCCCTCCGTGTCCCCGTGTCGCCCATCTCCGCGTCTTCAATCTCCCTGTCAAAAACCTGCAAAATTTACCTTGCTAAGGGTTACGGTCTTTTGTTAACGTATTTAGGCTAAGTAAAGATAGCACAGCAAGCCGGGATAGCTCAGTCGGTAGAGCAGAGGACTGAAAATCCTCGTGTCGGCGGTTCAAGTCCGCCTCCTGGCATTGGATGCACAATAAAGATCTCAAGATAAAGATCTCAAGCTCACAAGACGGGCGCGTTCCCCTCCGTTCTGGTGACCTTTTTGCCTGCAAATCGCTATAGTTTGATTATGCGAGTATCGCTGCTCTATGCAAAGGGTTAGAGAGGGCGGATGATTACTTTAAGCTTAAAAGACTTGCGACTACAGGCTGAGTACCGGAGCGATCGCAATCACCTCATTCAGGATTTCTATATTCCCTGTCTGGAACGCTCAACCGGCTATGATCGCGCGGTGGGCTTCTTTTCCAGTACCTCAATGGCAGCAGTGGCGAATGGGCTAACGGCCTTTATTCGCTCAGGGGGACGAATGCGCTTGGTAGCCTCGCCGTGTCTATCGACTGAGGATGTGGCGGCCATTGAGCAGGGACTTCGCCAGCGGGAGGCGGTAATCGGGGAGGCGCTGACCCGCAGTTTAGAAACTGAGCTGAGTCAGGTCGTTTGCGATCGCTTAGCCTGCCTAGCCTGGCTGTTAGAAAAAGGATTGCTAGAAATCAAAATTGCTGTGCCTGCTAAAATCCGTAAGTCTCAGGGCCTCTATCACGAGAAGCTGGGAGTTTTTCGGGATGCGGCAGGCCATGTGGTTGCGTTTATGGGCTCTGCCAACGAGAGTGAAACTGCTTTGGTAGACAATTTTGAATGCTTAGACGTTTACACCTCCTGGGATGTGGGCGTCTGCGAGCTTGCTGTGCAAAAGGCGAAGAATTTTGAACGGCTCTGGTGCAATCAAACTGACAGCGTTGATGTCATGGCTTTTCCAGAAGCGGCCAAGCGATCGCTATTGCGGTTTAGTCCGAGTGGGGAATCATCTCTAGCGGGGCGAACAGGAGAGAAATGCGAAGGGTGGAAAGGAGCTAGGGGAGAGAGAAAAGAGAGAAGAGAGAAAAAAGCGAAAAAAAGAGAGCAGACAGCAAAAGAAAGAGAGAATAAAGCCAGCGAAGAGGAGAAAAGTATTGGCTGGGAGACAATTGCGGAGCCTGCTGATTTGTGGCCGAGCCTACCAGAGGGGCTGGTCCTGCGAGACTATCAGCAGCGGGCAGTAGAGAACTGGTTTAAAAACAACGGGCGTGGCACGCTGAAGATGGCGACGGGCAGTGGTAAGACGATTACGGCACTCGCGATCGCAACTCAGCTCTACCAGAAAATCCAGCTAAAGGCGGTGGTTATTATCTGCCCCTATCGACACTTGGTGAGCCAGTGGGCGAAAGAATGTGAGAAGTTTGGGCTGAGGCCAATCCTGGCGTTTGAGAATATTCGCCGTTGGCAGAGCGAGCTGTCGTCTCAGCTATACAACGTTAGCGCAGGGACTCAACCCTTTGTAAGCGTCATCACCACCAATGCCACTCTGACAGGACAGGGGCTGCAGTCGCAGCTGGCCTATTTCCCGACGAAGACGCTGATCATTGGGGATGAAGCCCATAATTTAGGCGCGCAGAGGCTGTCTGAGAGCCTGCCGCAAACCGTGGGCCTGCGTCTGGCCCTCTCGGCTACGCCAGAGCGCTCTTTTGATGAAACTGGCACGGCGGCCATCTACAGCTACTTTGGCCCAGTGCTGCAGCCCGAATTTACGCTGCGCGATGCCATCGACCGGGGGGCACTGGTTCACTACCTGTACCATCCGATTTTGGTAGAGCTGACCGAAGCTGAAGCCGAACGGTACGCCAAGCTAACCCGAAAAATTGGTGCCGCCGCTTCAAACGATGACGATATGGAATCAAATCAAATCTTGCAGGCGCTGCTGACCCAGCGAGCCAAGTTGGTCAGCTCGGCAACGAATAAGTTAGACGCCCTGCGGCAGCTAATGCGCGATCGCATGCACACCAGACATACCCTGTTCTACTGCGGTGACGGCTCGGTTGAACAAGACACCTCTGCCGAAAGCCGACACCAGCTCAGCGCTGTTACCCAGTTGCTTGGCCACGAGCTGGGCTACCGGGTGAATACCTACACCGCCGATACCCCTCTGAGCGAACGCGAAGACCTCCAGCACCAGTTCGCCACGGGCGAGCTACAGGGGCTGGTCGCGATCCGCTGCCTGGACGAAGGCGTCGATATCCCCGCTACCCAAACCGCCGTCATCCTCGCCAGCAGCAGCAATCCCCGCCAGTTCATTCAGCGTCGGGGCCGCATCCTCAGACCCGCCCCCGGCAAAGACCGCGCCACCCTGTTCGACATGATGGTGATGCCCCCCGACTTTGGCCGCAAGCACAACAACACCGAACGCAACCTGCTCCGCCGCGAACTGCAGCGCTTTGTCGAATTTGCCCAGCTCGCCGACAACGCAGGCGAAGCCCGGCTGAAGCTGCTAGATATTCAGAAGCAGTATGATTTGTTGGATTTGTGATATTAAAGGGTATTGGTTTGAAGATGGAGTGGGCTGGTTGAGTTAGGGGGAAAGACGAAAGGCGAAAGGCGAAAGGCGAAAGGTTAAAGGGGGGAGTGGCTGGTTGTATGTAGTGTGTTCTGTACTAGACTGCCATACAAGTATTTGCGTCTTTTCTCTGACATTTTCCACGTCTGTCACTCCTACCGCCTATGACCTTTGATTCTCCTGGATCTTGATCGCTCACCAATGTCCTTCTAACCCGTTCCCCCGTCCTTCGTACCCTGTTATCTCCCACCGGCTACTCCTCCTTTCGCCCTTCGCCTTTCGCCTTTCACCCATGCCAACCCCCTCAAAACCCACCAACGTCATGGCCCCCCTCACCACCGCCCCGCCCCAGGTGCAGGCCATCATGGTACAGGTTCTCAAGCTGGAGCAAGAACGGTTAGATCGCAGCGATCGCGGCCTGGTTAATGACGCTATTTTGAAAATAGTGAAAGAAGTGGTGCAATGAAGCTACTGTCGCTGAAGCTGTTTAACTTCAGACCATTTTACGGGGAGCATCAGCTCACCTTTGCGAAGGGGGATGCGCGCAATATTACGGTGATCCACGGCAATAATGGGTCGGGGAAGACCGCCGTGCTGAATGCGTTTACCTGGGCGCTGTATGAGAAATTTACAGCGGCACTGGCCTCGCCGGAAAATCTGGTCAATCGTCGGGCGCTGGCCGAGGCGAAGAAAAAGCAGCCGATTGAGTGCTTCGTGGAAGTTGCCTTTGAGCATGACAGCAAGCAGTATCGCATCAAGCGCAGCTGTCGGGCTTATCGCCAGGGCGAGTCGGTCGAGCAGACCAGCAGCGAGCTGTTTATGCAGTTTGTCGGCGATGACGGGCGCTGGTCTACGCTGCCCGGTTCACAGCAGCCAGAGGATGTGATTGGGCGGATTTTGCCGACCAGTTTGCACAAGTACTTTTTCTTCGACGGTGAGCGGATTGAGCAGATTGTGCGCTCTGGCAACCGCTCTGAAATTGCCGAGGCCACCCAGAAGCTGCTGGGCGTGAAGGTAATTGACAACGCCATCAAGCACCTGACCAATGCCCGCAAAACTTTAGAAGATGAGCTAGACGGCATTGGCGATGCAGAAACCAAAAGCCTGCTCGCCCAGAAGCGCGAGGCGGAAAAGGAAGCCACCTACCTGCAAGATCGCCAGCTTGAAATCGACCAGGAGCTGACCAATCAGGCCACCCTGCGACAGGAATACAGCCAGAAGCTGCTGGATCTCACCGAGGTGCAGGAGCAGCAGCAGCGTCGAGAGCTGCTGGAGGGGCAGGTGACAGAATTGCGCGATCGCATGCAGGAGGCCAAAAAGGTGCTCAAGCGAGCCATCTCCAACAGTGGCTATACCGTCTTTTTACCGGCCATTGAAGAAAAATTTCGCGCCATCGTCAAAGACCGCGAAGATAAAGGCGAGCTGCCCGCCGACATCAAGCAAACCTTTGTGCAGGAGCTGCTAAACCGGGAGCGCTGCATCTGCGGGGCGGAGCTGCACGAAGGCTCGCCCAACCGAAAGGCGGTGACTGCCTGGTTGCAAAAGTCAGGGCTGGCCGATGTGGAAGCCGCCACCTACCGAATTGAAGCCCAGGTGAATGAGCTGGCCCGACAGCGAGAGGACTTTTGGCAGGTGGTCGATCGCGAGCAGGCCAATATCGGTCGCTATCGGCAGACGCTGGCCAAAGTGGAGGATGACCTGGAAGACATTCGCGATCAGCTGCGACAGAGCCCCCGCGAAGATATTCGCCTGCTACAGCAGCGGCTGGATGAAACGGATGACAGTATCCAAAGCCTGACCCTGGAGAAGGGGGCCAATGAGGAAAAGATTGGTCGCTACAAGCTGGAGGCGCAGCAGCTAAGGAAGCAGATTAAAGATCGCAAGCTCAACCAGTCGCGCCAGAAGCTGGCCCAGCAGCGCATTGAAGCTGCCCAGGAGGCGATTGATCGGCTCAAGCAGCTCAAAGCTAACCAGGACGAGCGCTTCCGGCAGGAGCTGGCAGAAAAAATCCAGGAACTCTATGGCCAGATTTCGTTTAAGGCGTATTTGCCTCGGCTGAGCGAGCGTTACGAGCTGAGCCTGGTCGAGAGCGTCGGCAAGCGAGATACGCTGGTGGGGGCCTCAACCGGTGAAAACCAGATCCTCAGCCTGGCCTTTATTGGCGGCGTCATTGAGAAAGTACGGCAGTGGAGCGCCGAGGGGCTGGTGATGGGGCCAGACAGCAGCACCTTCCCCGTCGTGATGGACTCGCCCTTTGGCAGCCTGGATGAAATTTATCGGCGGCAGGTGGCGAAGCTGATCCCGGCGCTGGCAGATCAGCTGATTGTGATGGCGACGAAGACCCAGTGGCGCGGCGAGGTTTCCGAAGAAATGACCGAGCGCGTTGGCAGAGAATACGTGCTGCTCTACAACTCAGTCAAACCAGACTGCGAACCCGATACGATAGACATCAATGGCAAAGCCTATCCGCTAGTCCGCCCCAGCACCAGCAAGTTTGAATATACTGAGGTGATTGAGGTCAAGCGTTAGGTTGGAAAGGGCAATGAAACCGCCGGGGGAATGAGTGATGGCTTTAGCAAGGGTGCAAATTGATCGTGAAAAAGCCGACTTTGTTAAATCGCTGAGAGCGTCAGACGCCAGTCCGGGGCCGTTTCAGACCTATGCAGATGTGATGGCTTTCGCCGCTGCAGTTGGCATCAAATACGGCAAACGTGTCCCCCTTGGAAAGTTCTCCCGTGTTGATCCTGATCCGGTTCCTCAGGATCAGTTTAAGAATGAGATCCTGATTGGGATGGTTGCGGTTGTTGATACGCTTGAGCCCAGAATTCTATCTGAGACAGATGATTGTGACTATGGGCGAGTCATGATTTTTCAGGAATATGCCAATGGAGGCCTGGAGATTTTGCAACAGAAACTCCAGGGCGTTGTCGATTACTCAGAGCAGATTTTACTGTTGCTGCGTTCGGAGTTTTCAGCAGGCAATGATGGCCCAGATGCGTTAAATCTCGATCAACTTTTGTCGTCGTGAATTTTAGTTTTAAGCTTTGTAGAGTACTAACACTATGGCGCTAGCGCGGGTTCAGATCGATGTTAAAAAGGCGGATTTAGTGAAAGCCTTGCGAGCATCGGACATGAGTACCGGACCGTTTCAGACCTATGCAGATGTGATGACTTTTGCGGCTGCAATAGGTCTCAAATATGGGAAACGTCTTCCAATCAGTAAGCAGTCTCGTTATGATCCTGACGCAGTACCCCAAGATCAATTTAAGAATGAGGCATTGATCAGCATGGTCGCGGTTGTTGAGACCCTGGAGCCTCAAATCCTGGCTGAGACAGATGATTGTGACTATGGCCGGGTGACGATTTTCCAGGAATATGCCAATGGTGGCTTAGAAGTTTTAGAAGAGAAACTCAAAGGCACGGTTGACTATTCAGAGCAAATTCTCTTGATCCTCAAAAACGAATTTGTCGAAGCTCAAGGGGATTCAGTGGCTTATGAGCTAAAAGATTTACTCGGTCGTTGAATCCCTTTTAGAGAGATGCAGGGTGACTTAAAGAGACTAGACGCATTAGGATACTACAGCAAAAAGTTTCAGAGGGTCAGAGTCGATCGGGCACATGGGATAGCTCCCCATAAACCTATTTTGCTACTCTCTGTTATTGAGCATATTCAGAAAAAGAGCATTAGCGAAAACAAAATATTTTTAACATCTGCGCTGATTCAAACGTTTTTGAAATACTGGGTTTACCTGGGCTCGCCTACCCATAATCCCGATATCTCAAAACCCTTCTTTCATATGAAAAGTGGGAAATTTTGGCATCTCTGGCCCAATCCAAAGTTTGAGAAAATCCTTTCTTCAAAAATTAAGCTCAAAACATTTGCTGAAGTCAAACGCGCTATCAAATATGCCTATTTGGATGAAGATCTGTTTGAGTTATTACAGGATTTAGAATATTGCGAAAGCCTCAGTCGCATAATTGTAAGTCGATGGTTTCCGGGGCGATGGGCTTTAGTCAAGCAGATAGGCTCTAGTCAACCGTTGAACGATGAAGTCTCTGCACTCATGCAATATCACGGAAAATTCTACAGCAAAGCAGATATAGGTGATTGGAAATAGCTACCCTTGCCTCTTACTTGATTGTAGATTGGTTAGCTTATTACAACGGCAGTGCTGGCTCCCGAAATACGCCACCTAGTTGACGCTCTCGGTGCCAGCGGATGTACTCTGGAGAAACTTCAGGGTGACCTGCCAGCGGCGAACGAATGCTTTGGCCGTGCAGCGTTCTCAATCTTTGTATAGCGAAATCGCTGCCTGTAAAGTTGGCTGAGACTAAGACTCTGCGGTCATCACTGAGTGACCAGGCACCTGCATCGAAGAGTTTATGCATTGTTGGTTCCAGGCAGAGGCCGTTATCAACAGAGTCAGGGCCATCAAAGGCGTGCCATTGCACGTGAGCGGCTTCACAGGCAAAAAAGTTGCCTGCCAAAGCGGCTCGGAATCCTGTCAAGGCGCACTGATGTTCGTAGGCGCGCAGAACGTTTTCGCGAAACTTAGGATCTCGTTTTTTTGTTGTCGTGTAGGTCCCTTCGGCTTCTTTACTATTGAAACCTGAGGAGAATGAGAGACCTACGGTAGCTAAAATGTCTTCGTGGAGTGATTCTGGGAAGTGCTCAAAAAGGAGAATCTTGACTATCTTCTCAATCAAGGCTGGATCTGATCGCAAGCACTGAATGACGCTTTCTGGCAAGCGAGCTGATGATCTTCGCAACCCAGCCATTTTGGGAAAGCCGCCCATCTGACGCGGTAGGGCCTCGGCTCCCTCAATTTCCCAAAGCTGATCTGACTGCAAGTGCCAATAGGGTAGTTTTGGATCAGGCTTTTTGACAGGTGGTGCATAGGTGGCTAAAAGCGGTGATAGCGCTTCTTCGATTTCGTCAAAAGAGAGAATTGTTTTGCCTTCCTGAAACTTTGCGATCACAACTAAAAGCAGGAGCGGTTTGTGTGGCGCTCGTTGTCCGCTGCTGCGACCAACGTTGAGATTTGAGAAACGCTCTATTATCTGCTCTTGGTTCATTTGGTTTATTTGCAAGGCCAGTTTCAGTCTGCTTGAGCTGGATCGTTTCAGCACCGCTATTCTAGCTGGCTAATATAGTTTAGAAGGCTTGCTTCAGCTTTGAACCATTCTCCAGTTAATCTATCGCTCCTAGAATCGTTGAAAGAGCGATATTCATTCATCACCTTGTGATAGACCAGTGCCGATAATAGGGTGCGATCGCGCATCATCACAAATCCTTCAGATAAAGCTGAATAAACTGCTCAGCTGCCTCAACATCAATTTGCCTGAGCGCTTTAATGAGGCTAATGACCGTCTCTGAGCTGGGGTCTCTCACTTCATTCGCCCAGCGATACACATTAGATGCACCAATGCCCATCACAGCCGCCAGCTTCCCCTGGCTAATGCCGCGATTTTCCATAACTGTCTTCAGCACTTTACCCGCTCTGCCCATAGCCTTAGATCCTGACAAAGGCAAAGCAATTCGTATACAGTCCAATTGGACTGTGATATTGTGATTAAGACCATTTGGACTGTGCCTGTTTTAGAGGCAGTCCTGATTCTTATTCACTTAAGGACTTAATTTATGAAGACTAAAGCCTTTGTGACAGTTTCAGAGTCTACGTTTTCTCCTGAAGTCATGCCTGAAGCTCAACTTCAGCTTTACTCAACCGCCAAACCCGATCGCGAACCCGTCAAAATCCTCGTGATTGGTTCTCCCAGTGCCGTCAACACCATCATTCACCTCATTCATCAGCACCGATTTGCCGAAGTCTTTGAATGGACTCAGTTTCTGCCTACCGATCGCCCCATCCAACTTCAACCCGGACAAGCTATGAAGGCATTAGTCAAGTATCTGCCCTCGTCTTAGCACCGTAGAATTAAGTTGCAGGTAAGCCTCAAGAGCGTAAATCAATCCCTCAAGCTGGAAAATAGCGATGCTTCAACCTGAAGACATTTTGAAAAGTTGTAAACAGATTCTGACGCAACACTATAAAAACCGGCTCAAAGGTCTGATACTTTACGGTTCAGCCGCCCGACAAGAGCTAACCCCCAACAGTGACATTGATTACCACCATCTTCACTAACAACTCCGCGACCATCATCGCTGCCTCCTCCATCACCACCACCGCCACCGCCGTCGCTATTGCCGCCGTCAGTTGCGTCGGTTCGCGAAACCTCTTGGGCCGCCTCGGGTAGCTTCGAGGTTTGCGTCGAGACCGTGCATCGTTCCGCTGCTGCTCCCGGCGCTGTCTGAGTAGCGGACGAAGCCACGTACACGGGCACAGACTCCTCGCCACCAGTCTGCGTCGCCGCCGTCACACCGGACTTTCCTTGTTCTACTTCTGCTGCTGCTTCCGCGGCAGTTGCTTCTCCTTCCCCCTTCGTGCCGACGTCAGCCTCTCCAACGTCTTCGCCATCCCCTGCGCTTCCCTCAGGACAAGCATCTCCGCTCGCCGGTTCTTCTTCCTCAGCAGCAGCTGCGGGATAAACTTCCGGGAGTTCCCCACGTCTCAGCGGCGTTATGACGACGGGGTGAAAGACTGGCGGCATATTGCGAAGACCCGGAGCCATCTGGGGGCAAAAAGGACACGTTCGAAATCACGCCGTAAGATGGCAATTTCTGTCAGGGTTGGAGCGCGCGGTATCGTTTATCAACTTGGTAAAGATAATGTTGGCGAGGGTCGGAAACCTTGTTCATATTAAGACAAGATTCAATACGAACACAGTGTTACGCACAGACGAAGACGGGTCAACGATTGCGGCAGGTCGGTGCAAGCCCGGCGACAATACTTCTACGCACACCATCCTGCAAGAAGTGGGCAAGAGCAAGCAAGAGCCACAAAGGGCCAAAGAGATGCAGCACAAGATGCGGAGAGCAGAGTGTAAGCCAATGGCAAGCACACAACGATGACAAAACTCAAACTCAACACGGGCAAACTTAACACGGGTGTCTTGTCCTGAGCGTCTTCACCCCTGCACCTTCAACCGAAACATAACAGAATCTGCCAGAAGCGCACCTCGACAAATACTGGCGGCAGATTTCCTAGGTGCGTCTGCAGGAAAGCCTCTCTTGAGGCGATCTCAGCCGATCGTAGAGCGTCCATGGACCTGCAGAACTCGGATGCCTTTGCCTCGAAGTTCTGTAAGCGGGTGCGGCAGCGCAGAATTCAAGAAAGCGGCAGGGCGAAGAGCGTAGTCAACGTCGATGCCATGTCGACGCCGTCGTAGTGTGCCATGGCCGTAATCCATTCCTTGCTTCACATCGCAGTCCACGGCCCACAAAACGCCGTGGAGTACAGCACAGATCAACAAAAGCCGCAAGTAAAAGGGATCGCGAATTCCGGCGTGCGTGGCGAGCTCACTCCGGCCGCTTACCTGGTGGAAGCGGCGTTGTCTCGACACCTCTCGCAGGAACGCGTCGTACGCTGCCGGCATCCTGGCCACCTTACCGAGGTGTTCGAACTGCTCCTCCTGGTCGAAGGGTGCGTTTTCGAGGCAACGACGACCATGACACCAACAGCGTCAACAACAGCGACAAACACCGAAGAAAAAAGCCAAGTCACGGTGACCCACACTGAGAAGCACCAGGCCGTCGGGTGACGACAGAACAAATTACATGACCACAATCACTGATCAAGTTAGGGCGACATGCCAAGGTGAGCGAAGAAAACATGGCAATAACCAGAGGGCAAGGGCAGTCGAGGAAAGCGGGAGACGAACCGGGGGAGACGCTCAGCCGTCGGAAGGGCGTTTCGACTCTCACTTTTTGTCCCCAAGCCATCCACACGAGCTCTTGGTGCTTCTGGATCTTGCCGATATCTGTCTGCAGCCTGGAAACATCGCGAAGGCGTTGACGGAGGACGCTTGACAGCGTAGCCCTCGCCTTAGCGATATCGACCTGCGGCCACGCAAGTACGCACCACACACACAGGATCGGTGTCA
>JBCBZL010000438.1:0-2332 GCA_039815385.1 Cyanobacteria bacterium P01_A01_bin.114
CTTCTAGAACAATTGCTAGCGTGTTGTCATATCTTTGCAGGTCATATGCTTTAACGACGCCTTCTGAGTTAAGCGATCGCATGATTTCATATTCCTGCTGGTATCGAGTCAGCTCTGCGGGGGTAGGGTAGTCTTCCTTGAGAATTTTGACAATCACAGAGGGCCAGTCGGGGGGTAGCGTCGCCCGGTAAACTAGCGAGTTGCGACTTTCATAAAGTTTGTCTGTAATCTGATAGTCAGCCAGCTCAGTCATCATTCACCTCTCAGAATGCACCCCTCAGATTTAGTGAAAGCAGATAGTCGATCTGCTTCGAGCCTGGTTACTCGCTATGGGTTGGCGGATGGTTTAGTTGCCGAAATTAAATGATAGTAAACATGGGTCGGCGTCGATTGAAAGTCCACGAACCCTACTGACGATAACAGGTTTTCTAACTCTCGCAGGGTATATTGCTTACCCTTTTCATACATGAGTAGAATGGCCGACAGACAGGCCACCGTGAGGGGGCCATCTCGGGTCTCTGCCAGGGGCATTTCATGCAGCAATATCTTGCCGCCGGGTTTTAGCACATTAAAAGCCTGCTGCGCCAGAACTCGGCAACTCTCAATATCCCAATCATGAAAAACGTTACCAAACAAAATAGCGTCAGGCTTGCTAGGCCAGGACTCTCGGAACATATCTCGACTAAGGGTGTGAACCCGGTTTGGTAAGCCATAGCTCTCAATGTGCTGGCGAGCAATCTCGCAAACCATTGGCAGGTCCATAACCGTGCAGGTTATTTGAGGGTTAAAGGCGGCAATCGCCAGAGACAAAGACCCCGACCCGCCACCGACATCCAACAGCTGAGACAGCTGACTGAAAACGGGCTGATTGGCTAAGCTAGCCGCCGCTGGAAGGGTCATCATGTGCATCCGATGAATAAAACCCTGAACCACTGGCTGGGAATGCTGCTTCATATTGACGGCCATGGGCATGGGCGGTGGGCCGCTGCCCATCACTTTCATTCGCAATAAATCTAAATACCACTCATGGGGAGGGCAAAACCCTGTGAAAAAAAAGGGACTGTCTGCCAGCATGTAGGTTTCTGCCATCGGCGTCAGCCTAAACCGCTCGTCGGGCTGTCGCTGCAGCAGGCCGACACTCGCCAGAACAGCGACAAACGCCTCAGAGACTAGCGGAGTTGTATTAAGTTTTTGGGCCACCTCTTCGATCGATTGCGCTGAGGTCTGAAACAGATCAAACAGCCGCAGTTCTTGGGCCAATGTAATCACTGGGCCAACCACCCGAGTACAGCTAATATCAAAGAGAATACGCTCATCAGCCTGGGCAATGGGAAAAGAGGGAGTCATCGGTTAGCTCCGTAGTGGTTTGAGAGAACAGTAGAAAGTCAGCAAAGATGTGTCAGTCTTAAGCGAGCCCATACAGGCGAACAGGGTTATCCCATAAAATCTTTTGTACCGTCCCGTCAGGTAGCTGCGTCTCTAGGGCCACCAGTTGCTCAAATATGTCGGGCTGAAACTCACCGTGGGGATAGTCAGAGCCAACGATCAGGTTGTCGGGGCCGATGTAGTTTAAGATTTCGGCCAGATAAGGTTCCGACGGTTCAATAGAGATAAAGCACTGGCGACGAAAATACTCAGAGGGTTTTCGCTTCACGGTCTCTGCGATCTCCCAGTGGGAGCTTTCGTACTCCTGATCGAGCCGCCATAGCCAATAGGGTAACCATCCCCCGCCAGATTCCAAGAAACTCACCCGGAGCTGGGGGTGCCGTTCTAAGACGCCGCCCTCGATCAGGGTCAGCAGGGCCATCATTTGTTCCATCGGATGGGCACAGGCACGCAGCGCAAACCGGGTGTCAAAGCGCTCGGCCCCAGCGGTGGGTAACCGGCTGGGGGTGCCTTCATGGAGACAGACGGCAATATTCAATGCCTCGCACTTTGCCCAAAACGGATCGTAGGCAGGGTCGCTCAGCAGTCGGCCTTTGATCGGGTTAGGGCGTAAAAACACGGCCCGCCAGCCAAAGTCAGCGATGCGGATAAGTTCAGGCACCATTTCTTCGGGAGCGTGGCGATTGACCCCCCCGACCCCTCTGAGACGGTTGGGGTCGAAACAGCAAAAGTCTTGCAGCCAGCTATTGTAGGCTCGCACAAAGGCACCAGCTAACTGCGGAGCCATGGTATCCACGGCGCTAAGAAAGAGTAGGGAGGTGGGGTAAATAAAGGAGATATCAACCCCCATTTGAACCATCGCCTGCACCTGCCGTTGGGGATCTGTCCCCGCCAGCGGATCCGCTTGCAAGCGCGGCTGACTCCACTGTCGTAGATACTGTTCGGA
>JBCBZL010000083.1:0-15697 GCA_039815385.1 Cyanobacteria bacterium P01_A01_bin.114
CTTATGCTCGGCAGCCGCCACTAAGTCTGCAAATGAGCGTCCCGTTTCTGTATGGGGAGTGGCCGTCGGCTGGCCAAACTGCTGTCGCAATCGCTGCATGAGTTCAGCGCCGACGTATTTTTCACCTTTTGCCACCCGCACCAAATACTGGTTGCGCTCTGCTTCGGGGAGGGCTGCGATCCAGTCCTCAATCGGTTCCGTGGGTGATTGAGCCGTTTCACTGATGGTTGCCGCTGCGGCAATTAGGTCAGTGTCTATCTCAAACACATCAACAAAATGTTTGAGCGCAGGCGAGAGTTTCTTAAGGTTGGGGGGCACAGGAGGCTCAATGGCTTCTTCCCATTCCAGCGCATAGTCTTCGGCAAACCCTGTCTGCAGCCAGGCCAGATAGAGCACTCGCAAATCACCGCGCAACAACGCCTCTCGAATTTCAATCATGCCTGGTAGGCAGCTATCTTCGCCTAGCCAGCCATAATAGTCTTCATGGACAAGGTTGAGATCGATGATGACCGATTTTGAGGTTGTCTTGACCGAAATGAGATGAGATACACAGTAGGGCTCGTAGAGATCTGGAGTGGCTATCTCAATCGGCAACCGGATCACCAACCGCCGAATCCCAAAATTTGCCTGGTAGAGCATCATGTCAAAGCAGCGCTCTAAAACTTTGACTGGATCGCCCCGAAAATCACGATAGCTGTAGTTAAAGCGAGCACTCGTTGCCGTTAGCTCAACTCGGCTCGACAAACTCTTTAGATAGGTTAAGTCGGCGTCGGTCAGCGCCCGATCCAGCGTTTGAAATTCATAAAGCTGATATTCGCTCATGGGAATGTTTTTTGTGTGGAAGAGAGTTTTGTATAGAGGAGATTGAACAGGTTGTTGAACCTAATAAGATAAACCTAACTTGAATATCACGTAATACGTTTCTAAAAACCTCCAAAACTATAATTTACCGATTCTTTGGCTCAGATTCACCAAATTCTTAGGCGGTTCTCAAACTAACGCCTCGCAGGATGGCAAGATTGGGCAAAGGATGCAGGGGGAGAGATACCCATCCCGCAAAATACCCTTTTCGTAAGGAACCGGGTGCTTCTGCAAATCCATTGACCATTCCCTGATGTTATGAAGGAATTATTCATGAGAAACCGATTAGTCAACTGCCTATCCGCCATTGCTGTGGTCGCCACTATACCTGCTTTTGCCCCTATGGCACAGGCCGCCTTTACCACCGCTATTGTAGCTAATTCAGGTACGCTTCAAGGCGGGAGAGATCATTTTTTGGATGTCAGTATTGAGGGCGATCCGCTACAGCGCATTCGAGTGCAGTGTGTAACCTTTCATGAGCTAGACGGCGTGACGGTCTCTGTCGGTGGTCGACAAGTCGAGCCGGATATCCACTATGGGTTTGAAGAATTTACCCTGACCTTTGATGAGCCCATTCGCGACGGAGAGAATATGCGCATTGTGATGACAAACTCTCGCGTTCGCGGCTCAATCAACGCCGGGATTGAAGTGCCCTATCGGGTGTATGGTACCTATCCGAGTTTGAATAATCTTGAGGTGCCGTTGGGGACTGCGATTGTGAGGACGCCGGGGGGTGGGCAGAGATAGGAGGTAGTGGGTAGTGGGTTAGTGGGTAGTGGGTAATGGTTAATGGGTAATGGGTAATGGGTAATGGGAATAACACCAATCACCAATCACCAATTACCAATTACCAATTACCAATCACCAATCACCAATCACCAATCACCAATCACCCTCTATCTTCTACTCCTCATCCTCATAAAATCGATAGAACAAATACTCGTCTTTAAATGGATGTTCGTCGATGACGTGGTGAAAGATGCCGCGTTCTACCATCAGCTGTCCTAACCGGATGGCTTCTTCTCGGGTTGCTTTTTGGGTTTTGACAATCCAGGTAACGGCTTCACTGCCGACAAAACAGTTTTGATAGACGGTGAGTCGAAACCGCCGATCTTGGATGGTTAATCCGTTTGGGCCGCGTATTTGTTCTACCAGCCGATCAATTTCTCCGGCTGTGATACTTTTTGAGGTTTGTAAGATCGCTGAATAGCTGCTCACTGTGGCCAGCAGATTGGCTGGGGAGGCAATAGCGGGTTCTGTTTCGAGTGGCTCAATGTCTTCGTGCCAGCTGGTGGTCATTGACTTTAGATGGGGGGTGCGTAAATTGAGATCGCGCTGGGGAAACGGGATTTCAATTTGGTGCTGCCTGAGGTTGGCTTCTAGCAGATAGTAAAGATCGCTTTTGATGTCAAACTGGTGGCGGGGTTCACGAATCCACACTAGTAGGTCAAAGTCGAGGGCGCTTTCTCCAAAGCCCAGAAACCGCAGCCGGGGCCGGGGATATTGCAGGACTTCGGGGTGGGCCTGGGCGGCTTCTATTGCCACAGCGTGAACCTTTTTGATGGGGGAGTGATAGGCAACGCTCAGGGGTAAGTGGAGTCGCGAGACTGGGTGGCCGTGGCTCCAGTTGACAACTCTGGCCTGCACCAGCTCAGCATTGGGGACAATAATGGAAACCCGATCGAGGGTGCGAATTTCGGTGCTACGCGCGCCAATGCGTTCTACGGTGCCTAACAGATCGTCTAGATTGATAAAGTCGCCCACCTGCACCGGGCGCTCAATTAGCAAAATCCAGCCGCTGATAAAGTTGTTGGCAATATCTTGGAGGCCAAAGCCTAAGCCGACCCCCAGCACACTGGCCAAAATTGCCAGGGCGCTCAGGTCAATGCCCCAGGCTTGCAGTAAGATAAATAGCCCCAGCCCGGTAAGCCCAAACTGCATCAGGGTTGCGATCGCATCTTGCACCCCCCGATCTGGAATGGCCGCCTGCAAAAATCGCGACTTGACCAGGGCGGTGAGCCCCCGCACGGCAACCCAGAGCACAATGATGAGTAGTATCAGCTTAAAGATATCTATCAGCGAGTAGGCCTGCTCGTCGACCGTCAGCAGCGCATTATTAAACGTGTTTTCTAAAAATCGAAAGACTTTATAGCGAACGGTTCGCGCTTGGGGAAACAGCTCACAGACGTAGATCAAAAATGCCAGCCAGACGCCTGCTTGCAAACAGAGTAAGGCAGGCGGCACCAGCCGCTTACGATAAGACAGCACACCAGGCTGCCTGGCCCATCGCCGCCACCATCGTCGGCGACCCCAGCGAATCGTGCCATACAGGGCGAGTGCCATTGTCAACGCGGCCAGCATACGCCAGATCACCTCTCGGTAATAAGCCGGGCGGCGTTCTCGTTGGGCCTGCTGTAGCGCCGCCCGCAAAATCTCTGCCCACTTATCCGCCTGTTCACGGGGGGTCACCCCCGTCATAAAATCTCCCCCGGTTACCGTCAGCAGGTGGCGATTATTGGCCCGGATGGTGGTCAACCCGTCTCGGTGAACGACAATTACCCGAATCGGCCGATCTAAGGGCGTGGTCTGTAAGGCTCGCTGCAAATCGGCATTGGCGAAATCGGCTCGCCCCTCAGCCGTAAAGCCGTCAATGCTCCCCAAGCGAAACAAAACCCGACCGTCTATCAGCACATCTGCCTTGGGGGGGGGCGACGTGGCGGGCTGTGCCATACCCGGCTGTCGTGCAATCCCTAAACCCAGCAGGCTGATCAGCAAACTGACCGCACACAGCAGACCTGCCCGAAGCCAGAAAGACCGCAGTCTAGCAAGCCAGGGCAACAAAGATTGGGGGAGCATGGACACTCATTCTCCAAAGCTAGGATTGATGTCTGTATCATGCCACCCATCAATCAGGCTGTGGATCAACTTATGTCGTCACTAAACCTATCTCGTCACTAAACCTAATATCGTCACTAGTGGTCTGTCAAAGTTGAATTTTCGGGTTTGGTGAGTAGGTGAGTGCGCTTTGCTGGTGAGGTAGTGAGTAACGTTTTACCCTCTCTCTATCTCACCACCTCACCTCGCCGAACCCTAATTTTTAGTCTTGACGCTGCACTAGCTATCATAAATGGAGTGAAAATGTCGATATTTATCGAGTTTGCTTTGCCACCACTGGTAGGCAATGATATTTAGTAACAGGCCGATGATAAACAAAAACGCCATTAAGACAAGCTGGTAGGGCGGAAGCGCCATCCACACGTCTATTGCAAAATGCAACAGGTTAAATGCGCTGTAGATTAGAGTAAACCCAAAGTGAATACCCCGAAACCGCCGAGATGGGCTAAACGCAGCGGCAATTACCACCAACATCGGCAGCGTAAAAAATATCAGCATAAACCCCATAATGGCCCCCATAGTAATCGGGGAAGTGGGGGACTCGGCCAGGCTGAGGGCGTGGAAAGCGGGCCTCAGGGTCAGCTGGTTATAGAAGAGGGTTCCCAGTAAAAAGATTGTCCACAGCGCCATTATTTTCCCAGACAGCCCCCTCTGAACCTTTGGTGAATTCTGATTCATACTGAATCTCGCCCCTAATCATTTATTGCGCTGTATTACAGCGAGTGTAAAGTAAAAAGTTGAGGAGATTGTGAGCAGAAAGGAAAGGCCAAGGGGGAAAGCCACTGGGAAAAGCGAAGGGCGATCGCACGATAGCCTAGCTGGCCACATACACGGGGGTGTAGGAACGCAAAAACAGGGCAATTTTGTCCAAGGTGCGGGAGATCCCCTCCTCTGCAACGATGGATAAGGGTTTGCCCACTTCAAACTTTTCGGCGGGAGGCTCGAGTACCCAAGCCTGGGGCTGATAGCCGCATAAAGTCTGGGCTAACGCCAAGAGGTATTTAGGGCTACACGGATAGGCCAACGTTGGCCCCTGCGGTTTTCCGGGGGATGAGACCAATGATAGCGGCGTGATCTGGGTATAGCAGTCATATTTATGGTGACAGGCGTTTACAAATAAAACATAGTCTGAACTTGCGATCGCTTCTACTAAATCTGTCTTGAGCTGAGATATCGCGATCGCCTTTACATGGGGTAGATTCCAATCGCCCACTGCCTGAGCAACTCGCTGCCCCACCCCATCGTCGCCCTGGCACAGGTCGCCATAACCAATTACTAAAAACTTTGTATAATACATTTGTTCTGATTTTGCATCAGGCTTCTTATTTAAAGTTGCAATCATTAAAATCACCTCCTGCTGGGCAACATTGCCAGACACTGAAACTAAACAACTTTGTAAAACTAAAAGTAGGGAACGAACGTGAGGAATCTGTGAAGTTACAATCTGCAACACTCGACAGGCTCATGATCCCAGCCTATTAGGGCGGTATCCAGGATTTACCCAATCTAAATAAAAACTTAAGGCTTTGTCGCGATTTATCCGCTGATAGTTAGCACCATCATTTTTTGGTTAGATGTGTCTGAATATTCATCACAAATTAGTTTAAAAAATATTGCTGAATCCATCTTTGTGTCGCAACCTGATCGTCAAACTCTATTTAGTGGGCAGTCCAGTGAGTCTTCAACGAGTATTTAATGAAGATTTGGCGGCGGGGTCTCTGCCCCTTTTTTTCTGCGATCTTTTTTCAGAGAATCTAAGCTAAACCTCATCCGAGTCAGGGCTTTGTCACGATAATGTAGAAAATGCCCTCTCTTGTTAGGAAATTTTTGGATGGATATCGATATGCAACGTCGGGCCAGCGTTGAGTCTGTAGTATTTGGTCAGTTTGATCAGTGGATTGTCAATCGGATTCGCAAACTCAGCGTTGATACCATTGCTTCGGGCACGTTTACCTGCACGGCCTGTGGCGAAATTGAGGGTGACTACATTGTGGTTTACCAGGGTGAAACCTTTCGCTTTGATGCAATTACCACCTACGCCTTTTTGCAGTTTTTGATGGAACAATCATCTGCTCAAGCGGGTTAGGAGATTACCCGAATATCAGCTCTCTGGCGGGGAAAGGCGAAGGGTGAAGGGCGAAAGGGGAAAGGCGAAGGGGGAAAGGTGTGTAGGGTGGGTTATGGGCTACCGATATCTTTCGAGCTCACTAGCCGCATGAAACCCGCCATCTGGCAGTAAGAGTCGTCCGAATGACTGGCCGCCAGTTGCGATCGCTGGCACAGTCATACAGTCCATATCGGACTGCTACGAAATCATAGGTATGGTTCAGTATTCTTCTGTATTCGATACCTATGCTGACTTTAAGACGCCGCTTTCTTCGGATGCTTGCATTGGCGCTGTTTGTGATGGCGCTTTCGCTACCGGTAGCCCTGGCCCAGTCTTCAGACCCAGGCGCGGGTGTCGTGAATGGCACCAACGGGGCAATGACCTCCCATGGCGAACACGATCCTCACATGCGAATGACGCCGATGCGAACGCCAACCGATGCCGATCTGGCCAGGGCAGATCGGTTGGCCCAGACGGTTAAAGAGGCCATTGCCCAGTATGCCGACACCCGCGCCGCTGAAGCGGATGGCTATCGACCCTTTCCCCCTGACCCCAGCGACTTGCACATTGTTCACTATGTGAGTCTGCGCCGCTCGTGGCGTGAAAACCGGCGGTTAGACCCTGAGAAGCCGGGTTCGCTGCTCTACGAACGCCAGCCGGATGGAACGCTGCAGCTGCTGGGTGCGATGTTTACGGCCCCGCCCGAGTCTAGCGAGGCCGCGCTGAATGAGCGGGTGCCGCTTTCGGTCACCCGCTGGCATTTGCATACCAACATTTGCGTTCCTGATCCGATTTGGGATGCTGACCAGTGGGCGCTAGAGCAAGACGGACTGCCGGTGTTTGGCCCAGAAAGCCCAATTGCCGATGAGGCCGCCTGTGACGCCGTTGATGGCAGCTTTTGGCCCACCGCCTTTGGCTGGATGGTTCATGCCAACGTGTTTGCAGAGAACCCAGCGGATGTGTGGAATCCGATGTATGGGCATGAGAGTTAGGGAAGCGGAGGAGGTAGAAGGTCTAGGCTATACTCAAGTACGCTCAGGAATAGATGCAGATTTAGGTTCTAATTTTCGAGCTATGTTCTTAAACTCAAAACTCAAAATTGAGAACTCAACCAAATCTCGATTCCTCAGTAATTGACTTGTGATCTTGCCTTGTGATGATGAATTTTGCTGCGATTATTGCCCAGGAACTGTCGGTTAGCCCAAAGCAGGTGCAGGCTGCGCTGGATTTATTGGTTGAAGGGGCCACCGTGCCGTTTATTGCTCGCTACCGTAAGGAGCGTACGGGGGAGCTAGATGAGGTGCAGCTCAGACAAATTGCCGATCGCTCAACCTATTTAAGCGAACTGGCCGATCGCAAGCAGACTGTGTTAGATGAGATTGCCTCTCAGGACAAGCTGACTGACGATCTGCGGGCCAAAATCGAGAAAACGCTGAGCAAGACTGAGCTAGAAGATCTCTATCTACCCTACCGGCCTAAGCGCCGCACTCGGGCCACGATTGCTAAGGAAAAAGGGCTGGAGCCTTTGGCAGCGGCGATTGCTGAGCTCAATCGGTCGGGACAGGCGGCGGGCTCGCTAGAAACGCTGGCGGCACCTTATATATCAGAAGAAAAAGGTGTGGCCTCAGCGGAAAAGGCTTTGAAGGGCGCGTCGGATATTTTGGCAGAGGGGGTGGCTGAGCAGGCGGCGCTGCGATCGCACATTCGCCACTTGTTTCTGACCAAGGGGCTGTTTACTTCGCAGATTAAAGACGACTATCCCGAGGGCAGCACCAAGTTTGAGATGTACCGCAGCTACCAGATCGCGGTACCTAAGATCGCCCCCCACAATCTGCTCGCTCTGCTGCGCGGAGAGGCCGAGGGCATTCTCAAATTTTCGCTGAGCTTCGACGAAGACTCGATTTTGGGCTACCTGGCAGATACCCAAATTAAGACCCGCGATAAATCGGTGCGGGCGTTTTACCAGACGATGATCAAAGATGCCTTTAACCGATTGATGAAATCCTCGCTGACCAACGAGGTGATTGGTGAGAAAAAGGCCTGGGCCGATGAGGCCTCGATTAGCACCTTTGAAGCTAATCTGAAAAATCTGCTGCTGTCGGCCCCGGCGGGGATGAAACCCACCCTGGGGATTGATCCGGGCTTTCGCACCGGTTGCAAAGTGGCGGCCATCAGCGAGACGGGCAAGTTTTTAGAATATCAGGCGATTTTTCCCCATACTGGGGAGGGTAAACGGCAGGCGGCGGCGAAGACCCTGACGCAGCTGATCAAAAAACATCAGATTGAGCTGATCGCCATCGGCAACGGCACCGCCAGCCGCGAAACCGATGCCTTTGTGGCGGAAGTCTTTCAAGGGCTTGAGAAACCGCCGATTAAGGTGATGGTGAATGAGTCGGGGGCGTCGATTTATTCGGCGAGTGAGGTTGCGATCGCAGAGTTCCCCGATCTCGATATCACCGTGCGCGGCGCGATCAGCATTGCCCGACGGCTGCAAGACCCCCTGGCAGAGCTGGTCAAACTTGACCCCAAATCGATCGGGGTGGGGCAATATCAGCACGACGTTGACCAAAAGCGCCTCAAGCAAAAGCTGGATGAAACTGTCGAAAGCTGCGTCAACTATGTCGGCGTTGACTTAAACATGGCCTCCCGTGAGCTGTTGACCTACGTGTCGGGTATCTCCCCAGCGGTGGCCAACAACATTGTGGCCTATCGCAACGATAAAGGAGCCTTTCAAAGTCGCAAAGAGATTCTCAAGGTGAGCAAACTTGGCCCCAAAGCCTTTGAGCAGGCCGCCGGGTTTCTGCGGATTCGCAATGGCAAAAACCCCCTCGACAACACAGCAGTTCACCCCGAACGCTATGGGTTAGTCAAAACCATGGCGGCGGATGTTTCAGTCTCGCTTGACCACATCTCCCAGGCGGCGGATAAGCTAAACGCGATTGACCTCAAGCGCTACGTCACTGACGCTGTAGGCGTCCCCACCCTGCGCGATATCTTAGCCGAGCTAGAGAAACCCGGTCGCGACCCGCGCGCGCAGTTTACCTACGCCACTTTTAAAGAGGGCATCAATGAGATCGGCGATCTTAAAGAGGGCATGCAGCTAGAAGGCGTAGTGACTAACGTGGCTAACTTTGGCGCGTTTGTGGATATTGGCGTTCACCAGGATGGGCTGGTTCATGTGTCTCAGCTGGCAGATCGGTTTGTTAAAGACCCGAAAGAGATTGTTCAGGTGGGTCAGGTGGTTAAGGTGCGGGTGTTAGAGGTGAATCAGGCGCTGAAGCGGATTGGATTGTCGATGAAGGCGGGGGGTGAGAAGGGCGAAGGGCGAAGGGCGAAGGGCGAAAGGGGTGCGGCCCAGGGGCAAAGTTCAAGCCAGGGTTCGAAGCCGCAGAGTTCGAAGCCGAAGGGGGTAAAGCCTAAGGGGCAGGGGAATCAGGATACGGGATCTGGCAAGGCGGCTACGCTGGCGGATTTGCAGGCGAAATTTAACAAGGGTAAACGGTAGGAGGGCGGCCTGGGGTATTGGAAAAGCCTGGAAGACGCTGGCTAGATATAGAATGCCCGAAACCTATCAAGAATTTTACACATGTTAGTTTAATAAGCAAGCTGATGTGCTTCCTTAGTTGCTCGCAGGCAAACAGGCCACATCCCCTAGCCTTTTCCCCCTTTCCAGCGGGATTTTGTTTTTGTGCAGTTCCTTTGATTTCCAGTCCATGTCATCCCCCCAAATCGCTGAAGCAGAACGACGAATTCAGCAGGTAATTAAAACAAGTGCAACGACTCTAGACTTGTCAAGGCTAGGATTACGCTCTGTACCGGCATCGATTAGCCAACTTGCCAATCTAACAGTGCTTGATCTCAGCGCAAATCAACTGAGTTCGATACCAAAGGAACTAGGCCAGCTTGCCAATCTGACAAGGCTTTACCTCAACGAAAATCAATTGAGTTCAATGCCAAAGGAGCTGGGCCAACTCGCTAATCTGACAAGGCTTTACCTCAGCGAAAATCAACTGAGTTCAATGCCCAAGGAACTAGGTCAACTCGCCAATCTGACAAGACTTGATCTCCGTACAAATCAACTGAGTTCAATGCCCAAGGAACTAGGTCAACTCGCCAATCTGCGTTGGCTTGACCTTCGCGTAAATAAACTGAGTTCAGTGCCCAAGGAACTGGGCCAACTCGCCAATCTAGTAGAGCTTTACCTCAGCGCAAATCAACTGAGTTCAGTGCCCAAGGAATTGGGCCAACTCGCCAATCTGAAGGTGCTTGACCTCAGCGCAAATTTCGGCCTCAAGTCTCCACCCCCTGAAGTTCTGGCTCAAGGAACTCAGGCGATATTGTCCTATTTGAGGTCGCAAATAAGTGATGGCGAGCGCCAATGGATTTCAAAGCTTCTAGTTGTTGGTGAAGGCGGTGTTGGCAAAACCTCCCTTCTCCGAGCCCTGCGTAGAGAATCTTTTGAAACTCAACAGTCCTCCACTCACGGCATCGAGATCAAGATACTGAACCTGGCCCACCCCAAAGAAACGGATGTCGCTATGACTCTCAACACCTGGGACTTTGGAGGACAGGAGATCTACCACGCTACTCATCAGTTTTTTCTCACCAACCGCTCTCTCTTTCTTCTCGCTTTCAATGCGCGCCTCGGCTTTGAACAAGGCAAGCTTATCTATTGGCTCAAGACTATTCGTGCCAATGCACCAGAGTCTCCCGTAATTCTAGTCGCTACTTGGTCAGATGAGCGCGATGCTGACTTACCTCTAGCAGATTTAAAAGAACAGTTTCCTCAAATCGTGACTCTCTATGAGGTTAGCAACAAAACAGGAAAAGGCATTAGAGAATTACGACAGGCTATCACCAACGCTGCGGCTGAGTTACCCCTTATGGGAGAAATCTGGCCAACCACTTGGCTGACCTTTGCCAATCGGATTCGTCAAATCAAAGCTCAACAGGCAACTCCAAAACAGTTTTGGGACGCTATGACCAAATGCAAGATTTCTGACGAGGCTAAGCCGGTCTTGGCAACCTGGCTCCATGAGCTGGGCGATATCCTGTTTTTCCAAGATGACGACGACGTCAACGATCTGGTCATTCTCAAACCCCAGTGGGTCACCGAGTACATCAGCAAAGTACTCACTGCTGAGGAAGTGATCAACCGCAACGGCATCTTTACCCGCCAGTGTATGGATCAAGTCTGGGTCGATCTCACCCCCAGTCTCCGCAATTTCTTTTTGCGCCTGATGGAGCGGTTTGACCTCTCCTACCGCACTCTCGAAAATCGCGACATCAGCCTGGTCGTCGAGCGACTCCCCTTTGAGCTTCCTGACTTTCAATCGCTTTGGCAGAAAAAACAGCAGGAGCCCAACTGCAAAGAAGTGTCGATGAAATTTCAGGTGAGTGAGATCCTGCCCGGTATTCCCACCTGGTTTATTGCCCGTCAGCATCGCGTTACCATCGACCAGGGCGAGCGGCGCGGCATCCACTGGCGCACCGGGGTATTGTTTCGCGATCGCGACCGCAAACACCTGGGCTTAGTCCGCACCCTACGCGACGACAGCACCAACGCCGACTATCTGCACCTCACCGTCCGTGGCCCCGTGCCCCATAATTTCTTTGATGTGCTGCGGGAGGGGTTAGAGTTGACCCTGCGCCGCTATCCAGGGCTAAAAATCACGCGGTTGCTGCCCTGCCCCGATCCAGCTCAGACGACCTGTCTGCACGAGTTTGACTACGCCAACCTCACCATGCGCCTTGAGCGCACCCCACCCCGAGAAACCATCGAATGCCCCAACTGCCTGGAGAATATTTCGGTCACGCGGCTGCTGTTTGGCCTCCACTACACCACTCAGGATGCCGTGATCGCCAAAATTGACGAACTCCAAGACGCTACCCAGGAAGGCTTTGATACCTTAAAAGACTCAATGGAGCAGGGCTTTACCGAGCTGCGTGAGTTAGTCCAGCGCGATGTGCTGCGAGAAATTCGCACCGTGCAAAAGCAGCTCGAGTCTCCCTGTCCCAGCGTGTTTGTCCTGCGGCCCGATGAGCGCCCCGTCTGGCAAAAAGATATTGGCTCCCAGCGCATCAATCTCCAGCTCTACTGCGAGCATCCCGGCTGCCTGCACCCCGTCAAAGACGGCGGCCTCTACGCCATCGATAACCCCGAGACATGGCTGCGGGTGATGGCCCCCCATCTCACCCGACTCTTCGGCATTTTGAAATACGTCACCCCTGTAGTTGGCCCCTGGGTTAACCTCTCAGCCCCGATCTACAGCGAACTCGTCAAAAACGATCTGGCCCTCACCTCTGCCCTGGTTGGCAAACTGCCAGCAATCAAGTTCACCAAGGACGATCGCAGCTTTATTGACCCGGATGAGGATATGGGTCGCGATCGCAAAACTCGCAAAATCAGCGGTACTGCGCTGAGGACGCTCCACGAGTTTCTCAAACGCAAAGACCCCGATCGGGTTTGGGGTAATCTGACCCGCACCACAACCCCTGAGGGTGATGTCCTATGGCTCTGCAAAGAACATATCAAAGAGATTTACCCAACCTCCTCATAATCTGTACAGGATCTATACAAGAGCAACTCATAGCCCTCTGAAGTTCTAACGTAATTGGCTACCCTAAATTTTGCTCACATAGCCCAAAAAAGGTTTGCAGCAGCCCCAACAAAATCGACATTTCGCCAATACCGTACAGCAGTGATTCACTCACGCTACCGTCAGTTGCCAAACGATAGAACTTCCAGCCCTCACCGTTGGTGACAATGCCATAGATATCAAGGGTTTTGCCCAGCTGTTGATTAATCCACCGACACGCCTGCATTTCTACGAGACACTGAGCAGCCCCCTGCTCAAAATCGTCCTTTTTGGCTTCAATGACACACCCGAACGGTGCCTCCAGATAGGCGCGGCGCTCAGCGATTAGATAGTCAGCATTCCCGCAGATGTCTTTTCCTTCAAGATAGGCTCCTTTCCAAATCTTGAGACGGTGAAACCCCTCTAACCCTTCTTCACAAATGGCATCAATGAGCAGCGTTTTCGAAACCTCTAAACTTTCTAAATCAAACCTCTGTAGCCGCTCAAGCCGCTGCCGGAAAAAACCACTAATCGGAACCGGCTGCGCCTCAAGTGTCCAGCGGTTTAATTCAGTAATGTTAGAATACTTGAAGGCTTCTTTATAGGTAAAGCTAGAAAACCTTTTCTTTTTTTCTTGGGTAGCTTGGGGCATCAGAAAAAGCCTCTGTTGGGGTAGGTATTTGGCGAGCCAGGTACCACAAGTCTATGACATCTGAGCTAGAAACATCTGAGTTAGAGACATTCGAGATAGATCATCTCTTTGTCTGGTCACAGATTGACGCGCCCGAAGCCAGCTATCTGATCGACGCGGGGCTGTCAGAAGGGCCTGCCAACGTGCATCCGGGGCAGGGGACGGCCAATCGCCGCTTTTTCTTTGCCAATGCCATGCTAGAGCTGCTCTGGGTGCAGGATGACGCTGAGGCACGGAGTGCGCTCGTCCATCCGCTGCGGCTGTGGGAGCGCTGGCAGCGCCAGGGGCAGAGGGCTTCACCCTTTGGTATCGCGTTTCGACCAGCTGGCCCTAAGCCCGAGCACAAACCGTTCCCAGGGTTTCCATATACCCCGGGCTATTTGCCCGCCCCGCTGTCGATCTGGATCGGAGAGAATGCCGCAGACATCGCAGAGCCGCTGACATTTTACCTGGACTTTGCCAACTCTCAAGCTGCCAAATCTCTGGCTGTTCAACCTGATGCTCAGATTGTCACTCATCCGATTGGGGTGCAATCTGTAACAGCGGTGAGCATTTATACCCCGCAAACTACACTCTCAGAAACCTTACAAACAGCAGTGTCTCAAGTTAAAGCGCTCCAGTTTTTACCCAGCGAGCAGCCCTGTCTGGAAATTGAATTTGATCAAGCCCAGCAAGGCCAAAGTGTCGATTTTATGCCCCACCTACCTTTGAAGCTGCGCTGGTGAGATGCCCTCAACCAAAGATTAACCAACTGGCCATAGACGGTTTTGAATCAAATGCGTTAGATTGCCGGATGGATAGCTCGCGATGAGGCTGAATGCTTCGATCTAGACGGATAGGGTGTAGTCAAGCTTTGCTGGTGGGGCTCTTAGGGCTCACCGCCTGCGCGCCAACGGCCCCGTCTGAGCCCCCGGTGGCAGATGTTGTTGAGCCGCTACAGACGGTGGTAGCGCTGGGGCGGCTATCGCCCAACGGAGAAGTGATCAAGCTGTCGGTGCCCAACGCGGCAGACAGTCGGGTCAACCAGATTTTGGTCGAAGAAGGAGACTGGGTCGAGGCTGACCAGGTGATCGCGATTTTGCAGGGGTTTGAGGGGCGGCAGCGCGACCTTGACGAAGCTCGCAAAACGGTGGAGTATCACCAGGCGCGCCTGGTCCAGGTAAAGGCGGGTGAGGCGAAAACGGCTGAGCTTGCTGCCCAGCGAGCCAATATTGAGCGGCTGCGATCGCAGCTCAAAACCGAAACCCTAGAGCGACAGGCCGCCATCACCAGCGCCGAGGCCGAGCGCCGTCGAACACAGCAGTTTTATGAACGCCAGACGCGGCTGGCCGAACAGGGGGCGATCAGCCAGTCAGATCTGGACCTGGCCCGGCAAGAGTGGGAAGTGGCCGAGGCGACGCTGCAACAGCGTCAGGCCCAGCTCGATAACACGCAGCAAACCCTGCAAGAGCAGATTCTTCAAGAAGAACAAAATTTGGCCCGGCTGCAAGAAGTGCGCCCCGTTGACGTGCAGGTGGTGCAGACCGAGCTGGAGCGGGCTCAGATTGCGGTAGAGCAGCGACAGGCTGACCTGGCGGATACCCAGGTGCGGGTGCCAGTGGCGGGGCAAATTCTCCGCATCAATACCCGCGTGGGTGAGCAGGTTAATACCCAGCAGGGCATTGTGGAGCTGGGTCGGACTGATGAAATGTATGCGATCGCAGAGGTCTACGAGACCGAAATTACGCGGGTTCGCCAGGGTCAGCCCGCCACCATTGTCAGCGAATATGGCGGCGTTGAGGGAGACCTCAGCGGCGTGGTTGAGCATGTTGGCATGCAAATTGGCAAACGCACCCTCGATAGCGAATCGGCCAATCCGGCCACCGACCAAAATGAGCGCGTGGTCGAAGTCAGAATTCGAATTGACCCAGAAGACAGTGAACGTGTGGCCGCCCTGACTAACATGCAGGTGCGAGTCCAAATTGATGTTGCGAATACGGCGTCCTCACCTGCCGCGTCCTCACCTTAGCGTATGACTTTCTTAAAATCTCTGCGAACCTACGCGCAAACCTACAAGCCTCTGGCCTGGGCGCAGCTCTCTCATCAAAAAATGCGGCTGGCGGTGGCGCTGACCGGGGTGGCCTTCTCCAACATTCTCATCTTTACCCAGCTGGGGCTGCGGGCACTGCTGTTTGACGGCATTACCCTGCTGCCCGAACAGCTCGACGGTGATTTATTTTTAGTCTCGGCCTACACCCCCACTATCAACTGGGGCGGCAGCTTCTCTAAAATCTATCTTTATCAGGCAAACTCGGTTTCGGGGGTGGCGCGAGCCGCGCCGCTCTATATGAGTAGCGCTGAGTGGGTCAACCCCCAAGAGTTAGCGCAGCACGGCCAATCAGAAGGACCGCAGGCGTTTGAGCTCTTTCCGAATCGGGTAAAAATCCTGGCTTTTAATCCGGTTGAGCCGGTGCTGGCAATCCCTGAAATCAACCAGCAGCTCGATCGCCTAGCGGTGCCCCACGGCGTTTTGTACGATCGCCTCGGCCAGGAAAAACTGGGGCCAGTGCCCGATTTGTTTTTAGA
>JBCBZL010000308.1:0-5902 GCA_039815385.1 Cyanobacteria bacterium P01_A01_bin.114
GATGCAAATTTAGTGTGCCCGGTCTTAAGAAAGAGGAACGCACTTCAATTAGTAATCTAGTCTTCAACTGTGAAGAAGTCGGGTTGGGTAGCCTCTGCACGCGGTATGGAAAGGGAACTGATAAAACTCCTAAAGCGCCTAAATCAAACTGCGATGCTTAATCAAACAGAACAATCCATTGGACACTTTGGGAAGCTTGAAATTCGACACTAAGAACATCTACAGCGCTGAGGGATCAAATTCCTGAAGGTTTTGTGCAAAACCTGGGCCATGCCTAGGCCCGTAATTTGCCCTTAGAGCAGAATTCAAGGCTTTAGCTGGCTACGATTCAGTCAGTAATCCAATCAGCCACACGAAGGTGTCTTAACTTGAGAAATACCAGGGTCACTACCTGTTGCCTCAGCGAGGTATTACAGGTTTTAGACTGGCACAACAGATGTCAGAAATAGCCGTATAAATTGAGACGGTCGATCGTCCACAATGTTCAGATTTAAGGTTTTTTGATGGATTGAAAGGGTTGCCCTGGGGAGATTCTCTGCACTGTCACGCCAATCCGGTGAGCCATATCACAAGAAGAAATCAGGGCGTGTCAATTCCCTCGAGTGTCCTTCAGTATTTTTTAAAAAATACGGGTATCTTTTAGTGAAATCACCGAGTGAAGTCATCGTTTTAGGGGGCATTTGTTGGGTTTATACGTTTGTAAGCTGTATGGATGACTGGCTTGGCAGAATACTTGTGCCCTGACTTTAAGATTGGCGGATAAAGACTTGGCGGATAAAGACTTGGCGAATAAAAATTGGCGAATAAAAAATTGGCGGGCAAAGGCTTGGCAGGGAAAGCAGAGGATCTACCTGAAGACCAGAATGAGGAGCGGAGCCGAGTCGGGCTGGCTGTGCCATCGCCTTTTATGATGGAGATAGGCTAAAACAGCTAGGCCACATCCGGCTGCTTGAGATTTTCCCGTAGGACAGTCCAAAGATCTGGATGTGGCTGCGGTTTGATGAGTCGTTGGCGCAATCATTGGCGCTGAACTAAGCTAGCTGTTCCGTACATTCTGCTAGCTGAGCGAAGTCAAAGCTAGCGCTTTTAGCCAGCGAGCCTTTTGACTCTAGGTAGAGGATGCTGACGGATAAAGGACTGCATTTATGAAGGTTAACTGGCCACAGCTCTTTCAGTTGCCCCAAACCTATGCCCTAGTGGTCGGGACTTTAGCGGGCTACTTAGGGTTTGTTATGTGGTTGGGGCCTCGGCCCGTAGTTTTAGTGAGCGGCGGCGGCATTGCTGCGGTAATGGCCGGGGGGTGGGTGAGTGGCTTTCGACGCCAGGAGGTAGCTCTCAACGCCAGCGATTTGCTGACACCCACGGTCTTTGAGCAGCAGCTACAGTCAATTGAGGCGCAGGTACCTAATCGGGCTGAAACCACCTGGCAGCAGGCTCGGCAGTGGGCCATAGATTCCCAGACTGCGGCGACCCAAATTGCCCAGCAAGATGCGCTGCTTCATGTAGAACTGCTGGAGGCCACCCACACTGTGTTGGGGCTCACGCGGCAGGTGGCCGATGCCCTTCAGGTGATGGGTCAGATTAAAACCCCGGTCTATCAGCAAATGGCTCAAGAGCGACTACAAATCAGCTGCGATCGCTTGCGGGCAACCCGGCAGCAGCTTCAGCAGCTTCAAGATCAGGTGGCCTTAGCGTCCTTGGATGCAGGCACAGATGCCCTGCCAGATCGGTTGCAACAGCTGATCTCGGCTAATCAGCAAATTTTGAACGCTGCCCCAATCGAGAATTCCTCAATTGAGACTGATAGAGAATGATGAAACGCTTATCTCGTCTGCGTATGCGTCTGGTGCTCGGCTTTGTAGTCGGGCTCTGCCTGGCTTGGCTAGGGGGCTGCCTTTCGGTGGGGACGCCGCCGGTTGACTCGGCTGAGAGTGCCCTACAGGCACTAGAACAGTCGGTGTTGCCTAAAATTAATGCTGAAACCCAGGTGGTGAGCGATCAGGTAGCGATTCGCTATGCCGTCGATGCGGTGGAGGCCCCTTTACCAAACCTTGAAGATTTTCCGCTGTATGGCGCAAAGCCAGACGACGGCGGGGTCTATATAGAAATTTTCAGTTCATCTGAGAAAGCCAACTTTGAGCGTCAAAACGAACGCTGGCTGGTTGAGGTGGCGGAGGCGTTTAATGCCCGCAATGAAACCCTGGCTTCGGGCCAGCCCATTCGAGTGGGTATTCGTCAGATTGCGTCTGGCTCAGCTGCCCGATTGCTGATTGCCAAAGCAGAACAGCCGGTGGGCTACAGCCCGTCTAACGATCTCTGGGTGCAGATGGTCAAAAGTCAGGGGGTAAATGCGACGGTGGTTGCGCCTCGACTGGTGGCCAACACAGCGGGCTGGGTGATTCCTCAGGCGGTCTATCAGCAGCTCTCGGGCCAGGGCTCGGTGACCTTTGAGACCTTGTTGAATGCGATCGCATCTGGCCAAATCGGCGTAGCCTACCCTAACCCCTACACCAGCTCAACCGCGTTAAATTTGCTGTATACCCTTTACTGGCGCGCCGCTGGTCACCAGACCGATGGCGGTCAGCTAACCGCTGCTGAAATCGCCTCACCCCAGGTCAATTCTGTGTTTGAGCAGTTTCAGTCCCAGGTGTTGATTACCACCCCGACGACGCTGGATCTGCAGGAACTATTCCTTCGCGATCAGAGTAAATTGCAGGCGTTTCCGCTGGAATATCAAAACTATTTGGCCCTCAAACAGCTGCCTGGCTTCGAAGAGACCGAGTTTATCCCTTTTGGGGTTCCCCACAACAATCCGCTGGTGGGCTTTGATTGGAATACGCCAGAGCAAGCCGAAGCCCTACAAAAGTTTTCGACCTTTGCGATGTCTGAGCCTATGCAGACGCTAGGACAGCAGCAAGGCTTTACCGTCACTGACTATATTAAAAATAACGAAGGGCCGCCGATTCCGTCTGGGGAGGTGCTGCTGGCAGCCCAGTCAAACTGGAAACTGCAAAAAGACAGCGGACGCACCGTTTATATGACCCTGGTGATTGACACCAGCGGCTCGATGGAAGGGGAACCGCTATCGGCCTTAAAGGAAGGATTGCGAATCGCGGCCCAGCAGATCAACACAGGTAACCACGTCGGCCTGGTTACTTTTGACGATAAACCCGTCAATCGACTGCCCCTTGCCCCCTTTGATGAGCAGCAGCACCAGCGATTTTTGGCCACAGTAGAGCAGCTACAGGCCAACGGCGGCACGGCCATGTATGACGGTGTGATGGTGGGTCTGGCCGATTTACTCAAACAGCAGCAGCAAGATCCAAACGGTCGCTACTATCTACTGTTGCTTACCGATGGTGAGGTCAATCGCGGCTACACCTTTGATGCGGCCAAAGACATCATGGCCTATAGCAATGTGCGGTTTTACCCGATCGCCTATGGCAACGTCAATGAGCAAGAACTGGATGCGATCGCAAGCCTTCGAGAATCCACCGTGCAGGTCGGCACCCCCGAAAATGTGCAAGACCTATTTAAGAACCTCTTTCAGATCAACTTGTAAACAGCTAGAGATGGTCAGAAGCTAAAAGGAAGGGGGGGGGTTTGTAACTTGTTATTGGTGACTCGTTATTTGCCACTAGCTAATCACCAATCACCAATCACCAATCACCAATCACCAATCACCAATCACCACCATCAATGTCACCCTCAAAACCAACCCCCCATCTCATCCGAATCTTAGGCCTGGGCTGGCTTGCCTATTTGCTAGTGGGGTTCGGCCTGAGCCAGGCAAGCGGCGGTGCGAAAATTCAGATCGTGATTGATCGCAGCTACTGCGCCCCTAACGACTGGCAGCAAGTTGCTAATGAATACGCCCAGCTCTATCAGCAGCATCAGCAAAAACAGATCACCCTTGAATCGGTAACCTTGGTTAATGACCTGGGTGAAGAAGTGCGAGACACACCGCCCTCAGCTGAGGAGATTGCGGGGCTGAATACGTTTGGGCTGCCGGGGCGCGATCGCATCAATGCCATCGTGCAAGCCAGCCCTGATGCCCAGGTTTTAAGCTGTCAACCTTAGGTCGAGATTTTATACCTGGTCGCCTCTTATACCTGGTTACTTAGTGGCTTGATGTCAATAGTAAGACCCACTGTATTTAAAACAGAAACTATAGTTTCAAGGGTTGGGTTGCCGTTGCCGCTCAATAGTCGATGGAGATGCTGCCCAGAAATATCCGCCTCAGAGGCAAGTTTTTTCACAGCCCCCGTCGCATCCACAACGTTTTTCAAGGCTAAAAGAAAAGCTTCCATATGGCCATCTTTAAGCGTCTCATCCAACGCGACTTTAAGATACTGAGCAGAATACTCAGGGTTTGACAGCCTTGTTAATTGGTCGTCTCGATAATTTTTGACAGGCATTTTCAGACCCCCTCTTGCTCAGTTTTATAATGTTTCCAAAGTGTTTGGGCTGACTGAATGTCTTTAGACTGGCGCTTCTTTTCACCCCCTGTGAGGAGTAAAACGATTTGGTTACCTGAGATTGCATAATAAACGCGATAACCAGGGCCAAAGAAAAATCTTAATTCATAGACCCCTTCACCGACCGGCTTATGATCACCGAAGTTGCCTAAGATCAATCGATCAAGACGAACATCAATTCGTGCCTTAGCTTGAGTGTCAAGAGCGTTAAACCAACTATCAAAAGGGCAAATACCGTCTTCAGTCACATATTTTTGGATTTCCCAATGCTCTTGACTCATTTTACTTCCCTATTCCCTAGTCTGTCCTATGGATGTGGCAGGCTAGAGATTCAAATTTATAGGCTATATTTCCCATCCATGCATGATTGTGAATAGTTAACAGTGGAGGTTAAAGATGTTCTGGTATGCAGGGCAAAATTAGCTTAGGTGAGCTCGCTCAATCAGGCGAGAATTAGCAATGTATTCCTTATTTTTCAGTTCTTTTGGCTGGCTAGGGCTGCTGGGCACAGCGTTCTGGCTCTGGATGCTCTATGAGTGCCTAAAGTCGGGTCGAGATCGCCAGTGGATCTGGCTGCTGATTTTTCTCAACGTGATCGGTGCGGTGATGTATTTCATCATCCACTGGTTGCCGCAGCACCCCAACTTTTTGGCCCGGTTTGGCCTCATCAACCGGCGTCAGCTGCGCGATAAGCTGTGGCAGGCAGAGGCCGATGCTAAAAACATTGGCAACGCCACCCAGTACGTGACCCTGGGCAACATCCTGTTTGATACGCGCCAGACCGATCGGGCTTACGAAGCCTACCAGCAAGCGCTCGAGAAAGAACCGGAAAACCCCAAGGCGCTATGGGGGGCTGCTCAAGCGGCTAGAGAGAAGGCTGATTATGCAGCCGCCAAAGAGTACCTAGCCCGCTTACTTAAGGTAAAGCCTGACTATTCCTATGGCGAAGGCTCTTTGGCCTACGGCGAGGTGCTCTGCCAGATGGAGGATTATGAGGCTGCGATCGCACATCTACAGGGGCATCTCAAAAACTGGAGCAACCCAGAAGCCTATCTGATGCTGGCCACCCTTCAAGAAAATCAGCATGAGCCGGATGCAGCCCGCGAAACCCTCGAGACGATGATTCTCAAAGTTAAAGGCTTCGTCCCGTTTCAGTACCGCAAGAACGAACATTTCATCCGCAAGGCCGAACGCAGGCTAAAGACATTGTCCAGATCAAAGGCTTAAGGATCGAGGATTAAATAAGGAATTCACTATGCAAGCCGATACTGTATCCCCTCCTGGGAGCTATCCATTACGCACAAGTCGCTGTAAAGCCTATGGTTACTAAGCTTTATTGGCGAGTTGAGCGCCTTCGAGTAGATGACTCAGCTTACTGAAGCCTCGCCAAAGCGTCTTCAGACCGGGATTGCCATCGCGCTTAC
>JBCBZL010000289.1:0-6353 GCA_039815385.1 Cyanobacteria bacterium P01_A01_bin.114
CAAAGAAATCGCCTGCGATCCGACTGTTGAGATCGCGGTTGAGCATGTTAACCAAGCCAAAGAAAGCCTGATCCAACGGCAAGACACACACATTGATAGCCTTGCCGAACGGCTGCGTGAGCCCCGAGTAAAAGCCATCATTGAGCCGATATTGGCCGGTCGCGAACTGGGCAATCTCTCCCCAGACGATCGTCAGTATGTGGTTGACTTGGGCCTGGTCAAACGCGATCCGCAAGGCGGGTTTATGATTGCCAACCCGATCTACCAAGAAATCTTACCGCGTGTGCTGGCTAGGGGACCCCAAGATAGTCTGCCGAGTATTCAACCCCTGTGGCTAACTCCAGCAGGAACCCTCGACGTCGGGAAACTTCTGGAGGCGTTCCTCTCTTTCTGGAGACAGCATGGCCAGCCTTTGCTGAACAGCGCCCCCTATGCAGAGATTGCGCCTCATCTGGTGATGATGGCGTTTTTACACCGGGTGGTGAATGGCGGCGGCAGTCTAGAGCGAGAATACGCTATCGGCAGCGATCGCATGGACCTGTGCCTGCGCTATGGCCAGGTCACCGTTGCAATGGAACTCAAGGTGTGGCGCGAGGGCAGACCGGATCCTTTGAAAGCAGGGCTGATTCAACTCGATAAGTACCTAGCTGGGCTGGGGTTAGACCAGGGCTGGCTGGTGATTTTTGATCAACGGCCCGGGCTACCTGCGATCGCAGACCGCACCGCTACGACAGCCGACAAAACCCCCAGCGGTAGAGCAATCACGGTGATTCGAGGGTAAATGCTAAACTGACGGACAAGCAGACTTTACCCGCCCTATGACCTACACCCGGCCCAAACCTCAGACATTCGCCGACCTGCTGAACTATGACGACAGCAGCGAGTGCCGCTATGAGTTGATGATCAACGAAGATTTGAGAGAGGTGCCCCCAGAGACTGAGGAAAATGACTATTTAGCCACTGAACTTTACGAAGCGCTCAAGGCAGTCGTGGCTAGACGGCTGATCAAAACCAACTCAACCACTCTGGAGGTCAGACCTTTTGGCGACAAAAGTCTCAACCGCTATCCTGATCTGGTGGTGCTGCGCCCTGGGCATATTGGCCTGATGGCCAGCATCAAGAAAAATGCAATATCTTTGGAAATGTCCGCACCTCAGCTAGTCGCAGAGGTGGTTAGTCCTGGAAACGAAAAGAGTGAGAACTATCAGCGGGATTACGTCTGGAAACGTCAGCAGTATCAAACCCGAGGCATTCCAGGATACTGGATCATTGATCCGCATCGGGCTCAGGTAGCGGTCTTGATATTGGTAGACGGTGTGTATAAAGAAGCTATTTACAAAGCGGATGACCGCATTCAATCCAGGATATTTCCAGCGCTAAGCCTGACCGCTAAGCAGGTACTCAAGCGCTGATCAATAATAGCCCCTAAGGGGTATTCAACGGCGAGTTGCGGGCTATACAAGACCATGGCTTTCACAGCAAATTTCCAATCCCTCACAAACTTGACCGACCAGCAATTTTATGACCTGTGTCGGGCTCACCCTGATGTCAAATTTGAACGAACGCCCGGAGGCTATTTACTAATCATGCCACCCACGGGCGGAGAAACCGGTAATCGCAACCTCGAAATCGGCGCTGATTTTGCTATTTGGAATCGACAAGCTCAGCTAGGCGTCTTGTTTGACTCTTCTACCTGCTTCAAGCTGCCGGGGGGCGGTAACCGCTCTCCTGATTTATCATGGGTGGCCAAAGATCGGTGGAATGCTCTGCTACCCGAGCAAAAAGAGACCTTTCCGCCCATTGCGCCCGATTTTGTGCTGGAACTCATGTCTCCATCCGACACCCTCACCGAAGCCCAGGCCAAGATGGAGGAGTATTTGCTCAGCGGCGTAAAATTAGGATGGCTGATCAATCGAAAATTGCGCCGCGTTTGGATTTATCGCCCTGGAATAGATCCCCAAGTGCTAGAAAATCCAGCGACGATATCGGGGGAAGCGGTTCTGCCTGGGTTTACGATGAACATGCAAACCGTTTGGTAAAAAATAAGGTGAAAACCATGGGCTAAGATTTTATTAGCCACAATCAGGGGAACCCAGGGATGGCAGCCACGATTTTCTTTGGGTAGCCGCACGCTACTTGCGGCTTTCAGGGTCTGTCAATACCCGTGTCTATCAGCCTGCGTGCGATCGCAACATCGCTGCCTAAGCCAGCGGCCTAAGCCAATGGAGTACCCGAGATGACTCGCAAAGTTATATCCCGATTGAGGCAATTATTCCGTCTGATTCAGCAAGGGTTTACCCTGATATCTCGGAGATTATCCGGTCGAGACCCCCAGGCCTATCGTTTGCTGGCTCAGCAGCTAGTTGACCTAGATGCCAGACACCGTCAGCTGCAACAGGCTTTGGCCGCCGAGCGTAGCCAAGTGCAGCAGGCCCTGGCTGACCGCACCCAGGTACAGCAAAAACTGAGCGAACACAAGCGGCAACAGCAAATCTTAACGATCGAAAATGAGCAGCTAAAGCAAGCCCTCGCGGCGTTTACCCAGCAACAGCAGGCTCTAACTGACCATGAACAGCGACAGCAAACCTTAACGATCGAAAACGAGCGGTTGCAGCAAGCCCTGACCGAAGCTGCCCAGCGACAGCAGGCCCTGACCATCGAACGCGAGCAGCTGCGCCAAGAGTTAAACGATCTCTACGACTACAGCGGACGTGAGCTACAAAAACTGAAAAGCCAGATCGAAGCGCTGCAAAAGCAGGCCGAAGATCTACAGCTCAACATCTTTGAGGTAGAAGATGAACGGGATGCGCTGCTGGCCCAGCTGGCCAGCTTGCCCCCCGAGACACCGGAGATACCCAAAACGAGGCAGGCAGAGACGGTCGAGATTAGCGCGACCAAGGCCGATCTATCGAAACTGCACTTGGCACTGGTCGGAGGCCACGATGCCACCCGTCGCGAAGTCATCAAAGAACTCTCAACCCAGTACGGCTTGAATGCTAAAAAATGTATAGAATTGCCGCCCTTTGACCACGGCAGTTTGGGGAAAAGTCGAATTAAATCAAAAATTCAACATTGCGATTTGATTGTGATCATCACAGGCTACATCAACCATAAGCAGACCGACAGCATCAATCGACTCCGAGACAAGGGTGCGCTATCAGGAGAGGTTTTACCCATTAATTGTCGAGGCAAAAGCGGTGTGGTTCGTCAGATTTTAGACTATGTTGCATAGGGTAGGTTGCGTCGGGAAAAGATTGAGTGAAACTATTGCAGAACTACATTGCCGGTGAATGGTCGCTGGCGAATACGTCTGATGGGCTTGAGGTCGTTAATCCTGCCAAAGGTGATGTTTTAGCTAACGTTCCGCTTTCTCTGGGTAGCGACCTCGATTGGGCAGCAACGGCAGCTGCCGCTGCGTTTACCTCGTGGCGACGGGTGCCCCCTACTGAGCGGGTTCAGTTTCTCTTCAAACTCAAGACGCTGCTAGAAGCCCATCGGGCAGAGCTGGCTCAAACCATTACCCTGGAATGTGGCAAAACCCTGAAAGAATCTGAAGGTGAACTGCAAAGGGCGATCGAAAATGTAGAGGTGGCCTGCGGCATCCCCATGCTGATGCAGGGCTATAACTCAGAAGACATCGCCCGTGGCATTGATGAGATCATGATCCGCCAGCCGCTGGGGGTGGTGGGGGTGATTGCCCCGTTTAATTTTCCGGCGATGATTCCTTTCTGGTTTTTCCCCTATGCGATCGCCTGTGGCAACACCTGCATCCTCAAACCGTCTGAGAAAGTCCCCCTGACCATGCAGCGGGTCATGGAACTCATCGCCCAAACCGGCCTCCCCGCCGGGGTGGTCAACCTGGTCAACGGCAGCAAAGCGGTGGTGGATGCCATGCTCCAGCACCCCACCATTCGGGCGATTAGCTTTGTCGGCTCCAGCCCCGTTGCCCAGTACGTCTATCGCCAGGCCACCGCCCACGGCAAGCGGGTGCAGTGCCAGGGGGGGGCCAAGAACCCGGTGGTGATTTTGCCCGACGCCGATCTAGAGATGACCACGCGCATCGTGGCCGATAGCGCCTTTGGCTGTGCCGGGCAGCGCTGTCTGGCTGCCTCGCTCGCAATTACGGTGGGCTCGGTTAGAAAGGATTTTGTAGATGCGATCGCATCCACCGCCGAACAAAGAACCGTCGGCTACGGCCTGGATGACGGCGTGCAAATGGGCGCTGTGATCAATCACTCTAGCTGCGAGCGGATTGAGGGCCTGATCCAAACTGGCCTGGACGAAGGCGGTACCCTACTGGTGGATGGTCGCAGCCCCAAGATTTCTGGCTATGAGCAAGGCAGCTTTGTCCGCCCCACCCTGCTGCAAGACATTCCCTTAGATGGCAAAGTCGCCACCACCGAAGTATTTGGCCCGGTCTTGGGCCTGATCCATACAGACACCTTAGACGACGCCATCACCCTGGTTAACCAAAGCCGCTGGGGCAACATGGCCTGTCTATTTACCAATTCTGGAGCCGCCGCCCGTAAGTTTCGATATGACACCGATGCAGGCAATATCGGCATCAATATTGGGGTCGCCGCCCCTATGGCCTTTTTCCCCTTCAGCGGCTGGAAAGAAAGCTTTTACGGCGACCTTCACGGTCAAGGCGCGCATGCCGTCGAATTTTTCACCCAAACCAAGGTCGTCGTCGAACGATGGCCCAAAGAATGGTCCCGTCAATTTTAATTTTGATTTCCCTTGTGGGCGCGTTGCATGCAACGCCCCTACCCCCCACCTCCCCTATCTCCCCCATCTCCCTCTATCCGTCCAAATGCTCCACCGTTCCCTCCTCCTCGTATCCGCCCTATCCCTAGCCACCGTCGCCTGCTCAGGCCGACAGCCCTCGTTCCCTGCCGATCTCGATCCGCTGGCCCAACAATGCTATCGTGAAGTCCTCAAAGTCGCAGAGCAAGAGATTCCTCAAGTAGAAGCCCCCACCTCAATGGAAGACGGCACCTACCTAATCCAATGGCGGCTCTCCGAGAGCGACTTTGGCTCTTGCCAGGTAGATGGCGACGGTGTCCTGATGCTGCTGACCCGCAATCAACCCCCCACGCCAGAGACGACACCAGAGACAGCGCCAGAGACGACGCTAGAGGGTAATGGGTAATGGGTAATGAATGGGTGATGGGTGATGGGTGATGGGTGGCTGCAAGCATTTAAATCTTGAAGAAATGGAGCAGTTGTTTCCTGTTCTTCCTGATTTAGCGATACCCTTCAGACAGCCATCTCATCCACTTCAAACCTTAGGTGTTTATCCGAGGGCAAATCGCGTGGGTGTGGAAAAGATTTAAAGGGCTGCGTCCCCCCCATTGCTGCTATGACAGACTACCTCAAACTTAAATCCATCATCGAGCAGGATCTCAAAGACTCCGAAACGGCTCCAACTATCCTGCTAGACAAAGCGTTTCGATCTTGCACCCACCTATACGACCACCCGACTGATAAAGTTTGTCTCTTTTTTCACGGGTTTACAGCTGGGCCTTATCAATTTGAGCCTCTGGGGCAAACCCTGCACAAAGCCGGATATAACATCCTGGTTCCCCGTTTGCCGGGTCACGGCATCGCTGGTGACTGGACCCCTCGCAACCCGCCGCCGCTCACCAACGACCCCCACGTTTATCTCAAATTTGCGCTGCACTGGTTTGGAGTGGCCCAAAAAATGGGCAATCAAGTTATTGTCGGTGGGCTATCGGGCGGCGCTACCCTGGCGGCCTGGCTGGCGTTAGAAAAAGCCGACGACATTTACCGTACCCTGCTGTTTGCGCCGTATTTCAGCGCCAGCAACAAGGTGATTGATTTGTTTGTTGAGCATATCGACACCTATTTCCAATGGGAAAAGCTGCTGGGGCCTGCCTACCCTGGCTTTGAAATTGAAGCCCTGCGAGCCATCTTACGGATTGCAGACTATAACTTTAAGCGCATCAAAAAAGGGCCGGTTGCCCCATTTTTTATCATCTCTAGCGAGAGCGATCGGGCTGTCGATAATTTTGATCACCAACACTTTTTTGAGCGAGGTCTTAAACACCAGCCTAAATGCTGGTACCACCGCTTTGACCGGGTGCTTGATATCCCCCACACAATGATGACCGAGGCCGAGGGTAATCGGTATATTAACCTGCTCAACGTAATGGCCAAAGCTTATATTCAAAGCAACCTCACCTGGGAAGAGGTCGAAGAAATCGCCTATCGCATGACCAAAGGCCGCACGTTTAATGCCGTTGTGGCAGAGCTGGGCTGGCAAGATCAGGTCTCACCCGATATGCCCGCCATGATTACCCTGGTCGATAAATGGTCAATTGCGGTAAAAC
>JBCBZL010000138.1:0-11939 GCA_039815385.1 Cyanobacteria bacterium P01_A01_bin.114
CTCCACGTCGGAGCCGTTTCAGCTTCACAGCATCTGTCAAAACTGTCAAAACTGTCGAAACCGTCAAAACTGTCGAAATCAAAACTGTCGAAAACTGCACTTAGCCCCCATATCTGGTAGAGATCCATCGAAAATTATGTTTGAACATTTCACCAACACAGCCATTGCGGTGATTATGCAAGCCCAGGAAGAGGCTCGCCGCCTCGGCCACAATTTTGTTGGTAGCGAGCAGTTATTGCTCGGAGTGATTAAAGAGGGCTCCAGCATTGCCGCTAGAGTGCTGAACGATTTTGGGGTGAATTTAGCCAACGCGCGCACTGAAGTAGAAGCCATTATTGGTCGGGGCTCAGGCAATGGCCCCGCTGAAATTCCATTTACACCTAAGGTCAAGCAGGTTTTTGAACAAGCTTTTCAAGAGGCTCGCAAGCTTGATCATCCTTACATCGAGCCAGAGCATTTGCTGCTCAGCTTGACTCAGAACACTGAGAGCGTTGCCTATCGAGTACTAACGAACTTGGGGGTTGATCCAGCTAAAGTTCGAATGCAGCTGGTTCGGGCGATTGGTGAGCTAGCCTCTGTAGGGGCCAGCGTTAGTGGCCGTGAGGCTGACGCTTTTAATCAGTCTACAAAAGGCGTCTTGGCGGAGTTTAGCACCGACTTAACCGCCTTAGCCGCAGACGGCAAGCTAGACCCGGTAGTGGGCCGTGCAAATGAAATTGAGCGAGTGATTCAAATTTTGGGTCGTCGGACCGAAAACAACCCGGTCTTAGTCGGTGAGCCGGGGGTCGGCAAGACTGCGATCGCAGAAGGTTTGGCCCAGCGCATCGTCAATCAGGATGTTCCAGAGAGCCTGTTTAACCGCCGCGTCATCAGTCTGGATATGGCTATGCTCGTCTCGGGTACCCGCTTTCGGGGCGATTTTGAAGAGCGCCTCACCCAGGTGATGGATGAAGTGCGCCAGGCCCAGAACGTTATTCTAGTCATTGACGAACTGCATACCTTGATGGGGGCTGGCTCCTTGGAAGGCAGCATGGACGCGGCCAATTTGATGAAACCGGCCCTGGCTCGCGGTGAGCTTCAGTGCATCGGGGCCACCACTCTGGACGAATATCGTAAGTACATCGAAAAAGATGCCGCTCTAGAGCGTCGCTTCCAGCCGGTGACAATCAACCCGCCCTCTGCTGAAGATACCGTCGAAATCCTGTTTGGTCTGCGGGGTCGCTATGAACAGTTTCATCGCCTTACCATTACCGATGAGGCGTTAGAAGCAGCGGCGCAGCTGTCAGATCGCTACATCACCGATCGTCACCTACCCGATAAGGCTATTGACCTGATTGATGAAGCCGGGTCGCGGGTAAAGCTACGCTATTCTCAGAAAATGCCTGCTGGCGATCTGCGCAAAGAGCTGCGTCAGGTACAGTCTGACATGGTGACTCAGCTGCAGCTGCAAGACTTTACCCAAGCCAACACCCTGCGTGCCAAAGAAATTGAGCTGACGCAGCAGCTGACGGGTGTAGCCGACGCGCTCAATGAACCCCAGGTCACAGACGAAGATATTGCCGATATCGTGTCTGCCTGGACTGGCGTGCCGGTCAACCGGCTGACCGAGACCGAGTCAGCCATGCTGCTACACCTGGAAGACACTCTACACGAACGAGTAATCGGTCAAGATGAAGCCGTGGTGGCTGTCTCCCGCGCCGTACGTCGGGCTCGGGTGGGCATGCGCAGCCCCAACCGCCCCATCGCCAGCCTGATTTTCTCTGGTCCTACGGGGGTGGGTAAAACTGAGCTCGCTAAGGCACTTGCTGCCGCTGTCTTTGGCTCAGAAGATGCCATGATGCGACTAGACATGTCTGAGTTTATGGAGCCCCAGTCAGTGTCTAAGCTGATCGGCTCTCCGCCAGGTTACGTCGGCTATGACGAGGGTGGCCAGTTGACTGAGGCAGTTCGCCGTAAGCCTTACACCGTCATCCTGATGGATGAGATTGAAAAAGCCCACCCTGACGTCTTTAACATGCTGCTACAGCTGTTAGATGACGGCCACCTGAGCGACTCAAAGGGCCGTAAAGTGAGCTTTAAGAACACCCTCATCATTATGACCAGCAACATTGGCTCCAAGGTGATTGAGAAAGGTGGCAGCGGCCTGGGCTTTGAGATGGGCGCAGTGGATGAGCTAACGTCTCGCTACCACAACATTCGCAATCTGGTGAATGAGGAAATGAAGCAGTTCTTCAGACCGGAGCTACTGAACCGGATTGATGAAATCATCGTCTTCCGTCAGCTGGTTAAGGACGAAGTGGCTGAAATCGCTGATGTGCTGCTCAAGCAGGTAAGCGCTCGTCTGGTCGAACGCAACATCAAGGTTGAGCTCAGCGAGGCCTTCAAACAGCGGTTGATCAACGAAGGATACGAACAGCGCTACGGGGCACGGCCGATGCGGCGGGCCATCTCACGCCTGGTCGAAGATCACCTGGCCGAAGCCTTGCTAGCGGGCACCGTCAAAGACGGCGACACCGCCTGCTTTGACCTTGACGATGACGGTCAGATCCAGGTACAGCCAGCTAAGCAGCCCGCACTAGTCAGTGTGTAAACCACATCCAATTGCTTGAGCAAAAGGGCCATGCTGCAGCATGGCCCTTTTGTCTATGAGATTTTTATGAGCGTCAAAAGGGCTAACGGAGTTTTTATCCCCCTAACACCCTATCACCTACCCCCATGAAACCCCCTCATCACTGGCTCAAACGCTTATTCATTTCTTTCCTTTGTATTCAGATATGTATTCAGCTAGTCAGCTGTGGCGGAAGGGGGTACAAAAATGCGCTGGCCCCCAGACAAAGTCAGGCGTCATCAGATTTGTCTAGCGCAAAGGCCCAACCGTCATGGGTAAGAGCGTCTCAACCAGACGCCTCCCTTGAGCAACGCTGGCTTGTTAGCGCCCCTGAAGCTAAACAGCTGATTGAGCAAGGGGCAACCTTACTCGACGCTCGGAGTCAGGGGTTCGGGGTCAGACGATTGCAGGGCGCGACTGTCGTCAACTGGCGGCAATTTTCCCCGACGGAGGCTGCTGGTCGGGGGACGCTCGTGGCAGATGAGACCCAGTTAACTCGACAGCTACAGGCCCTCGGTATCTCAGCCAATAGGCCCGTTGTGGTTTTTGCAAACCCGCCTAAAGGCTGGGGAGAAGATGGCCGCATTGTCTGGATGCTGCGCACTCTAGGGCATCGACAAGCCGTTATGGTAGACGGCGGTTTCCAAGCTTTAGTCAGAGCAGAGGTGCCGTTTCAACAAGGCACGCGCCTTGCCCCTAAACCGGGCAACTTTGTGGCCAGGCACAGCTCGGCCTGGGATATTCAGCGGGATGAGCTGCGAGACCAGCTCGGATCAGGCAGTCTCAGCATTATTGACACCCGCGAGCCGCGAGAGTTTGCTGGGCAGACCCCCTATGGTGAGCGGCGGGGTGGGCATATACCCGGTGCAATCAACCTATATTTCAAAGATTTTTTGAGGGAAGATGGCACCCTTTTGCCGCAGGCAGATTTGCTGAATAAACTGGGTGAGTTGGGCATTACTTCAGACAAACCGGTTGTGGTGTATTGCACAGGCGGCATCCGCTCTGGTTGGCTAGCTGCGGTGCTTGCAACGATGGGGTTTCAGGTCAAAAACTATGCGGGCTCTATGTGGGAATGGTCAGCGGCCTCAGCAGATCACTACCCGTTAGAAACTCAGTAAGCTCAGAGCAAGGCTCAGAGCGCAACCCATTTTCGACGCAAATTTTCAGCGCAAATACAGCTCTACCTCGGTTCGCAAAATACGCACGTCGTAGCGCCATAAGAAATTTTGACCCAACAGCCCTTCGGTAGCAGTGGCGCAAATTGCCACTTCTAGATCGCTTACCTGGGCGCGATCGATGGCAACTGAGCGGACAAATCCGACCGGATTTTCAACGATCCAGCCGTCGGCTACGCGAAAGCGCTTGGTGCCAGTGGGTACCACATTGAGCAAATCAGCCATTTGCTGAGTCAGCTGGGTGATGCCAGCGCCGGTATCAAGCACCATGTCAAACGGGCAGCTACCGTTGAAGATCACTTCAATAATGGGAGTGCTCCCCACTAAATACTTAATAGGGACTCGGATCAGACGTGATGCTTCGTCTTTTTGGGCCTGGATTTTGGGATCTAGGGCTTGGATCTGGCGCTGCAGCCCCTGGTGGGCAAACCAGTCTCCCTGGTCAAGGTAAAGGGTTGCAGCCTGACGGTAATCGGCGATGGCGTCTTCTAAACTGCCCATAGCCTCGTAAAGGCTGCCTCGGGCCTGGTAGCATTCAGCATTATTAGCGTCGATACCCAGGGCGTTAGAGAAATCTTTGAAGGCACTATCACTATCTTTGAGCTGCTGATAAGCCTGACCTCGCAGCGTATAAACCTGAACCGCGTCGATCGCTGTGACCTGCAATAAGGGTGAAAAGTCTGAAATCGCCCCTTGAGGATCTCCCAGGCTTAAGCGCATTTGCCCCCGCTGCAAACGCAGGGTCGGATCGTCGGGGGAAAGGTTGATTGCCCGAGCCATGTCTCGGACAGCCGACTGACGATTGTGCAGATGGGCCTGCAACAGCGCCCGCTGGGCAATGGCTTGAACGTTCTTGGGCTCAAACTGAAGCAGCCAGTTGAGATCCTCAAGGGCTTCACGATAGTGCCCCTGTCGCCGCTTGACAACAACCTGATCTAAGAATGAAGTCAGGGATATCAGCGGCGGCGTGGGTTGGGGCTTTAACCGCTCAATTTGGGTCAAACAGGCCTGGGCGGCAATTTTGTCCTGTTGGTCGAGGTAACAGCGGGCGGCTTGCTTGTAAGCTGTAATCGCCCCTGGGGTATTTTTGAGCTGGGTACGGGCTTTGCCCAAAAGGCGATGTGCAGATGCGAGCTGCGGATTAAGCCGAATGGCTTGTTCGACAGCCACCACAGCTGCCTCTGTTTGGTCAGCGCTGAGTAGAGCAACCGCCTTAGCCTGCCATAGCTCAGGCTGGGCCGGGTCTGCTTGTAAGAGCCGCTCTAGCTGTGCGATCGCAGCTTCAAAACGACCGGCTTGAATATCCTGAAGCGCTTGCTGATAGCTCATGGGCCTGGGGCAATCTTCCAACAGCTTAATACAGGTATTTGATGACGGATTCCCCAGAGATCATAGTGTATTTACTGGATGTGTTTACTAGATGTATTTACTGGATAGAGCATTTACTAAATAGGTGTCTTCAGGTGCCTTCGCGAGTGTATTCATGAGGAGCCCTGCCCTTCCTAAACTCTAGACCTTCCCAAACCCTCGACCTTCCTGAACCTTAGACAGTGTGACAGTTTTGTGTGTGCCCTTAACAACATCGCAAACAACCAAATTCACCTTAAATTATTCATAAATTATTCAGAGGTTTAAGCATCTATTCTGTGGGTTACGATTACTCTTATACCCAATCGTTGGGTCTCCTCAAACGTATTTTTTGAGCTGTCGTTGCTGTCAAGGTACATCAAACGTTGTTGATATGCGTGTCGGACACTCTTAGCGGTGCATTCAGCCTGATATGGTAGCCATTGACTATCTAGAACTCATTGAGAAAGGTGTTAAGGCCTGGAACCACTGGCGGTCAGAGCATCCTGAGGCGCGCCCTGACCTCAAGACGGCTTATCTGTTTGAGAAGTCTTTGCCGGGTATCAACCTGAGTCATGTAAACCTGAGCCGCGCCTGTTTGATTGGGGCAGATTTGCGTAACGCCGATCTAACCGGGGCGAAGCTCAGCGGGGTCTATGCTAACAATGCTAATTTTCGCGGGGCCAGTTTGGCGGCGGCTGATTTGCGGGGGGGCAATTTAGTCGAAGCCAATCTTCGCCAGGCCAATTTATCAGGCGCAGTTGTCGATGACACCAATTTTACCAATGCCTGTCTAATTGGGACTTGCCTAGAAGGTTGGTCAGCTGAGGCCGCAGATCTAAGTGACCCACAGCAGCCACTGACAGATCAGTCAGTCTCCGCTGCGCAGCGTCAGCCACTCGCAGAACCCCCCTCGGCTCATCAGGCTAGCCCAGCCGGTCTAGCTCAAACTCAGACCTCTACAGCAGCCAGAGTCAAATCACTGCGACGACTGCCCGTGGTGTTAGGGGTCGGCGCGATCGCGTTTTCTACGGCGGCAACAGCTGTTTATTTCACCACTCGTTCAGGGTCAGCAGAGCCCGTGATCACACTCGAGCCCAAACAGGTCGCACTGGTGTGTAATGAACCCCCGCTCACCCCCCTGGTCACGGAGAAGCCAGACTACAAATACCAGGATGGCACCCGGTTTTACGGCCAGTTTGTTGACGGCAAGCCAGTAGACGGTCGCGGTAGTATGATTTATACCAGCGGTAATCGCTACGACGGTCAGTATGCCAATGGTCGACGCAACGGCTGCGGCACCTTCACATTTGCTAACGGTCGACGCTATATAGGCGAGTTTAAAGACGATTTATTTAGCGGTCGCGGCACCTGGCTGTTGGAAAATGGCGACCGTTATATGGGCGACTTTGAGTACAACAAATGCAACGGTGAGGGCGTGTTTATTTTTGCCAACGGCTCCTCAAAATCAGGTGTATGGCAACAAGGACGCTTGGTGGGCAGCGATTTATCTTGCGATCGCGGCCCGGCTGATATACCCGAATCTTGACATCCTTTACCCAGGAGTTTCACTCATGTCTATTTCAAACTTTTCGACTCCGATTAAACCCATTTCTAAAACCTTGCCCACCCGCTTGTTAGCGGCAACGATATCAGCCCTGGGGCTGATTTTAGTGACCGTACCCTTTGCCTATGCTCAAGACGTACCCACCCCGACCCCCCCACCCGGAGGCGAGCTAGAGGGGGGGCCTGAGCCTACACCAGCTCCCGAAGTAGAGACCGAAGTAGATACCGAGGTAGACACTGAAACGGATAGCCCGGCTGTTGAGGGCACAGATACCACCGACGATGACCCCACCGCTACCCCCACAGGGGAGACGCCTGGGGGAGCCGGATCTCCAACCAGCGACGAAATGACGGATGACTCGGCTCCAACGTTGGGCGGGGAAACTACTGAGCCCGGCGACTCTGAAGAAGCCTCAACCGAAACCCCAAGCTCTAGCCCGAGGGCTCTGTGGTAGAAAGCTTTTGATGGGAGCCCCCTGACCCCATTTCTGGGGGCTTTAAATCTTGTTCCCTCAGATTTGAATGGGGGCCTGGACAGCGGGTATTTTCTTGAGTGGAAATGTCCTTAGTAAAAATATTCTTGCGCTGGTAGCGTTAGGGCAACACCGTCACCAGCGTACCGGGAGAGACCATGTCGTAGAGCGCTCGCACGTCTTCGTTGTAGAGCCGAACGCAGCCGTGGGAAGCAGCCTTACCCACCGATTCGCGATTGGGGGTGCCGTGGAAGCCAATTTCATATTGGCCATCTGTCCAAAAAGCAATCCACCTTTCCCCAAGGGGGTTCTCTGGCCCCGGTGACACCACCTCATCAGTAAAAGGATTGGTCCAACCTGGATTTTCAACCATGCTGGAAACCTCAAAGCTGCCAGTGGGGGTTTCCCAACCGGCTCTACCGACCGCCACCGGAAATGTCGTCTCTAGAGTATCGCCTCGGTAAACGTAGAGCTGTCGTTCTTCGAGCCGCAGCACTAGCTGCACCGACTGCTCAGCCGACTCGATCGGCACCGGAAAAGCCCATCGCTCGGTTAGATCGGGTTTTGCCGCCAGTTTGTCATCTTGTTGCCCCGCTGAGAAGGGTGACGGCAGCAAGGGAGAAAGCTGGGGCTCAGCTAGGCTGGGTGAGACGGTTGGGGATAAAACTGGGGGTGCTGCCGTCGGAGTCGCTGTCAGCCGTTCCAGGAGATTGGGGTCGGTAATCGGTTCAACCCCCTGTAGCAATCTTGGCAGGGATGCGACAGGTTCAGCCACCGTTGGGGCAACTGCGGGCGTTGCTGCCGGGGCTGCCGGGACCGCTGTGGACGCTGCAGACGGGGCTGAAGCCAACGGCTCAGCTGCCTCCGGTTTCGCGACTGGCTTGCTGCTCGGGAGCAATCGCGGCAGCGGCTCGGGTGAGTCAGCTATAGCTGGAGAAACTGTTGACGGCGCTACCGGCGCTGAGGCCAACGGCTCAATCGACGCGTCGGCTACCGACACCGATGTCGGGGTTGCGACTCCTGCTGCTGGAGCGGCCTCTGCTGGAACGATTTCTGCTGGAACGGCTTCTAAGAGCTGAGGCGTCGTTTGGGCTGCACCGGGTAGCGCCAGCAGGCTTGCTGCTAGCGGAGCTGTTAAGCCCATCATCCCATAACAGATAGTTTTAGACACGTCCAGGTTTTCCTGTTTGATTACTTATTATTACTTAGTTTGTTCTATCAATCTTGACAAATTTTAGTCAGAACCCACAAGGGGACTGAAACATCTTCCTAAGGCTACGTAAAAACCAGAATAAAGCCTCTACGCTAACTGGCTTAAATATCAATTGATATTCATCTATGACGTCATAAGCTTCCCAAATGATGACTGTTAAAGGTTCGATGATGCCGCTTTAATCGCGCTGATCTGGGTATGCCTACTGGGTAGTTTGAAAAGTATGAGTTTTTGATAAATATTGAAGCCATGAGCGATCCCGCACCAAAAAAAACGAAAGTCTTGGTTAGAGGCAAACCCCAGCCTAGCTCCATGAAAAAACCACTGATCATCTTTCTATTGTTGAGCTTTGCCGCTTTGATTGGACGACCATTAGTCGTCAATGCCTTTCGCTCCAGTGAGGCAACGCGTCGCACCAGTCAAGCTACTCGCGAACTAGATGCTAGTCTCGCAAAAATCAAAGCTGCTGACGAGCAACGCTCTCAAGTTGAGCCGGATGTCCAGGCGCAGATCGATGCACTGAAGGCAAAGAGTTCGGAGGCGATCGCTGATTCTCAGGCCATGAGGGCTGAGGCTGGCACTACCCTGAGTGAATACGAGCAGATCGCCAGTGGCATGACTCAGGCTGAGGTTGAGTCAATTTTGGGCAAAGGAGAGGAGATCAGCCGGGTTGGGATTGAGGGGACACCCAAAACCGTCATGTATCAATGGACAAATGCGGATGGTGGCAATATGAACGTCACGCTCCAGGGTGGCGAGGTTGTTCAAAAGGCTCAGTTTGGACTGAAGTAGATTTTGTGTGCCCAACGTTGCAGAGCCGCGAGTCGATCGACTTGCGGCTTTGCTGTACCCACTGAACACAGATGCAGTCGATTAAGTGGTGCTACGTGCTCAGTCGCTGCCCAATCTGGCGAAGCTTCCATCATCAAAATTCCGGCAAGGAGAAAGGATATCCAATTGACTTACCCGATGGCCTCAATCTGGCGCACCGCCGTCAGGGCTGAATAGCTCACCCCCGCTGTGCCCTCCCCAGGATGGGTACAATCTCCCACCAGCCAAAGCTTGGCAATGGGAGTACGGGTTGCAAACCCAAACGGACCAAAAGTCGATAGGCGCTGACCCAGGCCCCCCACCATACCTTGATGTCGGGCAGTGTAGCGGGCAAACGTTCTGGGCGTCGCCGCCTCAAGGTGAATAATATGGTCTGGCCTGAGATCAAAGTAGCGACTGAGATTTGCGATCGCAGCCTCTGTATATTGCTGCTTCAGCACATCATACTCATCTGGGTTACCCGCCCACCAAGCTTTGGCTTCGGTAAAGGTAGAGGCAATAATCGTGGCCTTGCCCAGGGGGGCACGCCCATCGCCGGGGCGGCTAACCGAGACAAACAAAGAATTATTCTCACCCAGCGGTCCGTCATAGTCATAGAGAAACTGTAGATGAGGCGGACAGCCTTCAGGAATCGCGGCCTCATCTACCCCCAGATAAACCACAAACGCGCCTGAGGCCGGGGCTAGCTTATCAACCCGCCGTCGATAGCGGGGCGGCGCTTGCTCACCCAGTAGCGCTACCAGATTTTGCACGGTGACATTGGCTACCACATGATCGGTGGGCTCCAGCCAGCTATCGCCCGTTTTTTGATTTTGAACCCTGACTAAGCGAGGCTCACCCTGTTCGAGACAGATATGCTCAACCGTATGGCGCATCTGTAGCCGCCCCCCATAGCGCCCAAGAGCCTGCACCAGCCGATCGCTGAGCACCTGCATGCTGCCATGTAGATGATATAGCCCCTGAGGAGCCTGTGAGACGCCCAGGGCCGTAGCCGCATAAAGCAGAGCTGTCTGGTTAGCATCCACTTGAGAATACAGCTTGAGCTGCAGGTCTAAAAAGGTTTTGAGCCGCCGATCGCGATAGCAGCCATAGCCTTTTAACAGCTGACCCACCGTAGAGAAGGTGTAGGGCATCGTCAGCAAGGTATCAGGTCGCAGCGCAGACATCAGCTGCCATACATCCCATCCGTTGCGGGGCGGCAGTACCGGCTGACGCGATTGAAACCGCCAGCTGTAGCGAAACAAGGCGGCCAGGTGCTGCCAAAAGGCCTGACTGCCTGGAAACTGCCGTTGTTGCTCAGCCCGCCAAGCATCGGGGTCGCGCCAGACGTTGATCGGCTCGGTCTCACCCGGCAAAAAAACCGCGCAGGCCGGGTCACAAAACGTCGCCTCAGGGAGATCGCTCTCTAATGTCGAAAAAATTTGATGGTGAATGCCGCCTGGCTCTAGCCCCGCTACCTGGGTCGCCCCCACATCGAATATAAAGCCACGTCGCTTGAAGGTAGAAGCACAGCCACCGGGCACAGTGGCCTGGTCATAAACAGTAACATCGTACCCTCGTTTAGCCAGCAAAGCCGCTGCGGTAAGACCGCCAATACCAGCCCCAATGACAACAACTTTAATAGGACGCTGACCGGGGGGGTGAGACATGGAAGTGCGTTACATTTCTTAACTAAGTCATTTTTAGTTTAAGGCCTCGAGTCCATCTCTGGTGCGTACAACAACAAGCCCATATAAAAGTATTCTGATATAAAGGTATTCTGAGTACTGTCTAATTTTGGTTGGGCTCGCTATGATGGCCTAGCTGTTATTACAAAGCCTTATCTAAGGCTGTTCCGTCTAAGGCGGCTTTACCTATAAGTTGTTTCGTCTAAGGCTAATGGTGAGTACTCCAACGTCTACCCCTGACTATATTCTTGAACAGCTGAACTGGCGCTATGCCACTAAGCAGTTTGATCCGGACAAAAAAATTACAGCCGAGCTATGGACTTGTTTAGAACATAGCCTGGTCCTGTCGCCTTCGTCGTTTGGTCTACAGCCTTGGAAGTTTATCGTCGTGACAGATGCTGAGCTGCGTCAGCAGCTTAAGCCCTATGCGTCAAACCAACCTCAGGTAGTTGACGCCTCTCATCTCGTGGTGTTTGCGATTAAACAGGGGCTTAACAGCGCCGATGTTGATCGCTACATTGCTCGGATGGCTGAAGTCCGCCAGACCCCGTTAGATACCCTGCAAGGGTTTGGCAATACGATCAAGGGCTTCCTTCAAAGCTCGCCCGATGTAGATGGCTGGGCTAAGCGTCAGGTCTACATTGCGTTAGGCATGCTTTTGAGTGCCGCGGCCATGCTTAACATTGATGCTTGCCCCTTGGAGGGCTTTCAGCCCAAGAAATTCGACGAAATCTTGGGGCTATCTGAGGCCGGATATGCCTCTGTGGTATTGGCAGCGGTGGGCTATCGGGCAGCGGGAGATAAGTACGCCAACCTAGCAAAAGTCCGGTTCCCAGTCAGTCAGGTGATTGACTATCGTTAGGCAAGCTGACGCTGGCCAAGTCGTCTAGCAGGGGTTTTAGCTTTAGGGTTTTTGGCTTTCATGTAACACAACTTCACTTAGCCGTGATACACTAGTTTAGTTAGCCTTGAGTTTCGTTTTCGGTAGAATCATTTCGTTTTCGGTAGAATCATCTTGTCTCAATTCCGGTTTGATTTCGATTACAGATATATCTC
>JBCBZL010000041.1:0-20688 GCA_039815385.1 Cyanobacteria bacterium P01_A01_bin.114
TAGTCTGCTGTGCGGACAAAGCGCTTTTTCGGCCCCCTTGAAGGGGCTCGCAGCGGCCGATCAACTCTGGCAAGCCTATCGAGAGGGAAATAGGCCGATCCCGAAGATGGTCACAACAGCTCCCGAAGCCCTAGCCCCCCCTGACTTGGATGTTCTCATCTGCGGGGGTACCCTGGGTATTTTGTTGGGGGCAGCTCTGGCCAAAGCGGGTTGGCGCGTTGCTCTGCTTGAGCGAGGCCAGCTCCGGGGTCGCGACCAAGAATGGAACATTTCGCGCCAAGAGCTCCAAACGTTTCTCGATCTCGGGTTGCTGAGCAAACCTGAACTTGAGGCCGCCATTGCCACCGAATACAACCCGGCTCGCATTGGGTTTTCAGGCGGCCAGGATGTCTGGGTCAACGATGTGTTGAACATTGGCGTTGACCCCGTTTATCTCTTGGAGCAGCTCAAACAAACCTTTCTAGCAGCGGGGGGGCAGCTCCATGAGAAGACGGCTTTCCAGACAGCGACAGTATATTCCAACGGAGTTTTGGTCACCGCGGGCGAGCGGCGTTTTACAACCCGATTGTTGATCGATGCCATGGGTCACTTTTCCCCCATTGCCCAGCAGGCTCGACAGGGGCAACGGCCTGAGTCAGTTTGTCTGGTCGTGGGGACTTGCGCTGAGGGCTACCCAGACAGCAAAACCGGCGATTTGCTCGTCTCATTCACCCCTATCCGCAACCAGTGTCAATATTTTTGGGAAGCCTTTCCAGCTAGAGATGGCCGCACCACCTATCTATTTACCTATCTTGACCCCCATCCGTCTCGCCCCAGTCTCACCGATTTGTTTGATGATTATTTTGCGCTACTGCCCGATTATCAAGCGGTCTCATTAGAACAGTTGTTCTTTAAGCGAGCCTTATTTGGCTTCTTTCCTGCCTATCGAAACAGTCCCCTCAGATACCCTTGGGAACGCACCCTGGCAGTAGGAGACAGCAGCGGAAATCAGTCTCCCCTGAGCTTTGGCGGGTTTGGGGCAATGGTGCGTCACCTCGAGCGGCTGAGTCAGGGCGTTGGGGATGCCCTGCGAGAAGATCGGCTGAGCGCTCACGCACTGGGCTGGCTGCATCCTTATCAGCCCAATCTGTCGGTCACCTGGTTGTTTCAAAAAGCGATGAGCGTTGAAGTTAATCAAACCCTCTCGCCCAACCACATCAATGACCTCCTGAAGACCATTTTTGCAGATATGGCCGCGCTCGGAGACCCCGTTATTAAACCCTTTTTACAGGATGTGGTGCAGTTTGGCCCGTTAGCCAAAACGCTCCTGCGAACCTCAATTTATCATCCTGCCGTGGTGGCCAAGATTTTACCCCAGTTAGGGGTAGGTGCCCTCGCTGACTGGTCACGACACTATGGCAGCTTAGCCACCTATAGTCTGCTCAATCGTCTGTTTGACAGCCCTGCAGTCAAGTCTCTAACCCAGTCGCTATCGATCACGCAGCGCTATTACTATCAACGCTGGCGAGAGGCTCTGCAGTATGGCTCAGGGGGTGACCACAGATGACTTTTCCACTGGCACGACAGCGGTTTTATCGAGAAATTTCTCAACCAGATGCCCAGATCGATCTGGCGATCGCAGCGCTCTATATTGCCCAAGAAGACTACCCCACCCTCGACCCGGCCGTGTATCTCAAGACGCTAGACACCCTGGCAGCCGAGGTCGAAAAACACCTGCCGGTAGCGCGCTATCCGCTAAAAGTCATTCAAATCATTAACCAATATCTTTTTGATGAGCTGGGGTTTGCGGGCAACCAGCAGGACTATTATGACCCTCGAAATAGCTACCTTCATGAAGTGATCGATCGGCGGATTGGCATCCCGATCACCCTATCACTGCTGTATTTAGAAATTGCCAAGCGGGTTGGTTTTCCGATGGCAGGGGTGGGGATGCCGGGGCATTTTTTGATTTGCCCAACGGTGGATGAGATGGCGGTGTTTGTAGATCCTTTCAACCGTGGCGAGGTCATGTTTGCTGCCGATTGTGAAAGTAAATTTCGACAGCTTTATGGCCCCGAAGCTCAGTGGCATGATGACTTTCTTAGCCCAGTGTCACCCAAACCCTTTTTAGTGCGGTTGCTCACTAACCTGAAAATGATTTATCTCAATCGACGGCAGTTTGAGCGGTCAATCACCATTCTCGATCGATTGCTGCTGCTCTATCCCGACACGGCCTATGAGTATCGAGATCGCGGCCTGATCCACTACCATCTCAAAAATTACACCGCTGCCAAGCAAGATCTCAAACAGTATCTTTTGGCTTCGTCCAATCCCTCAGATACCGCAAAAATTGAGGCGCTCCTGGCCCAGATTGAGCAAGAGTCAGCCGACTGACCCCCCTTCGACTTTGTGCCGATACCCGGCACACCGACTGGCCTCCCTCTGCTGACTGCATACTTTTGTAAACATTCTGACTGCGCACTGCGCTCGGGCTCTGACACTGGGCACGTTAAACTCAGAACGACACCTCGTTCGCAACTCCACACACATTTTTTAGCCTGGTCTTTTTGAGACTGGGCTAATTTTTTGACTAAGAAGGCTAACCCTAAGACCTGTCGCAGGCGCAAGGGATGAGGAAGTCATACCAAATCCGAATGCAGTGCCCCCAGATTCAAAATTGAACCCTGTCAGGGGCGTAAAATTTTACGCCCTTCGGTATCAGGTATCGCTGGACAGGATTTCGGATAAGGCGCCGAGGAGAGAGGGAGAAGAGGAGAGGGGGAAGTGCAGTATTAAGCCATTGAGAATCGCTATACAATTAAAACTTTGTCAGTGTGTGGGTTCGCTATGGATGTGATTCCGGCTATCGATTTGCTAGAAGGTCGCTGTGTACGGCTTTATCAAGGCGACTATAAACAGTCTCAGGTCTTCGACGAAGACCCGGTTGCTGTCGCTCAACGCTGGGTTGACGAGGGGGCAACTCGATTGCATCTCGTCGATCTCGACGGCGCTAAAGCGGGCCAGCCCGAAAACTGGCAGGCCATCAAAGCGATTGTTGATGCGGTAGCCATACCCGTGCAGGTAGGCGGAGGGCTGCGAGACTGCGATCGCGTCTCTAGACTGTTTGATCTCGGCGTACAATATGCCATTCTCGGCACCGCTGCTGTCGAGACCCCTGAGTTGGTAGGCAAACTCAGTCAGCGCTTCCCCGGTCAAATCTTTGTTGGCATCGACGCCCGTGATGGCAAAGTAGCCACCCGTGGCTGGCTCGAGACCTCCGAAGTAATGGCCACAGATCTGGCCCAGCACATGGGTACCCTAGGAGCCGCTGCGATCATCTACACCGACATTAAACGAGACGGCACCTTGCAGGGCCCTAATCTCGAGGCCCTCAGAGAACTAGCCAGTGCGATCGAGACACCGGTGATTGCTTCGGGGGGAGTCAGCTCCCTCACTGATCTGCTCAGCCTATTGGGCATCGCCCCCTTGGGAGTGACCGGTGTGATTGTGGGCAAAGCTCTTTACACAGGCGATGTATCTCTCAAGCGAGCGCTCCAGGCAATTGGGCCAGGGCGGCTGCAAGATGTGCCACCCAATTTGGGCGACTCGGCCTGGGCTTGAGAGTAGACGCTAGATGACTCCCTTTTTTTAAGAGCCCTGCGAACGTAGGCGTAGAGCGAAGGGGAGAACGGTGCTCATGCCCGCTTTGCTCAACAGACCTGACAGCCTGATAGGTCTGTGCCAACACAACACCCATTCCTGGGGGGTCGCCTCTTTGGAAGCATTTCTGTTTATCTGAAGATTCAAGGTTGACAGACTAGCTGACAGACTAGCTAACAGACGCCGAGAGGGACGTTGAACAGCGCTAACAAAATTTGGTCGTTCAGATCCGAGCATTTTATTGTCGACATCAGTTTGTTTGTACTAACAAAAGAGTTTTGTCTCTGACGATCTAACGAGAAGACTGTATAAAGGGATTCACTTACGGTGAAATGTCATCGGACATCATAGCCGCGACCGTGATGATCCACTTTGGGCTCCGTTTGTTGAAGAACATTGACAAAATTATTTGCTGAACAGATTAGCAAAACTCACTGATATGGGCAGATTTGTTTTGAATAGATGTTCTTGAGCAGTGATGGAAAGCCTGTTTAGGCGAGGTTTTTAGCTTTTAGAAGGAGGTCTATGTGGACTTAAAGCAGCGTCACCTATTTTTCCGCTAGGCGAGATAGAAAGAAGCGCGGAGTCAGAAAAATGTTCGCGCATGATGTGAATTTAACAAAAATAGGGTATTTTGGTGCTATGAAAGAGACTGTTGGATCAGTGCTACACCTTTCCTAGAGATTTAGCACCCTCAAAGCAGTCAACATCAAACAGTATTTCACACAATTTGTGCATATTCGCGAGGTTAATTGAAACTATGAGCAACGCTGTTCTTTCTCAACTGGTAGAAGCCGAGGCGCAACTGGCTTCGCAAGAAACTCAGCTGGTGACAAAAGTCTCAGCCATCCAAGAACAACGCAAAGGATTGCAAACGGTGATTGATATGTTTCAATCTCCAGCCGATAGCAATGGAGCAGGCCTTTCGATTGAGGCACTCACCGAAGCAGTCACGGCGACTAAGGCCGCTACCGCTACAGAAACAACCAAAACTGCCCGGAAAGCAAAAACTCCGTCAAAAGCGAAGAAAGCGCCAGCCAAGAGTGCTAAAGCACCAGCCACAACTAAGACGGTCGCCAAGAAAACGGCTAAAGCCACAAAGGCAAAGGCTGCCAGTAAAGCCCCTGCTGCAACTTCGACTCGTAAAGCAAAAGCAGGTAAAGCCCCCAACTGGCAGCGCTATGTGCAAGAGCCTTTTAAGAAGTCACCGCTGCCCGACGTCGTTGCTAACATCTTAAATGCTCAGCCCGAGCAGGTCTTTAAGATTGCCGAGATCATGGAGGCCATCTTCAAAAGCGATATGCCTAAGGCGACCTTCCTCAAAGCCCGCAATCGGGTTTCTAATATTCTCTCAGCGGGTGCTCGCAATGGAGATTGGGGTCGGGGCCGTGGGGGTACCTACAGTATGTCGAAATCAGCTTTACCTAAGTAAGGGATTAGCAAATAAATAACATCCCAAAATGGCTAGTCCCAATGGTAGGGCAGCAAAATTTTGCGCCCTGCGACCGGGTATGTTATTTGCCCGCATGTCCCTAAGTAGGGTATTCCAATCATGCTCCAGAGACCGAGACCTTCGTCTGTCCCCTTTTCTTGCATGCCGCTTGGGCTTATTTAGCTCGTCTTATTTAGCACGTAGAGTGGCGACTCATCAGGGTTGTTATGACCCGTCTGACAGATGGTCACGATGCTTAAAGCGCCCGCTATTAATTAGCGGGCGCTGTCTTTTAGGGCTGTCTTTTGGAGACCACACTGAAGCCAACAGGGCAAACTATCGATTAGATGGGCCTTCACAAGGGTCTTCGCTCAAATACGGCTTTAGGAGATAGACTTTGAGCAGGTCTTCGGCGTCTACAACTGTTGCAGCAGGTCGCTTACCCGATGCCTTGGCACTAGGAGACAGCTCAGATTTGTAGAGGGTTTCACGAGTCCACAAGATCAAGAATATTGATAGCGCAATTAAAGGGAGTAGCGGCATAGTAAACCCCTTGCTTGGAATAAAGGACATGCACCCTGTATAGGGATAAGTGATTCTACAGAACCGTTTATGACCATTCCTGAAAGCCACTCAAGTCAGATGACCGCATAAAATGACCGCGCATTCCACCCCTCTCAGAGGTTCTCAGAGGTTCACAACATGCCTGTCTGAATACGGTGTTTTCTCAAAAAGGTCATACCGGTTGAAGGCCCGCCTTTTTCGGTACCCAACATCTATCCGAAAGGTCATGTTACAAATTCAGCGCTTTGTGGCGGTCAACGCCTCAGAAAGTTTTTATGATATTGAAAACATCAGCATAGGGCAGCCCTTGCTTTGGCAAATTTTCGTCAAATGGGGATCATCATGACCCCCGACGAGAGAACAGGTGCGCTGCTCGATGTGTGCTGTTTGTAATAAAGCATCTTATCTAAGGGGGTATCGATGACTGCTGCTTCTAGCGACCGCATGACAGAGCGCTGCCGAGCGCGCAGCTACCGACGCTGGCATCGTCTCCAAAGCAAACTGCAGATTCTGCGATCGCAGCTGGGGTTTACCTCTACCGCTGCATCGTGCCCTTCAACCTGTGAAGGCTGCCAGCATTACCACGGCGTTGCCTATGGCACCCAAGAGCGCGTTCAGCTAATCTGTGCCTTCCATCCCTATGGTTGGCTAGGGACGACCCCCTGCCCAGACTGGTACGCTTAACAGGCAAGACGGAGCCATAGTCCAGGAGATGAGTCCAGGAGATGTTCTAAAGTGCGGCATCCAACGTAGATTTGCTATTTTCAAGTCACAGGGTTGCTGATCGCCAAGGTAAACCGCCCGAGCGCTAAGGCTTCTCTTAGTCTCGTGGTACGGTCTGAAAGTGTGATCTAAGTCGGACAGTTTCAAACTGTGGTCTAAGATCACAGGCTAGATTGACTAGCCAGCACTATAGTCAAATAGTCAATAGTCAAATAGTCAACAGTAACGATCCATTCCACTCCGTTGGGGAACGTCTGCTGCTCCTTTCCCCAAATGCCTATGGCTGACTTCTCTGTGGCGATTCGCACTTACAATGGCGCTAAGCGTTTGCCTAAAATTTTAGCGGCGCTCAAAGCTCAATCTCTGGCTGACATTTCCAAGCCAGATGCTTTTGAGTGGGAAGTTTTAGTCGTTGATAACAATAGCACAGATAACCCTCAGGCGATCATTGAGCAGTATGGCCAGGGTTGGCCAAATTGCTCACTCCGCTATGTGCTTGAGCCCCAGCAGGGCGCTTCTTTCGCCAGACGACGGGCCTTATTAGAGGCCAAAGGCACGTGGGTCGGCTTTTTAGACGATGATAATATTCCCCAGGCCCATTGGCTGGCAGAGGCCTATCACTTTGGACAGGCCCATCCCCAGGCGGCGGCGTTTGGGGGGCAAATCCACGCCCATTACGAATCTCCTCCACCGGCCCACTTTGAGCGCATTGCCTCGTTTATGCCGGTGATTGAGCGCGACGAAGTCATCTGCTTTACCTGCGGGTGGCGGGCCATGAGCAATCTGGTGCCACCGGGGGCCGGGCTCGTGGTTCAGCGACAGGCCTGGCTCACCCACGTGCCTGAAGTGTTGACGCTTAAGGGACCTGTCGGGGCCAGCTTGTCACAAAAAGGAGAGGACACCGAAGCCTTACTCCACCTCAAGAAAGCTGGCTGGGAGATTTGGTTTAACCCTAAAATGCATATTTACCATCAAATCGCCCGCCATCGGTTTGAGTTAGACTACTTGCGTCGCTTTTTTGAGGGGGTTGGGCTGAGTAGATATACCACTCGAATGATCGGCTGTGCCCCTTGGCAACGCCCAGCCATGACCCTGCTGTTTATGGCGAGCGACATCCGTAAGCTGCTGCACCACGTGCTGACCCACGGCATCTGCCTAGATTTGGTTGCGACCTGTGAACGACAGCTGATTGTCAGCAGCCTGTGGAGCCCGTTTTACACCTGGAAACAGTGGCTATGCCGGTAGTTCTGATTTATCGAGATCAGCTCATACCCTATTCCGAAACCTTTATTCCAGCTCAGGCCGAAGCGCTCACCCGATATTGCCCCCAGTACGTGGGCACCTCACGCCTGGGCAATGTCGCTCAGCTCTCCCCTGAGCCGATTATTTTAGGGGAAATAGTCTGGCCCAGTCGGTTTTGGAAAGTCACCTATAAGCTGGCGAGCTACCCCCCGCGGCGCTGGTTGAATAAGCTCTCCCAATATCAGCCTGGTTTGCTACATGCCCACTTTGGGGGTGACGGCGGGTTTGCGGCTGCGCTAACGCGGCAGCTCAAAATTCCACTAGTGGTGACCTGCCACGGTTACGACGCCACCTGGGTTACGTCCCCATTACGAGGTCAAGATCTCTTGACACAACCGGGCAGCTTTTTTCGGGCTCTGCTGTTGCACAAGCGTGATGTGGCGTTCCAATCGGCTCAGCAAATTTTGGCGGTATCCAAGTTTATTCGAGATCAGCTGGTCGCGCGGGGCTGCCCAGAGCATAAGCTTCGGGTCCACTATATTGGGATTGATTTAACCTGGTTTTGCCCAGATCAGACCGTTGCTCGAGAGCCTATTGTGCTATTTATCGGTCGTCTGGTTGAGAAAAAAGGCTGTGCTTACCTGATCCAGGCAATGGCCCAGGTGCAGCAAACCAACCCCGAAGCCACCCTGGTGGTGATTGGCGATGGCCCGCTGCGATCGCAGCTCGAAGCCTTAGCGGCCCAGACCCTCAAACGCTATCAATTTTTAGGCCAGCAGCCCCCCGAGCAGGTCCGTCACTGGCTCAACCGGGCAACGCTCCTGGGCGGCCCCAGCATCATCGCTGACTCGGGTGATGCCGAAGGCCTGGGCATGGTCTTTGCCGAGGCCCAGGCCATGCACGTCCCCGTGGTTGGGTTTGCAACCGGCGGTATCCCCGAGGTCGTCTGTCACCATCAAACCGGGCTGCTCGTGCCTGAGAAAGACGTTAACGCCCTGACCCAGGCAATTTTGTTGCTGTGGGCGCAGCCTGAACAGCGTCAGCGATTTGCCCTGGCGGGGCGACAGCACGTTGAGCAAAAGTTTGATCTGCGCCGCAATACTCAGGCCCTTGAGGAGATTTATGACGAGGTGATGGCGCGATATCAGCAGGCAGATGGCGCGTGAGTCTCCTTCACCGCTGCGGCCGCTTCAGCTGCCGCAGCGACCGTCGCAAATTAGGCACCGCTGAGATCAGCATCTCTAACCGAATTCGCCAGATTCGCGAGGCGGATGCCTGAGCGCGGGGATACTGATTGAGGAGGGTGCGGGCCATCTCAAGCTCACCCTGGGTGGCACAGCGATAGGCGGCAATTAAGGCATAGTTCGCCAGCAGCTGTTCTAGCAGGTCTTGATGGGAGGCAGGACAGTGTGCCCTAATCGGCCCTGGCTCTAATAGCATGGGCCACGGTGGACAGGTCTGCCGCCACACAGCCAGGTCAGAGGCCTCAGTGTGGTACCACATCAGCGGTTCAAAATCTCGATAGATGGGGTAGTGCAGAATAATTTGCAGCCACAGGTACAAGTCTTCGCCATAGCGACAGCCGTCTCGGCTGTAAAACCCCCCAAACCGATCTACGACGGCGCGATCGCACACAATTGCCCCAGAATGCAAAATATCCAGGCTAGGTTTGTGCAACTCAGCAGCTAAATCCGCAGGCAGTCGCCAAACGCCTGGGTTGAGCCCTAGCCGTGCCAGGGTCGCACTCCAGTTATATCGCGCTCCTCCCCTCACCTGACCGCTCACCGATAGCACGCAGTCTGGATGCGATCGCAGCCGATCTAACGAGCGCTCTAAAAACCGGGGTAGCCACTCATCATCAGCATCTAAAAAAGCAATATGAGAGCCTCGTGCTAGCCGTAGACCGTGGTTTCGAGCCGCCCCCGGCCCAGCATTCTCCTGATGCACAAGACGGATTTGCCACTGGCTATCTCCCTTAGATTTCTGGAGTTTGCCATCTTGTGCAGCCGCCTCAGCCAGTGACTGTGCAAACGACTGCACAAGCGCCGGGCCTTCATCTTGGGACCCATCGTCGACCACAATCACCTCTAGCGGTAGCACCGTTTGCGCCAAAATTGATCGCAGCGTGCGGGTAATGTAGGCAGCTTTGTTGTACAGCGGCACAACAACACTGACTTGGGGAGTTTCTTGAGCAAACTGCATCATGATAAACCCGCCAGGGCAGCCTCTACTCGCGTAGCAACCGCTGACCAGGCATAGTCTTGCAGCAAGCACTCATAGGCCCGCTGAGCCAGTCGCTGACCTTGATCAGGATGTTCCCACAGGTCAAGAACTGCCGCCGCGATGGCAGCTGGCGTCGAGCGCAGGTAGAGCTGCTGGCCATCTGCCACCGCTAGCCCCTCTGCCCCCTTGGGCGTACTCACCACCGGGCACCCCGCCGCAAATGCCTCCAACAGTTTGAGTCGGGTGCCGCTGCCGCTTTGTAGCGGCACCCCCATCACGCTGGCTGTTGCCAGATAGGGGCGCACATCGGCCACCTCACCGGTTACCACAATGTCAGGATCGGCCGCCGCTGCAATCATCTGAGGGGTGGGATCAATGCCCACCAGCAACAGCTGACAGCTGGGCTGTCGCTGTTTGAGGACAGGGTAGATCTGCCCTATAAGCATCTCGGCCGCTTCGGCATTGGGAGGATACGAGAATCGCCCTGGGAAAAGCAGGGTGGGCGTAGAAGCGGGGATTAATTGCGTCGACGGCTTCAGACGACTGGTCCTGCAGGCTGCATAGACAGAGGGGTCAATGCCGTTGGGGACGATTTGTAGCGAGGCCGACACCTGGGGATACAGTTTTTTAAGCAGCTGTCTGTCTGTTGGGCTGCAAGCCCAAATTTGATCGGCCTGCTGTAGCCAGTGACGCTCTATATGGCGGACTTTAGAAAGGGTGTTTTGGAGGGCCAACCGCTGTTGGACTATGGCTAACCCAGAAGGACTCGGTTGAGCTGATGGGGGTCGAAATCGGTCAGCGTCTCCTTCAACATTGTGGTTGTCTAATATCACCGGACAGCCTGCCGATCGTAAGATAGGCAGATAGCGATATAGCCAAATCTCAGCGCAGATGATTAAAGTGGGCTGAAACTGTTGGATCAGTGACTGTAGCTGTTGTGCCGCTGGCTGCGTATAAAGCCAATCAGCACGGGGATGGCCACCGGGCCTGAGCCAGCCCAAGCGGCGGACAATCTTTTCTCGCTGCGATCGCTGGGGGGCACCAATATCATAGTGGTGCCCCTGGTCAATTTGAGCGGGGTGAGTCGGAGCCGGGTGAGTTAAAGCCGGGTGAGTTAAAGCCGGGTCAACCAGCGGCAGCTCAGGGCGAGCTCCCTTAAAAACAGAGAATAGGGCAACTTTGCCGTATCGAGACAAGACGTTGATGTTTTGCCAAACTCGCATTGCCCCTCCTCCCCGAGCAGGGTAAGGACACAGCTGGGTCACAAACAAGGTGCGATATCCTTGAGATGCCTTCATGGGCAAGATACCTTCATAGGCAAGATACCTTCATGGGCAAGATACCTTCATAGGCAGTACAACTTCATGGGCAACGATGGCATGAAACTGGGATATCTTCATCTGGCTACGGCGGGACAATCTTATGAAAGCGGTGTGACTCGCTATGGCCGAGGTCTAGCATCGGCGGCGCGATCGCATCATCCAGTGGCAGAACAGGATATCGTTCTCACCCATGATAGTCGACACAACGGTGATTTACTGCAACAGGCTGCCGATGCACTTGCCCAAAGCGATCTGATTCATTTTCAGTACAGCCCCTTTATCTGGGGCGAGGGTCGCCCCCACTTGCAACATCTTCAACGGTGGCTTAGCGAGCTAGCTCGGCGTTCGCTCCCCTGGGTCGTCACGCTCCACGATGTGCATGAGTCTCTTTACCCTCCCCAGTCTGTCTGGCAAGTGTTGCGGGCAGAGCGGCAAAAGTATCAGCATTTCACAGGGCTGCAGCGATTGGCACTGCGAACCACCTGGCGGTATATGTGGCATCGCTACGGAGCCGATCGTCAGGCCATGATCCTCTTGTTACAGCAAGCCAGTGCCGTCTTGACTTGTCACCAGCAAGAAAAACAGCGGCTGGCCCACTTTGCCAATGCTCAGCAGATTAAAGTGATTCCTCACTTTGTTGAGTCTGACTCATTCTCTCCGGCGATCGCCTTGCCTTCACCGCCGCCGCCAAGGCGAAGTTAGGGCTATCAGCCCAGACTGTGATTACCCTTCAGGGGTTCATTTATCCACGTAAGGGACATGCTCTGGCCATCGAAGCTCTGGCCACGCTGCCGGAGACCCTCCATTTGGTATTTGCAGGGGCTGTTGTAGATGGCCAAGAGCGACTGCTCAAAGCGTTGTTGGCCCTGGCCCAACAGCTTCAGGTAGACCACCGTCTTACGGTGACGGGGTATCTCTGTGACGCCGATCTCGACCTTTACTTGAGGGCTAGCGACGTGGCGATTTGTCCGTTTGAAACCATGTCTGCTTCGGGCTCTCTCTCGCGATGGATTGCACAGGAGAAACCTATTGTAGCCACCGCGCTACCTCAGATTGAGGCATACAATCAGCTGGCGGCTGACCCACGACCAACCGACCCAATGAACAAGGATCAGCCCCCAAAGGCGATTGCCACCTTTGCGCCCTATACGGCAGCGGCGCTGGCCAGGTGTATCCGCACTCAGCTCACCCAGCCCACCTCGACCCAGGCGCAGCAGCAGCTAAAATCACAGCTGAGTCTACCCCAAATTTTTCAGCGCCATTTTGAGTGTTATACCAAGGTTTTGGGGACAATACCATGAACCCAATCAGTCAGGGCAGATTTATCAAGCCCCAGCTGCGGCTGCCACTGGTGTAGTCGCCTGATGAACTTGCGCTCAAGCTGCTCAAGCCGACCCCGAAGTTTCCCGCGCAGCAATGTTTGCCCCGAAGTCATTGGAGTATAGCCATAGCGAGCCATGGTATCTCGATTGATTTGCTCAATAATTTCTACCCGAGATCTAGAGAGCTGCCGTTTCCATTTTTCTAACGGGGTGATCTCCAGAGGGGCCAACGCCTGACGGAGATGAGTCGCGGCCCATTCTGGACGATTGACAATGGGGCTGTTGGCAGACGATCTGCGGTCAATCAAATCTGGCGGATAGGGCTCATGGAGAAACTCACAAATCTCCTGAAGACAGGCTTGGGGACGGGTCACAAGGGTTTCGTAACGCACTTGCTTAACCCGAGTATCGGCCTGCCAGTGTCGTTCATAGTCGCGCAGACTCTGGTGCCAAAGCTGGGCATTTTCATCGGTATAGTCACTGGCCCAATTGGCCCGCAGTAGAGAGGCGACAACCGCCCTCGGATCGCGCAGCAGCCAAAGCACCGATGCAGTGGGATACCAGTCAAAGATTTGGTCAAGATGCTGGTAGTGCATGGGTGTTTTTTCACCCCATCGCGGCTTGTTGAGCTGAGCGGCGTAGGTCTCTAACAGCGACTCGAACAAGGCGCGATGGGTGAGTTTTTGCTTAGTTTGGGCCCTTGCCCAGACGGCATCTGCATCAACTCCGAAATATGAGAACCGCTGGCTCTGGCAAAACTGTTGCCAAAAGGTGTGCAAATTTGACTGGCCCCACTGGGGTAACCAGTAGTTCAAAAAATGGCTCTCGGGGGAAATTGCGGTGGTGGGATGGGCCGACAGCAGTGACGCCAGCAGCGTCGTCCCTGAGCGCGGAACGCCCACGATAAAAATGGGAGATGTACTCACAGTCAAGCTCGCCAAAAATCTTCAAATGCAGCCATGGCCATAGCCCCTGCCTGATGATATTGATGCAGGCCGACTCGAACCGACTGTCGAGCCGCATCGATATCATCCAGTAGCTGGGTTGTTTTTGATATGGCTGTTGGTAACGTAAAGTTTTTAAGAGAAATAGAGTTGTGACTTTGACCCACTGCGGCCATAAATCGACTAACTTTGAGATCGTACTCGATAGCTAAACTGGGAATCCCCATCCGCGCCGCCAAGATCAAAGAATGTAGCCGCATCCCAATCATTAAGTCCAGCTTTGACAGAATAGCATCTAATTGTCCTAAGTAGGGAACATACGAATACAATTGCATCTGTTCGGCATGGCGACAGCCCCGCAGCAGGGTGAGTGTACTGCTATAGTCATCAACAGCAGGCCGATGCTGGCGACGATAGGCCTCTGGAAACGCTTGAAAGGGAATCAGGTGAATCTCGGCATCGTAGGTCTCGACTAGCCAATCTAACAGCGCAGCCATCGACCGCTGCAGATGCTCAAAATTGTCTGGTGGCAAACCGTCCGGGGCTGCGTTCTCTGGGACCGCGTTTGCGGAGCGGTGACGATTTGCGATCGCACGCCACGCCACCCCAACTTGCAGTCGCTTTTTAGGTACCAGCCCTTCTGGCCCTGACGGCGATGCTGGCACAGAAAGCGGCACAGGCCTCAGCAAAGCTAAATCAGGACCAACGTATATAGGCCGGATCACCCCCAGCGATCGCAATGCCTCAGCAGACCCGTTGTCTCGCACCCCGATCAGCTCAGTTGTATTCAATACCTGTCGGATTTGTTGGGCTGTTTCTGGTCGCCAAACCTCCCCCACGCTAACCCCCCACACCACCGAGCGGCGGCGAAGCGCAATCGCCTGCTGCAGTGGGGTCAACCACACAGCTGCCACCGAGCGCTGGGGACCATCCCTGAGCAAATCTCCCCCCCCCAACACAAAATAGCGATGCTGGGTCAGGGTCCAGAGCAACTCCAATCGTCGGCGCAAAATCGCGCGCCGACGGTAGACAGCCGCCTGATTAAAGGTGGCGACCCCATGGCGCTGGGCCGTGTCTGTTGGATGGTTGGAGTAAACCGTCGGGCTCGCCTCAGGCCGCCACTGGCGCAGTTGATGCAGCATGCCCGCCAACATGGCCTCGTCGCCTAGGTTGTAGTGGCCATAGTAGCCACAGATCAGCGCCCGACCCATTTCCTAAACCGTTTAAGGAATAATCACCTGAAAGCGAAATGCACCAATCTCATTAGCGTCTAGATCTAAGCCAGACGGTGCCCCATTGTCAGAGGCCCCAACCACAACGCCGCCGCCCGCACCCGGAATAATTCGATCCGACGGACCGGGCGGGAAATTACCCGTCCCTGCCACATCTTCACAGGAGGGAGCCAGCGGAGCCAGCGGAGCTCGAGCCTCGATCAGCGGGCTCGCGGCAAAGCTACCGTCGGTGGGCGGCGTTGTATTGGGCAGCGCCAGCAGCAAGCTGTCAGCTTGCAGGACGTTGGGCACCCGCAGCACATCGCACAGCTCGATATTTTGAACAGGCGTGGTGCCGTCATTAAAGAAGTAGACGGTGTACTCCACAATATCGCCAGTCTGGAGCAGCGACGGTGCACTAAACAGGCCCAGCGGCAGTGCATTATTAGACAGGGTTTGCAACGCATTATCAGTCGTGTCACTTCCCTGATCGTTAAACTGGTTGATCTGGGGCACAAATAAGGGCTGACCATTGCGCAAGACCTGGGTGATCCGCTTGGTTAAACGGATATTTGCCCCCAAAAAGACCGGCGTTGGCACGTTCTCCCCGTCTTCATTCGCCACCCCATTATCGTTGGGGTCAATGGGGTCTTGCCCCGGCGGGACTGCGGTCGCATCGTTTGACAGGTCCGTGGTCTCGGTCCCTGAGTCTGTCCCAGTGCCGACCGCCTCAGCCTGGTTTTCAAACGGACCCGGCAGTGGGTTCGGCAGGGTGTTACTGGCAATATTCACATCCACCGTTATTTGGAAAGTGCTCGCAGCCCCCACTGGCAAGCTGCGCCCGACAGCAGCCGGGTCAAGCAGGTTCAAATCGCCCTGGTTATCGCCATCGTAATTCGGGTTGATCGCGTCTAAATTGGCATTACCCCCCACAAACTGAGGCGGGCCGACCAGCTGGTAGTTGCCATCCCCAAACGTATCTTCAAGGCTGTCGGTCAGCTGCACATCATCGAGAGCTTCAGAACCGATATTCTCGACCTCAATTCCATAAACGACCCGCGCTGTATTAGCCCCAAACGCCCCGTCAGGCGTTAGCACCGAAGACAGCACCTGCTTAGAGACCCCAATCTGCGAGGTGGTGGGTTCCACCAGCGTCAGCTGGGTAGGGTCTGTTTCTAACGGATCGCCATCTCCATTCGGATCGGGGTTGGGGCCATCAGGCCCTGGGTCAACATCATCGACCGACTGATCGATCACTGGTAGCCCAATCGGCGTATTTGCGGTACCGACTGCCGTGTTGTCGAAAGGCCCCAGCCCCGTGACCGCCGGGTCAATATTGACATCATACTGAATCAGGGTAAACTCTCCGGGGGCCAGACTCTGACCCGGAGCCAGTAGTGAAGTTTGAGGGTCAACCCCGCTAAAATCAGCGTTAACGGTCAGGTTTACGCCACCGGCTGCTTGCACGTTGCTCACGGTAAACCCAGCCGCGTCACCAAACGTTGCGACCAAATCGTCAGTCACCTGCACATCGGTCAGCTCAGTGGCCACCCCAAAATTTTGCACACGGATAGTGTAGGTCGCGTTGAAGGTGCCGTTTGGCCCAGGCGTTGGAGCACTCACGGTCTTGCCCGTGCCGATCACCCCCGGCGTAAAGAAGACAGTATACAACCCGATGCCGTGGTTGGCAGGGCCGCCATTATCACCCGGCAGATTAATAAACCCCCCGGGGCCTGCTGGGTTTGTGGCGGCTGTCAGAGAGGCTGGCCCGTTACCGTAAACCAGTGAAACCCCATTGACTGGCTGACCGGGCGTAGCCCCGTAGTCCGCCGTAATCGTGCCCTCTTGATTGCCGTTGTTTCCCTCAAACTGTTCAGGGAGCGAATCGCCTAGCGTCACGGGGTTACCGCCCAAGTTGGGGTTAAACTCCCCAGGCGTACTCAAAACGTTGACGGCGGTATTGCTACCCGTTAAGTTTGCGGGGCCTGGCGGCGCATAAACGCCAACAAAGCTGTCCCCCAAGGCTTCAACCGTATAGTCATTGTCATTCAGCGGCGGCAGGCCCGTCTCTTCAACAGAAATCGGAGAGTTAATTGCGGCCTCAGGAGAGATACCCAGCGCAGGTGTCGCGTCCGTAGCCGGAGTAATCAGCGGAGCGGGGGCCGCCCCCCCTAGGGTGACCTGATCCTGCCAGGCGTTAGCATTATCACGGTCAATGTCAATCACAATCAGTCGAACATTCTCGACAGGAACCGGGGTTCCATTGTTCTCAAAGGTCACATCGAGATTGAGCTGATCGGCTGGCACCGTCGGATCAAACTGAATATTAAGAATATCACCCGCTTCAAAGCCGCCCGTGAGACCGCTGTTATCGTCAGCACTCAAGTTCTGAAATGTGTCGGTTGCACCAGTCCACTGAAATCGAATCCCGGCTGGGGTTCCCGGAAACAAGATAGTTTCGTTGAGCGATAAAGGAGTATAGTTCGATAAATCAACCTCGTATAGGAAAAAAGCATGGGCCGTCTTAGCCGTCCCCAACAGCCCAAGGGTGACTGCAGTCATCACCGATGCGCAGCGTGAGAAGCGGCGAGATATCTGGGCCAGACTCTCTTCTCGTCGTTTAGAACTCGGGGTAGAGAAGTACTGTTGAAATGTCTTTTTAAGCAAACGCTTCATTGCTTAGTCCCTAACATGATGACGGCGGCAAAATAGATCCAACTCTTGGCAAAACTGCCTGACAGAACTAACTAGCAAAACCTACGGCTCGATTTGCAGATCAGATTCTGGGTTCTCATAGATAATGTCTAGCCCACGGGTATCTTCAAAGATAATTTCAACCCGGCGATCTCGGGCGTAGTCGACCCGATCAGAGCCAGTGGTGGCCCGCTGGGTTTCACCAAAGGAGCGAATCCGCATCCGCTCAGGGGCAATCCCCTGCTGCAACAGATAGTCGCGGGCCGAACGGGCTCGGCGCTCACCCAGGGCCTGGTTGTAGGCATTACTGGCGCGAGGGTCGGTGTGACCTTCTAGCTCGATGATGATAAAGGAATATTCTTGCAGCACCGCTGCCACCTGCTCAAGAATATCGCCGCTCTCGGGGCTGATAAATGACGATCAAGGGCAAAGTGAATCTGTCGCGGTACCCTCAGTTGAACCGGCTCCGGCGGGGGCGGCTCTGGGGGGGGATCTTGAGCAATCTCACAGGTGGCGGTGTAGGGCGTCGGGGAGATAGGTAGAGATTCCCCCACCGATGCGACCGCCGAGGGCTCAGACGTGCCGTACCTGGGGTCGGTCGCGATCGCACTCACGGGCGTCCCCATCGGCAGAGTTACGGTGGCGGTAAAGCGTCCTTCTGGGCTCACAGGCACCGTCGTGATGGACTGATCTAGCGCACCATATGCCCCCCGCTGATCGACCACGGCGTATAGCGTCACCTCAGAGCCCGGATCGGCAGTGCCCGTAAGGGTTGCCTCTGTGCCTGACAGCGAGAAACTATTTGCATCAAACTCGGGGGCATTGATGGCGGCGTTGGCCGTATCTTTGCGGCGATTGTGAGAATTACGCGGCGGGTTGGGGCCGTCGGTGCGTTGAAAATCGGCCACCCCTGAATTGTCGTTATAGCCCAGATCGATGCTGAGCCCATCCAGGGCTGCAAACTGGTTGTTGCTGATTTGGTTTTGGCGACTGCGAGGGTAGGCTGCGATCGCCACCCCCGGCCCCGGCTGATAGCCCACAAAGTTATCGCTCACCTCGTGCTCGTTACCCATCAGATAAATGGCCGCCCGCCGCAGCCGTCGGCCATTAAAACGGATATTGTTTTCATAGATGCGGGCAGATCCATCCGGCTTAAACATAAAAATACCGCTGCCGTCGCTGGCACAGATCAGGTTGCCAAAGATTTCGGCCCCGTCAATATCCCCATCCAGGCGAATACCATCGGGCATCCCTGACAGCCCGTTGGCAATCAGCGTATTTTCACTCACCTGCATCCCCTGAGCACGCGCCCCGGTAATCAGCCCGCTGCCCTCGTGAAATTCGATGCGATTGCGGCGAACCACCGTATCGATCCCGTTAAAGACTGAAACTCCAAACGCAGACATATTGGCCTGCGCTGGCATGTCACCCGTGGGCGGTACCCCCAGCCAGTTATCTTCGATCACCACGCCTTGGGGGGCTGCCTCGACATCTTCAAACCGCAGGGCCTGCCAGCTGGGTGCCCCTGGCCCCGCATCCACTGGCGGGGGGAGGTGGGTAATAAAAATATCGGCTGGCGGGGTCGTCTCTGTGGCGCGATGACGCGACGAAAACCCGTGCAGGCTCAGCCCTCGAATGGTCACATTGTCCGCCGTTACCGTTAACCCCCGTAAGACCTCTGCCCCCTCGGCTGGGCTAATCGAAACGACCGGGGTCGGCACCGGAACCATCATCGGGGCGTCGGAGACGTCTCCGTAACCGGGTTGGGTAGCCCCGTCAATCAGCAGACCCGGCACCGTCACCGCCGGGAGCAAGCTGGTGAGCCGAATGTCGGTATCCTCCAACAGATTAAAGCTGATCTGGGCGGTGTCTGCCGGGGTCACCAAGGCTTTTTCAGCAGGGCTGAGCGCCTCTAGCGGAAGCGTCCCATTGACCACCTCTATCGCTTCCCGCAGGGTTAAAAACGCATCTGGCAGAATGGGGCCATCGGCGCTGTTGTTGACCACAGCCTGGTATGGCACCGGAACCAACGACTCCTGGGCCTGGGCTGCCAGGCCCAGTGGCAGGGACGTTGCCAAAGGCACCATTAAAGGCCCTGTTAAAGGCCCTATTAAAGAAAAACTACTGGCCAAGGTGACCGCAGCAATCGATTTGACGCTAAGCGATGGGCTCATCTCTGCACTCACTCCTCTACCCCAGTATCATTAACCCTGCCATCTTCATTCCTACCAGGTCGGGGGCCGCTCTCAACCTCCCCCTCGGCCTCTAGCTGGCCGTCTAGCTGGCCCTCACCAAAAAAGGACTGCGGCCCGAGCAGAGACGCGCTCGTGTCTCCCTCGGATACGCCAGCCGGAGCAGCGCTGGCTTCAACCAAAGACTCTTCTTGCTGCGGCGGCGACACCTCTTGACGGCCAAACTGATTAAACAGCTCGTTTATCTTATAGGTCACGCCCAGATACGGTCCGCTATCGGAGCGAAAACCGCTGCCCTGGAACGAGCGATCGTCCGCGCTACCAAAGCTGTAACCGACCCCCAGTCGCAAATCTGGGGTCAGATAGTAGCCCGCCTCTAGGGCCCAACCCACCTCGCTATAGCGCTCCGATGGCTGGGTAATGTAGCGCACCTCGCCGACCACATCCCACCGATAGGCAAACCGATAGGCGGCCCTCAGCTGGGCCAGATGAAGGGTGGTAGAGGTGTCTAGCCCCAGAGAGTCTAAATCGGCATTGGTGGACCGCAACGCATATTTGCCATAAAACTCCCACTGCCAGTTGGGGGCATAAATCCCCTCGACGGCTAGGGTGTGCTCTCGAATTGAGTTAGACCCTGCCCCCAGTAAAATTGAGTTGGGGGTGCTGGCCGGGTTGACGGCAAACTCATAGCTCAGCAGTGCATTAAATTTATCGCTGTAAGGGTTACGGTAGGCCAACCCAAACCGCAGGCTAGAGGTATTGGCCAGCCGCCCGGTAATCACCTGGTTGGCAAAGTTACCATACTCATACCGGGCCAGGGTAGTCAGCGCAGGCGATAGCTTGCCAGCCGCCGTGGCCGTTAGCACCGTATTACTGCCATCATCTGAGTCTCGATGTTCAAACCGAGCACTGGCCTGAAAGTTAGGATTATCGGTATATTCAGCCCCCACCGTGTAGGTCGTGCCGTCAACCAGCCCCAAAGAAGAAGAGGTTTGCCCCACTGCAAAGGGCTGCAAAAACTGTTCGCCCGTACTGAGCAAGGAAAGGCTATCCCCAAAGACTCGCTCAATCCCTAGATCGATGTGTAGCCCCGAAGCCACCACCCAGCGATGGTTTAACCCCAGCGCCCCCTGGCCAGTCATGCCGTTTAGCCCTCCCAAAACAGAATAGCGCCCGGTCA
>JBCBZL010000349.1:0-4831 GCA_039815385.1 Cyanobacteria bacterium P01_A01_bin.114
CGTACCCCTGACATAAACAATATCCAGCGGGCAATCTCTAACGGATTGTTGAGTGAAGTACCTAGCGGATTTTCAAAACGCACAAATGAGCTCCTGTAGAATCTGACTCTCGAACTTAATAATATTTTAAGATTTATTTCGCCGTAGCGGTTTCGTCCAAAAGATAGACCTCAAGGGTCGGAGCCAGAAACAGGCCAGCATCTCAACGAATCTAGAGCCATAAATTCAAAGTCACAAATAAAAGCAGCGCTGTGACGACAGCGCTGCTGAAATTCTCAAGGATTTTTAGGTCTGCCTTGGGGCAGTTGCGTTAGAACGCATCGAAAGACTTATTAGGGGCTAAAAGTCTCTGGAATGATCTGTCTAGGCTTTCACCCGAGGCGCATCGGATGTTGCGTTTGAGAATGAGCCAACCAGGCGAATGCAGCCATCGGTGATGGCATCTTCTAGAATCGCTAGATAGCGTCGATCTTCGGCAGAGAGGCGGACAGCGGAGCGATAACGACTGATCTCAGCCGCCATACCGGGGGTTATTTCGCCGTTGCTCAGTGCGGTACGAACTAAAAACTCTAGGCTGTTGGAGTTCAAATTTGATGGCTTAAACATAATGTCTGGTCCCTAATAGTCTTGATTATGTTTTCAGGCCAGGAGACGCAACTTCCGGACAAAAATGCGAGCACCAATTTGATAAGTGTCACTAAACTGGGAAAAACGGAACAAAAAATACTGATTCTTCTCTTAAAACAAGAAAACTTGGTGAGTTTTCCCTTTATCTTGAGATTGCTCACCTTAAACCCGCCGCTGAAAGACCCTCGCTGAAAATATATGCCGACGCTGGATCACGGTAGCTTGGTTGCCGTAACCTGTTGGGGCACCTTACCCTCAGATTGATTCCTTTAAGGTATCGAAAGTGGTGACCGGCTCAAATGGGCAAAAATACCCAAAATCAGGGATTTATTGCTACTCGGCGGAGGCTTGGCCCCGATCTAACCTTGATGAAACCCCGTTACTGAATCGTGCTCAACAAATCACCTAATAGACTTCGCTTGATCGGCCTTGCCTGAGCAGATCTGTACAAGCCGTATGGCTTGAAACACATCAAGACAGGTTGTTAGGTCTAGTGAGCCCGGTGAAATCGGGAAACTAACGTATGAAACGTGATTTGTGTGGCCCCATTGACAGGGCGTGAGTTTTTTGAGACTCACGTGAGGTTTTTTTGAGACTCATAAGAGAGCGGCAAAGGCCGCTGCCAGCGTATCAAGCCAGTTGCCGCACTGGCCAAGGCCGTCATCATCAGAGTCAGTGTTTAGAAAAGTCAGTGTTTAGAAGCCGCGGCCTGTTGAGCGGCCATCTGGATGGCTGCTGGGTAAATGCGATGCTCTTGGGCTTGGATACGGGCCTGTAGTCTGGCAGGCGTATCATTTGCCAAGACAGGGACTGCTGCTTGCAAGATAATCGGGCCGCTATCTACCGTCAGCCTGACGTAGTGAACGGTGCAACCCGTAATTTTGACCCCCGCTGCTATCGCCTGCTCAATGGCGTAAATTCCCGGAAAACTTGGTAGCAAGCTAGGGTGAATGTTGAGAATGCGATCGCAGAATGCATTGATGAGCACGGCCGTGACGCGGCGCATCCAGCCAGCCATGATTACCCAGTCAGCGCTGTGCGATCGCAGCGTTGTAATGATCGCGTCGTCGAGGGCTTCGCGCGAAGCAAAGTCGCGGTGGTTGAGCAAGACTGAGGGAATTTTTCGACGGGCTGCACGGGCAGCGACCTTGGCGTTAGGGTTGTTGTAAATCAGGACAGTAATTTTGGCATTGAGACTGCCCTGGTCTATGGCCTTAGCGATGGCTTCAAAGTTGCTGCCGCTGCCAGAGGCTAGGATGCCTAGCCGCACAGGGGGGGTTCGGGATGCGAGAGTTGTCTCAACGGGGGGCGAAATGAGAACTGGGCTAGACGGGGTAGGCGATACACTCATGGACAGATTCAGCGGCTGTAAATCTTAAAATATTACTGGAATTGTGGTTAAGGGAACCGTTTGGCTACTGCTGGCACCCGCCTTAATTTTGTTGAGCATTTTCGTTTTCTGGCCGATTGCCTATCTGGGATACCTGAGCTTCACGACGGGTAGTTTTACGCGGGCCGGGATTCACTGGGTGGGGCTGAGAAACTACGTACGCTTGTTTGGGGATTCAGACTTTTGGCAGGTGATGGGGAATACCGTTTATTTCACAACAGCGACGGTGGTGCCTAGCGTGCTGATGCCGTTGGGGTTGGCGGTACTGCTAAATCGATTGTCGATGTTCAGGGGGCTATTGCGAACAGCCTATTTTATTCCATCGGTGACCTCGTTAGTGGCCGCAGGCTTGGGGTTTCGCTGGCTGTTTCAAAACGAGGGGCCGGTCAATGCGCTGCTCCTGGGATTAGGGGGGCCGTCACTGCCATGGCTCAATAGTCCGGTCTGGGCGATGCCAGTGTTGATCATCTTGAGTATCTGGAAGCAAATTGGCTTCAACATGGTAGTGTTTTTAGCCGGGTTGCAGACCATCCCTCGCAGCCGCTATGAGGCAGCAGAGCTAGATGGGGCAGGCCCGTGGCAGCAGTTTCGCTACATCACCTTACCGGGGCTGCAACCCACCCTGGTTTTCGGGGTGGTCACGACCCTTATTTTTACCTTGCGCAGTTTTGAGCCAGTGTACGTGATGACCGGGGGCGAACCCCTTAATTCAACCAATATTTTGGTCTATTACATCTACGAGCAGGCGTTTAGTCAGTTTGATTTTGGCTATGCAGCGGCAGCAGCTACCGTATTGATGTTCGGCGCACTCGGTCTTGTCTACGTCCAATTACGGATTTGGCAGGAAGGTGAGTGAATCTAGAATATAGATGCGGATATTTTAAGACTATCCAGGGCATAGTAAATACACGGGTAATACTCAGAGTGAGACAAACTGCCGGATGAGCCTTTCCCACGCAACTGTTTCGGGTGCTTCGATCGAGTTTTTCAAGAGCTTGTTTGACGCGATCGCAGCTCCGATCTACGTTACCAATAGACAACATCAGTGGATCTTCGTAAACCAGGCCTTTTGCAGACTGTTAGGTCAAAGTTATGAAGCCCTGGTTAGCTCATCATCAGCGGCACCGTCTCTGCCGGAGCTTGAGCTACAGCGCCTCCGAGCCCAAGATGAAACGTTTTTACTCACGGGAAAAGCCCCGACTGAAACGGTCATGCTGGTAGACGCTGGCGGTAAAGCACGCAGCTTTAGAGCAGTGAGGTCTCTGCTGTGCGACACCGATGGCAGCCCACTGCTGGTGAATACTCTGCAAGATATGACCGAGTTAGTGGCTATGCAGCAGCGTAATCAGCAGCTGCAGCAGGCGGTTGAAACGCGTACAGAGAAATTAGAAACGCTGCTCGAGTTTGAGGCGACGCTGAAGCGAATTACAGACCGGGTGCGGGACAGTTTAGATGAAAAGCAGATTTTGCAGACTGCGGTGCAAGAGCTGACCGAAGCGATGGGGGTCAAAGGCTCAAATACGGCGCTCTATGACTTAGAACAGGGCACCTCAACCGTTTATTTTGAGTTTACGACGTCGCTATCGTCATCGCGGGGACGAGTATCCCATATGGAAGCTTTCCCGGAGGTCTATCACCAGCTCTTAGAAGGGCAATATTTTCAGTTCTGCTCGATTTTTCCCAACCCGGTGCGGGGTCATGTGTCAATGTTTGCCTGCCCAATTTTAGACGATCGGGGTGTGCTGGGCGACCTGTGGCTGATCAACGACAAAGACTACGGTTTTAACGAATACGATATTCGGCTGGTGCAGCAGGTGGCCAACCAGTGTGCGATCGCCATTCGCCAAGCCCGGCTTTACCAAGAATCTCAGTCCCAGGTGCGTGAACTGGAGCGGGTTAACACCCTAAAAGACGACTTTTTGAGTACGGTATCCCACGAGCTGCGAACCCCTGTCACCAGTATGCGAGTGGCCCTGCAGCTGTTGGGCGTGACCCTGGCCCAGGAGATGGATCTCGATGCTGAGTTGAGAAAGCCTGATCTTGAGCAAAAACGACTCGCTCGCTACTATCGCATCTTGAAAGAAGAGTGTGAACGAGAAATTAGCCTGATCAACGATCTCTTAGATCTACAGCGTCTGGATGTGGGCAACCATCCGATTGCCTCGCAGCCGATTCAGCTACCCGACTGGCTGCCGATTTTAGTGAATGGCTTCCAAGAACGGGCCAACAGCCGTGACCAGTCACTCAACGTGGTGGTACCTGATGATATTCCGGTGCTGATCTCTGACCTCTCAAGCGTTGAGCGGGTACTCGCTGAGCTGCTCAACAATGCCTGCAAATATACCCCTCCAGAGGGGGAGATTACCCTGGCAGTGTCTGAGACAGATGGCAGCTCGCTGCGGTTTGATATCTCAAACACCGGGGTCGAAATCCCTAAGGAAGAAATGCCTCGGATCTTTGATAAGTTTTACCGGGTTCCCAGTGCAGACCCGTGGAAACAGGGGGGGACCGGCCTAGGCTTAGCACTGGTGCAAAAGCTCATTGTTCACATCGACGGGGCCATTAGCGTGACCAGCGGTGACGGTCAAACGTGCTTCACAATTGAGCTTCCCCTTTCGCTATCGGTTAACTAGCTCCTATTAAAATCATTAGATTAAGGCAAATTGAGGCCCGCAAAGGTCTTCGGTACAGATAGATCTCAAATTGGTGCCTGCTAGTTGTTAGCCAGGCGTAATTTGTCTAAAGCCCCAACAGTACAAAGGTTAAGCGCTTCCATCCAAGGTAATCCATGTAATTGAGCCCCGAACGTCTCAG
>JBCBZL010000321.1:0-5584 GCA_039815385.1 Cyanobacteria bacterium P01_A01_bin.114
CCTGACCTGGTAAAAGTTTTTCTGCGTATTTTCTGGTAATTTTCTTACTCATTTTAAGCGAAATTGATAATAAGATACGGGCTTTTAATCCGCAAATTTACAATAGTTTAATCATCAAAATTTTTGTTAGCTTTAATCTACTAAGGCCTCGGCAATTTAATAACTAATAGCTTTTGAATTTGCTGTTCAAATTCTATTCACAGATTTTAAAGGCAGATGATTGAGTAAGTGAGGTCTTGAAAGCTTTTTCTATCAAGGGAGCGCTGAGTTAATATGCCCTTATTTACTTTTAATAAACTCATTTTTTCGAAGGAAGATAGCTCGAATATTTATTTGGAAAAAGAAGTTTATTCTAGTCTGTTATATGACCAAATCAACGAGTCGCCTCTGCTCAGTGGGTCTATGACTGTAGTTATTCCGGCCCTAAATGAAGAGGGGAATTTGGTAGAGCTGCTGAGTCGATTTCAAACTGTTTTTGATCAGTTGGGTCGTGTGTTTCCAGTCTTGATTGTGGATGATGGCAGCACCGATCAAAGTCCAGAAATTTTGGCTCAGCTGGCTGAGCAATATCCGTTTTTGAGTGTTATTCGGCACCCTCAGCGGCGAGGGGTTGCGGCTGTTTGGCAGACGGCATTAGATCATGTGCGAACCGATTGGATCTTTTGGGGGCAGGCGGATTTAGAGTCTGACCCGCTGACAGATTTGCCCACCTTGCTAGGGGCTTATCAGCCAGGACGAGTCGCGATCGCAGGTTGGCGGCAGCAGCGCGGCGACGGCAAAATCAAAGCCTCTCAACTGGCTAATCGCGCCTGCCGCTGGGCCTTTGGCCTACAAATTCACGACATGAACTGGATTAAGCTGGTCCGCCGGGAGGCGCTGGTGGGGCTACCCATCGAGCTGATTACCCATCGTTTTTTATTGGCGGTGCTGGCAGGGTTGGGCCATTCCGTTGTTGAGGTGGCGACGCCCTGGCACCCAAGATTTTCGGGAACTAGCAAGTTTGGCAAAAAGCGATTGGCAACCTCTGCCCGAGATTTTCTCAGGGTTTGGATATGGTTCTACCTCGCGAGACCCTGGACCCAGGCAATCGAGCGGTTGGCCAACAATAGCGCTGAGTTTAAGGACAGATTTTTGGCAACCGTTGTATCGACGGACTATTCGTAAAAAAATTGATGGGTTGCTGTTGAGCTAGATTGGCTGACTGGGCAATCTGCAACTACACCTAGGTATTGCAGATTGTGAGCAGGCCAAGGCAAACAGACTAGAGCACCGCCGATGTCTTTACGTAGCCAACATATCCTTGTCTTGAGTTCGGTATATCCGCTTTCACCGGATGGCAATCACGGCGCGTTTATCCGCGAAACTATTTTGCGGTTGCAGCCGACAGGGGCCACGTTTAGCGTATTTGCCCCTGCCTATGAGGGCAGCCGTTCCTATGAGCTAGAGGGGGTCAAGGTTTATCGCTTTCGCTACTTTTGGAAACGGTTCGAAACCTTAGTTCGAGACGGCGCACCAACCAAGTTAAAGCGTCAGCCTCTGAACATTATTCCAGCGATTTGCTACGTCATTCTGGGGGCCTGGCAGCTGTTTTGGCTTTGCTTCAAAATTCGCCCCGATGTACTGCATGTCCACTGGCCGTTTCCCCACGGGGTGATGGTCTGGCCCGCCAGCAAAGTATTTAACATTCCCATGGTCTTTAGCTTTCATGGGGGCGAATTACTGTTAGCAAGACGCTTTGGGTTTGTCGCCGATGTGCTGCGCTGGCTTTTGCCCCAAGCCAAAGCGATCACTGTCAACTCGTCCTTTACCCAGGGGCTGGTCGAAAAATTACGTCCGTGCCCGGTGCAGGTGGTGCCCTATGGCTTAACCGTAGAGGCCAAACCAGCAATATCGCAGCCCGCCGAGCAAGTCCCCACCTTACTCTTTGTCGGTCGTTTAGATGAACGCAAAGGGGTTTGCTATTTGCTAGAGGCCCTGGCTCGCCTGCGACAAACCCGCCCTGTACGCCTGCGAATTGTGGGGGCAGGCCTCTTAGAAGTCGAGTTAAAAACCCGCTGTCGTCAGCTGAATCTAGAGCCCTGTACTGATTTTCTCGGCTTTGTCACCAAGGCAGAGCTAGCCCACGAATATGCGAGTTGCGATGTCTTTGTCTTACCCGCCATTGTCGATAGCAAGGGCGATACAGAAGGATTAGGGATTGTCATGATTGAGGCGTTGGCCCACGGTAAGCCAGTCGTGGCCACCGCAGTAGGGGGAATTCCAGATGTGATTAAACCGGGCGAAACCGGCTGTTTGGTGCCGGAGAAAAATCCGGTGGCGCTGGCGGATGCGATCGCAAATTTACTCGATCAGCCTGAGTGGGCAACCCAGCTGGGACATCAGGGTCTGATCGATATTCAAACCCGCTTTGGCTGGCCTCGCATTGTTGACCTATGGCAGCAGGTCTACCAGCGCGCCCTTTGAAGTGCGCTAAGGGGATCGCAGGACAGTAAAACCCCGGCTGGAGAGGGTGGTGGGTAGTGGGTAAGGGGTAAAGGGTAAAGGCAGGTGGCTTATTTGATTGCAAGCGCCTAAAGGCAGTGCGCTAAGGAGGCGTGTTAAAGCAATATGTTGAAAGGGATTAAAATCTCAAATTGGGTACTCCCAGCCTTGGTGATTTTGCCCTTAGCGGGGATTGTCTTGTTGACAGTTGGGGTGCTACTGCCGACGCTGAATGACCCAGAGTCGCGGGTCTACTCGTCTGACATTGGCTACCCAGCACGACAGCGCAAAGCCGGTAAACCCATCAGTGTAGAAACTTTCGTCGTAGGTCAAGGTCCCCTCGAAAACACCATCGGCGCGCCAGGGGTTTCAGTTGCCCTCGATAACGCCAACATTCGCCCCGCCATCAACGGCGTGATTGAACAGGTGTTTGTCAAAGAAGGCGACTGGGTACAGAAAGGACAGAAGCTCTTTCGCTTAAGAGAGACAGAGCTGCAAACGCGAGTGCAGCAAGCAGAGGCAGAATTGTCGCGCTCGCAAGCCCAGCTGCGACAGCTAGAACTTGAAGCGCAAGGGGCCGCTGAGCTCCTCGAAAGTGAGGTCGATTTGGCCGTAGAACGCTTTGATGAAGCCGATCAGCGCCTCCAAGAAAACGAGACCTATGTCCGTCGGCAAATTCAACGAGATGCTGAGGCAGCCCGGATCCGGTTAGACAATACCCGCGAGCGCCTAGAGCGTACCCGCCGCCTTTACGAAGACGGGGCAGTCAGTGAGTTTCAGCTCTTTGATGCCGAAGATATTTATGCTGAGCGGCTACAAGACTTTGAAGAAGCAACCGAGGGAGTTTTCTTTGATCAAAACCATCGCTTTATCAACCGTGACTTTTTTCTAGAGCGCGAACAAGATTTGATCACTGCGCAACAGCAGCTAGCGACTCTGCGTCGCACCAAGGCTGTGGAGCTGCAAAGTCTGCGGCTTGAGGTTGAAAAAGCCAGCGCGAGTCTGGCCGAAGCCCGAGCAATGCTGGATAAAACGACTCTATATGCGGTGACCGCTGGGCTAATTAGTCAGCTGAACGTCGATGCGGGTGACTTTTACGAGATTGGCGAAGAGTCGCTGATCACCCTCAGTCGTAACGTGGCCTTTGAAACCTTTGTTGATCAGATCCGCCTGGATACGGTACAGATTGGTGACCCAGCAATAGTTCGCCTGGTGGCTTACCCAGGCCAGACGTTTGAGGGAGAGGTAATCCGCATTAACCCAGCCGTTGAGACCGAAGGGTTTCGTCTAGGCAAAGTCAGCATCAACCGTCAGTATACTTACTCAGTTTGGGTCAAGGTTAAATCGCTACAGATGCCCCCAGGTCTGCAAGGCTTTGCAACGTTAAACCCGATTAAAGAACGCGCTATCCGCATTCCTGAGAGCGCTGTGACCCATTTGTCGGGGGGCGAAGGGATGGTGATGGTGGTTGCAGACGGCCAGGCTGCGGTTCGCCAGGTGGGGTTAGGCCATCGGTTTGACAATACCCGAGAGGTGGTCTCTGGGCTAGATCTGGGTGAACAGGTGATTCTTAACCCTCGCGTGCTGCAACCCGGCGATCGGGTTGAGCCTAACCCGGTTGAGTTTGAAATGACTGGCCCCAACACTGGCCCCAACACTGGCCCAAAAACTAGCCCAAAAACTGGCCCCAAGATATCGCCATGAAGAGCTTTTGGGCAATCGTGCCTCAGCTAATCGCCACTATTCAATGGTTTGATCGCGTGCGTTTGACCGGGCTCGTAGGGCTGCTGACGCTGTTGATGAGCCTACGATATGAGTGGTATCACCTCCCCCCCGAGAGTTTGGCCGCGCTGCAGATAGAGGGGCTGACTTTCCCACTGGGCAAGGTGTTTTCGGCCAGCATCCTGTTCTCGATGGGTGTCCTGTTCTCGATGAGGTTCATCCTTGGGATGTCCTATAGCGGTCACCACCTACGCCGTCTGCTTTGGGTGGCATTGAGTTTGACTCTGTTGTTTCCCTATGGGCTGATGATCGGGTGCCCCCAGCGGGCATTGATGGCCCTCTCCTATTGGCATCAGCTCAGTCAGGTGAATGTCCAAGTTGAAACCAGTTTTGCCGATATTCAGGGCCAGTGGAAGCAAACGATTTCGCTAACCCAGTTTCAGCCGCTGCCAACCCTGGCCACTTTTCAGATTCAAGATACTCGTTTTTTTCAGCTATCCCAGTGGGATCGTGTGTTCTTGGATGGCTTTGGCTATAGCAACGGCTTTTTTGCCTTTATTGGCAAAGGCTGGAGCTTTACAGTGAGCGGACTGGTGATTTTGCTGATGGCAGTATATTTGACCCCTCACCCTTCGGCGAAGAGCTCTCGACTCTCTCTCCTTTACCAGGATCTTAAACACGGTCTCCCAATCGGAGTCGCTGTCCTGATCTTGCTCATTACCCACCTGATAGGAGCTAATCTTTGGAATCGATCGCTGGAGGTGGCCTATGCCAGGGGTGACTATGCGGCTGTGATTTGGCAAAGTGACTGGTTATTCAAAATCTATCCCCCTTTTCAAGGCGATCCGCACTTTTGGGTGCGCTATGGCGAGGCGCGCTATCGCAGTGGAGAGCCTGAGCCAGGGCTGACGGCCTTTTGCCAAGGCATGGCTCGTTACCAACAGCGAGACTTTGCCCTGGCCATTCCCTATCTTGAGCAGGCCTTACAATCGCATCCCCAGCTGCTTTTATTTCGAGAGTATTTGGCAGCGGCGCTGATCAACCGAGGCGTGGACTATTTCAACGCTCCAACTTTACCCTTTTCGCCCCATGGCAATAACTACCCCAATTTCTCTAACAGTCCGCTGAACCCAATAGCCCCCAATAGCCCCCGACAGCTCAACAATCGCAAGGCGGGGGGCACCAGCGAGCTGTTTGAACAGGCCCTGTCGGTTTTTCCAGGCCATATTCAAGGGCTGTACGCCCTGATGGTGACCCGAGCAGTTGATCAGCAGTTTGAGGCCTCGGCTGCGATCGCAACCACTCTCCTGGAAGAACAACGCTATTTCCAAACCCCTAACGTCGGTCTAATGGGCCAGGCCCACTTGCACCAGGCCTGGGC
>JBCBZL010000143.1:0-11612 GCA_039815385.1 Cyanobacteria bacterium P01_A01_bin.114
GCAAAATGCAGGTCATCGGTGCCATTATGCACAAGCTAATTCGCTTTGTGTTTGGGGTGCTTCATTCCGGCAAGCCGTTTGACCTTGAGATCGCCATGGCCGTTCATCCTTGACAGAGAGTTTCTGGCACAGTATCTACCCGTTACCCTCTACCCATTACTCTCTACCCTCTACCCCCTTTCCCCCTCCCCATCTCCCACACCGATATCGTCTCATCTCGGCTGCTGGCCACCAACGTCTGACCATCGGGGGCAAACGCGATCGCAACCACCCCCCAGCCTAGATCCAACCGAGCCAGACACTCGCCAGTGGTACCCTGCCAGAGCGTTAGCACGTTTCCTTCGGTGCCCACAGCCAGCAGCCGGGCATCAGGGCTGAGGGCCAACGCGGTAATGCTGTCTTGGGCCGTATGCAATGTGTTGCAGGTGAGAGGGGTGCCCAGGGGCGTGCCCAAGCGCCAAACTTTAACCTGGCCATCTTTGCCACCGCTAATCACATGCTCCCCGGCTGGATGCATCACCAAGGCATTAATGCGGTCAGCGTGAGCTTTAAAGGTTGCCAGGGTTTGGCCGCCCGGCAGCTGCCAAACCCGCACGGTCCCATCCCAGCTGGCACTGGCAAAGCGTTGGCCAACGGCGTCGATATCCACCGCACTCACCCGATCCGGATGCTGAGTTCTGGGCAGCTCAGGGGTCAAGGTTACCAGATCCCAAAGGGTGATCTTACCCGTCCCTCCGGCGCTGATCAGCCAGCGCCCTTTAGGAGAGATCGCCAGGCCTGTCGGCATCCATCCCTGCTCAGGCAAAGTCCTCAACAGTGTACAGTCTTGCAAATTCCAGGCTTTAATCGTGCCGTCATAGCTAGCGCTGTAGAGCAGGTGACCCTGGGGATGAAATTTAAGACTGCTGATTTGATCGCGATGTCCCTGCCCTACAAAGCCCCGTCGTTTAGCGAAGGTATGGAGTAGCTCACCCGTGTCTAGCTGCCACAGGTAAATCGTCCCGTCGGCGCAGCCGGTGGCTAGGGTCTGTCCGTTAGGGCTCACCGCCAGGGTCTGGGTCACGCCTACGGGGTTGTTGAGGCGGTAGCGGCGCTGGTAGGGGGAGGGGAGAGGGGGAGAGGGGGAGAGGGGGGGAGACGCGGAGACGCGGAGACGCGGAGACGCGGGGAGAAAAGACCTTAGAGATGCCGGTAGCTGGATCAGGGGTTTGGGGGAGCGCAGGTCGCGGAGGGCGTGATCGGCTTGGGAGTATCGCGATCGCAGCGGGCGGGCCACCAGTTTATCGAGCACAGCGGCCAGGCGATCGCCCACGGGCTGGGTCAAATAATCACGCCAAACCCAGCGGTCTTCGCCCACTGAGTACAGATCAAACGGGGGCATATCGGTCAGCAGGTGCAGACAGGTCACCCCCAGGCTGTAGAGATCGCTGGCGAAGGTTGCCTTGCCCATGGTTTGTTCTGGAGCCGTGTACTCAGCACTACCAATCACGGTTTCTGTGTTCAGCCCTATTTCTGGCCCTATTTCTGGCCCCGCGATTGAGGCAACCCGACGCAGTGCCAGCTTAGCTGCCCCAAAATCAACCAGCACCGGTAGACCGTTAGCGGGCTGAATAATATTGTCGGGTTTAATATCGCGGTGAATCACCCGAAAACTGTGGACATATTCTAAAACCGGCAGCATAGCCTCTAGCAAGGCTATAATCATCGCCTCAGAAAAAGCCCCCTGCGCCTTCAGCTCAGCTTCGAGGGTCGCCCCTGAAATGTAGGCCTGAATCAAATACTGCCCGGTTTCATCCTCAAAGTACTCCCACAGCTGGGGAATTTGAGGATGAGCCCCCAGCTGCTTGAGCCGCTCTGCCTCAGCTCGAAACCGAGCTGACACTTCAGGCGTAGGCGGCCGTCCGCGAGACCAAAAGAGCTGCTTGATCACACAAAGCTGGCCTGCTCGACCCTCGGCTAAAAACGTCCGCCCAAAGCCCCCCTGACCAATAGGCTTTAGCGCTCGATACCGTCTAGCCAGCGAGATTGGCTGCCGACAGGCCTGGCAGATATTCGCCTCATCCGAATTTTGGGGGTTGGGGCAGCTGGGGTTTAGGCAGTAGACCATTGAATTGGGTAGAGGGTGGAGGTAGAGGGTAGAGGGTGGAGAGTAGAAAGCCTCGGACTTCGAAATTCTAGATACCCGCTAATCTTCCGAATGACCCACTACCCACTACCCTCCACCCATTACCCACTACCCTACGTCGGAATCGCCTCCCCCGGTCGCAGCCTTGCCCACTTCCCCATCTCAGATTGAAAACTATCGCAGCCGATCACGTCGTACTCAAAGCCAAAGTCGCCGTCTTGCACAATCCGGTCGCCCTCGACATAGACCTTAGGGGGCATGATATTGGCATTGATGGTCGGGTTGACTGGCTCAAAGTCAGGATGCTCGGTGAGATGAGGCTGTTGATGGTTGGTCTCGACCGCGTTGTAAGTAATACAGCGATCGACATAGTGGCAATTCACGCATATGCACATGTTGCAGCGTCCTCATAACCGCCTCGTTACACTGCTAATGTAGCGCAACTGACGGAGAGCTCTTCTCAGATGATGGGTCAATGTTGCAAAATGAAAAGCTGCGTGCTTTGTCGTCAGCCGCTCCGTTAGAAAGGGAAGGTGGGCGACAGGTGCGCCTGCTGTTTGCCAATTTTTATCTTGCGATCGCAAAACTCCTATCTAAACTCTGACCCTATCCAGCCCTGTCGTTTGCCCCACGGGAAAAACTCAGATTTTCAAACTGGATGTGGTTTAGACACTGCCTCAATGGCCTCCGCCCTGTCTCCTAAAACCTGGCCTTTTAGCCTGGACTGGCTACCTGAGGCCGCCCATTTAGTCGGCGGCAGCGTTCGCGATGCCCTACTCCATCGTCAGGCTGACTACCTCGATTTAGATTTTGTGCTACCTCAGGGGGCCATTTCTCTGGCAAGCACCATTGCCAAGCATTACCACGTTGGCTTTGTGGTTTTAGATGCCGAAAACCAGATTGCTCGGGCGGTCTTTGAAGATGCCACCATTGACTTTGCGCAGCAGGTTGGGCCTACGCTAGAAACCGATCTGCAACGTCGAGACTTTACGATTAATGCGATCGCGTACCATCCCCAAACCAATGCCCTAATCGACCCCCTCAACGGCATTGAAGATCTCAAACACCAAACCCTGCGGATGGTCAGCTCAGAAAACCTGGCCGAAGATCCGCTGCGGCTGCTGCGGGCCTATCGTCAAGCGGCTCAGCTCACCTTTACTATCGACAGCGAGACCCGAGCTGCGATTCGTCGGCTAGCCCCCTGCTTAAAGCAAGTCGCTGCAGAGCGCGTCCGCCACGAAATCGACGCCCTACTTAGCCAACCTCACGGGGTTAAATGCCTGCGGTTAGCCTGGCAAGATGGGGTTTTTGACATTTGGTTGCCCCATCTCAGCGAATCTCAGGTCAATCAGCTGGCCGCTGTGGATCAGGCCCTCAACACCTTTCATCAAAAGTCTGACTACCTTCCCCTGCTACAGGGTTGGAAGGCAGCGGTACCCCCAGGCCACTATCGCAGCTGGGTCAAAATCGCTAAGCTAGCCCAGATTTTACCCCCCGAAGCAGCTCAGGCCGAGGCCCAGCTGACCCGATTAAAATACAGCCGCAGCGAAAGCCAGGCCACCCTCAAAATTTTTCAGGCCCAGCCTTACTTAACAAAGCTAGCCGAGGGAACCGGGTCGCGTTGCGATCGCTTCTTTTTCTTTAAAACCGTCGGCACCAGTTTTCCAGCCGCTGCTTTAGTCGGTTTAGCCCAGGGGATTGCGTGGGAAGTCATCGACAGTCTGATCGGTCAGTACCTCACCCCAGAAGATCCGATCGCCCATCCCCAAGCGCTACTCACCGGTCGTGACCTGATGCAGCACCTGCAGCTCAAACCCGGCCCCCACATTGGCGAGCTGCTCAAGGCAGTGGAGCTGGCCCAGGCCAAAGGACACATCGACTCAGCCGAAGCGGCCCTCTGCTGGGTCAAGTCGAAAGCAAACCAGTTAGATTTCTTGAGAAAAGACCCCCAGGAATAGGCCTATTTCGAGTTCTCAGTTTTGAGTTCTCAATTTTAAGCTGATACTGCTGGTAACCCAAAAATATGATGATCGGAAAATATACAGTTAACTTGCAGAAGAACTATCCCGATGCGAGACGCTCAAAATTCGAAGCTCAATATTGAGGACTCATCCTTTGCTATTAAATTTGCTATTAAAAAAGGCTTCTGGCCGCTTAGCCAAAAGCCCTTAATTTTTTGAGATCTTGACAGCCCGCTACAGGCTGTCATCATGCACGAACCTAACCAGGCCAGTGCTTAGCAACCAGCTCAGCCAGGTCTACAACCCGCTGGCTGTAGCCCCACTCATTGTCATACCAAGCCACCACTTTGACCATGTCGCCATCCATCACCAGGGTCAGGCTAGAGTCAACAATCGAAGAATCGTCAGTCTTACGGTAGTCGATAGACACCAGCGGCTCATCGGTGTACCCTAAGAAACCCTTCATCGGACCTGACGCAGCCGCCTTAAAAGCAGCGTTGACTTCTTCAGCAATAGTTTTCTTACTAACCTGAGCCACTAAATCGACCACCGATACGTTGGGGGTCGGTACCCGCATGGCAATCCCATTTAAGCGGCCCTTCATATCAGGAATCACCAGCGCCACTGCTTTGGCCGCCCCTGTAGAAGTCGGTACAATATTGATAGCCGCAGCTCTTGCCCGGCGCAGATCGCGGTGACTGGCATCCAAAATCCGCTGGTCGCCAGTGTAGCTATGGGTCGTGGTCATCGTGCCTTTGATAATGCCAAAGCTGTCGTGCAGCACCTTGACCACAGGGGCCAGACAGTTGGTAGTGCAGCTGGCATTGCTAATGATTTTGTTCTTGCCGTGGGCATACTCGCTGTCGTTAACGCCCATCACATAGGTATCAACGTTGCCGCCCTTACCCGGAGCCGTAATTAAAACTTGTTTAGCCCCTGCCTCAATATGGCGACCTGCCCCTTCTTCGCTGACAAAAACCCCGGTTGACTCGATCACTAGGTCGATATCCCAAGCTCCCCAAGGGAGATTATTGGGGTTACGATCAGAGCAGCACTTGATAACCTTGTCGTTGACCTTAATAGTGTCCTCATCGTAGCTGATGTCAGCATCCAAACGCCCAAGCAAAGAATCGTACTTAAGCAGGTGACAGGCTGTCTTTGCATCAGACGTATTGTTGATGGCAACAATGTCTAGCTGACTGTCATCTCGCGTTAACCAACACCGTAAAAAGTTTCTCCCAATGCGGCCAAAACCATTGATTGCTACTCTAATCACTGCGCTTACCCTCTGTCGTAAATCGAGTCAAGTTAGGATTTAATAAACGAAACGATCATATCAGGAAATTGAGCCACGCCGATGCCGTCCCTACGGCAATGTGATCAAATGAGGATCAATTTTGAAAGGCTTTCTGCTAGCTCGCGTTCAACCAGCCTTTCCCAGGCGACGCTCAGCTTCACAGACAGGACTAAAATAGGCTTAGCTAATACATGTCATCAAAGTAATTAACGACACAAATCAGATTCCGTCGTTTAGCCCATCTTTTCTTATTTGGCTTTCAGTTTTTATAGGGTTCTGCTAAAGTCTGTGTCGCATACAAGTCACAGACAAGGTGTTTAGAATCCTTCTAGCACACCTAATCTCCCAGGGTTTGAGTGCAAAACGGGTATTTTTCACAACCTGGCAACGTCCGGGTTGAAGCGTTCAATCGCTGAACTAAGGGGAGAAGATGTCTCGGACAAGGCGTTACTTTAAGTGGCTTAGCAGGCATGCTGATCTCGAGGTGATCTCGTCCTGATTGTGAGTCTGCATCAGCGGCTAGCCATTTTGAGAATTCCTGTTATGATACGCCTGATATGGCTGTGGTGTGGTGTTTGAGGAAGAAATTATGCTGAACTCTGTAGATTTCAGCGGTAGACCGTTTCATTTCATCGGCATTGGTGGAATAGGCATGTCTGCCCTGGCATACGTCTTGGCAAAACGCAAGCTGCCCGTATCAGGCTCAGATCTGCAATTGAGCCACATTACCCAGCGACTTAAGGAAAATGGAGCTCACGTTTTTTGGACTCAAGATGCTGCTAATCTGGCCTTTTTTACTCAAGGGGGTGCCATTACCCCTCATCCAGAAGTCAGTGATACAGAACATCTGGTTAAGCTTAGCGGGCTCTCCACTAGCCACAGATCTACAGGTACAGCCGTAGCTTTGCTTGAAAAAGAGCAGCTACCGCAGGTTGTTTGCTCAACGGCGATCAATCCCAACAATCTTGAATATCGCGCAGCCGTTGAGCTGGGCTGCCCAATTTTTCATCGCTCCGATATTTTGGCAGCCTTGATGGCTGAATACAAGGGGATTGCCGTAGCCGGCACCCACGGTAAAACGACTACCAGCAGCATGGTGGGCCATTTGTTGGTAAAGGCGGGCATTGACCCAACCATCGTAGTGGGGGGTGAAGTCAGTGAGTGGCAAGGGAATGCCTATGTGGGTCAGAGCGACTATATGGTCGCCGAAGCCGATGAATCAGACGGGTCGCTCTCTAAGCTGTCAGCCTATATCGGCGTCATTACCAACATTGAGCTTGACCATCCCGATCACTACAACACCTTGGAAGAGGTGGTTGATATCTTTAAGGCGTTTTCTGAGCAGTGTCAGATTACGGTCGGATGCCTCGATTGCCCTACCGTCCGGGCTGAGCTCAACCCCACTGTCACCTACAGCCTAACCCCAGGCTCTGGGGCTGATTACATCGCTGAAAATATTTATCAGAGCCCCCAGGGCATGACGGCTGATATTTGTGAGCGCGGTACTCTGATAGGACAGCTTTGTATTTCTCAACTGGGTCTGCATAATTTAAGCAATGCGCTTGCCGCCGTCGCGGTGGGTCGGCTAGTCGGGCTTGAGTTTGATGCGATCGCAGATGCCCTGGCCAGCTTTGGTGGCGCGAGACGCCGATTTGATCGACGTGGATTTTATAACGATATTCTCTTTGTTGACGACTACGCCCACCACCCCAGTGAGATCAAAGTCACCCTAGAAGCCGCCCGGTTACAAAGCACCGAGCCCTTGCCGTCCGGGGTAGAGCGTCGGGTCGTGGCGATCTTCCAACCGCATCGCTACAGCCGTGCAGCCACCCTGCTCAATGAGTTTGCCAGCGCCTTTAGCGACGCCGATCGCGTTATTGTTACTGACATTTATGCGGCTAGCGAAACCAACGACTACGGCATCAGCGGCCAGCAGGTCGCCGATGCGATCGCCGCTCACCATAGCCAGGTAGACTATCAGCCCACCCTGGATGACATTCAGAAAAATCTGGCTGAGACCCTGAGGCCCGGCGACATCGCCCTATTTTTGACAGCAGGCAATCTCAACCGGGTTATCCCTGATGTCATGGATGGCTTTAAGGCTCGCCCGGTGGCAGAGGTGCTATCTAAGGCATAGACACGAGCCATGAATACCGAAAAACAACTCACCCGTGACTGCGTTGTCAAACCCCAGTTTTCACTTGCGGAGTTGACCACATTTCGGGTCGGGGGGCCAGCGGAGTGGTTTGTCGCGCCTCGCACCCTTGCCGACTTACAGGCTGGTCTGGCCTGGGCCAGTGCAGAAGGCTTGAATGTAATGATTTTGGGAGCTGGATCTAATCTCTTGATCAGCGATCAGGGGCTGCCTGGGTTGGTGATTTGTACTCGCTACCTGCGTGAGTCAGTCTTAGACCCAAGTACAGGTCGCGTCACCGCCGCCGCTGGCGAACCCATGGCCACCCTGGCCTGGAAAGCTGCCAAGCACGGCTTGACAGGTCTGGAATGGACCGTTGGCATTCCAGGCACCGTCGGCGGGGCGGTAGTCATGAACGCAGGTGCCCACGGCTGTGACACCGAACATATTTTGGTAGAGACGACAGTGGTTGACCCCGACGGCTCTTTGGAGACCCTGCCCCCCGAAGCCCTGGCCTATAAGTATCGAACCTCGGTTTTGCAACGGGATGGCCGCGTCGTCACCCACGCGACGTTTCAGCTTCAACCTGGGGGAGATCCTCAAAAGATCAAGGCCGCAACCGCCGCCGATCTGCAACAGCGTCGAGATACCCAGCCCTATCATTTACCAAGCTGCGGCAGCGTTTTTCGTAACCCTGCGCCCCACAGTGCTGGCTGGCTGATTGAGCAGTCAGGGCTCAAGGGCTTCCAAATTGGTCAGGCCCAGATTGCTGAACGCCACGCTAATTTCATCTTGAACTGTGGCGGTGCCAAAGCAGCAGATATCTTTAGATTGATTCGTCACGCTCAGGAAACGGTAGAAGCTAAGTGGGCGCTGCACCTAAAGCCAGAGGTTAGAATTCTGGGGGAGTTTCGGCAGGCCTGAGCGCGGATAGGCCAGGTAGGGAGAGAGGCGTAGCATACTACGCCTTTACCGCATGGGAGATTGCATTTCTCAGCTCAGGGGCGTATAGTTTGACAGTTCATTGCGCGTAAATATCTGAAACTATGACCAAAGGGCAAGGATTTGGTTTTGGCCTGGGCAAAATGAAGGAACTGACTGAGGCATTCAAAAAGGCTCAGCAGGTCCAAGAAGGGGCCAAAAAGCTTCAAGAAGAGCTGGAGCAAATGGAAATTGAAGGCCAGGCTGGTGGCGGTGTGGTTAAGGTCGTCCTGAGCGGCAATCAAGAGCCCCGGGGGGTCACCATTGCGCCCGAAGCCATGGGTGAAGGGGCAGAGGTGCTCTCTGACTTAGTCACCACAGCGATGAGAGATGCCTATGTCAAATCAACCGACACCATGCGTGAGCGGATGGAAGAACTGACTGGCGGTTTAAACTTACCTGGCCTATAAGCCCCTCCAGTCGGCCTCAAATATCTGATTTTTCTGCTTTTGGATTTTAGATTGTAGATTTTGGATAGGTTAACCTAATCCAAAACCAGCATTCTGAAATCCAAAATTGTTTTGCCGAATTTCTGATTGCGCTTCTCCGTTTTTTTACCCCCCACTCGCTATGGCTACTCGATTGCTATTTGTTTGCCTGGGCAATATCTGCCGATCGCCTTCGGCAGAAAATATCATGAACCACCTGATCGAGCAGCGCTCAGTTGATAACGTTACCTGCGACTCTGCGGGGACCTCAAATTATCATATTGGCAGCGCTCCAGATCGCCGCATGGCTGTCGCTGCCCAAAAGCGCGGAATTCAACTAGTTGGGCAAGGTCGCCAGTTTACCCCCCAAGACTTTGAACAGTTCGATTGGATTTTGGCGATGGATCAGAGTAACTATCGCGACATCCTCAGTTTAGATCCGGCGGGCCAATATGGGCATAAGGTCAAGCTCATGTGCGATTTCTGCACAGATCATGCTGATAAGGAGGTTCCTGATCCTTACTATGGGGGGCCAGAGGGTTTCAACTATGTGATTGATTTGTTGATTGATGCCTGTGAAGGGCTACTGTCCTTTGTACAAACACAGAGCAAATCTGTTTGATTGCATCAGAAGGTGGATTGCATCAGAAGACTGACGGACACCTGCATCAGTCAGTCTTTTTTCTCAAATTTCATCTCGAATCTCAATTGAATCTCAATTGAATAAGTAGCAATAATAGGCAACAGCAGTCAAAATGCTAACCTTAGCGTAACGTGACGAGTAACGATCTGTTGCCTCAGTTGTTTTATGGCAGCCTTTTGTCAGACATCAAGGAAAGGAAGCATCTTAGTGGTTGATGATAATCTCACTAATGTACGGCTACTGTCCCGACTCTTGACAAATGCAGGGTACGATGTCCGTCAGGCAACGGATGGGACAATGGCCCTTAAGGGGATACGCTATGACCTGCCCGACCTGATCTTGCTGGATATTATGATGCCGCACCTCAACGGCTATGAGGTGTGCGCAAAGCTTAAGGCCAATCCTCAAACGGCAGACGTGCCAGTGATCGTCCTCAGCGCTCTCCATGCCTCTTTTGATAAAGTCAAGGCTTTTCAATGTGGCGCAATTGACTACATTACTAAGCCCTTTCAGTTTGAAGAGGTGCTGGCTCGGGTCAAACATCAGTTGGCTCTTAAAATGGCGCAGCAAGAACTCCGCCAGCTAACCTTTGATCTAGAAAACCGAGTCCAAGAACGCACTCGCCAGCTGGAGAGTGCCCATGCCAGGCTGATGGAAATGGCGCTTCAAGATCAGCTGACCGGTCTCCCCAATCGTGTTTCTTTTTCTAAGCAGTTAAGTCGCGCTTTAGATCAGGCTCAGGCAGACCCCGGCCATCAGTTTGCAATCTTGTTTCTCGATTGCGATCGCTTCAAAATGATTAACGATTCGCTAGGGCATTCCAAAGGCGATCAGCTTTTAATCGGGGTAGCTGATCGCCTTCGCCAAATTCAGAAAAGTTACAGTTTGCAGGTCGCGTCGATTGCTCGCTTTGGGGGAGATGAGTTTGCTATTTTACTCACCCATCTGGTCGATCAAGCCTTGGTCACCGACATTGCAGAGCTGATTTTAGAGCGTTTATCTACTGCCTTTGACATCTGCGATCGCAACATATACATCAACGCCAGCATCGGTTTGGTCTGGGGAACCCCCAGCTACGAAAATGCAGAATATATGTTGAGGGATGCCGATACCGCCATGTACCGGGCCAAAGCCTCAGGCAAAGGGCAATATCGATGGTTTGAATCAGCCATGCATAATCGAGCGGTGCAGCTGCTTCAGATGGACACTGCCCTGCGCGGCGCGCTCGAAAATCAAGCCTTTAGCGTCCATTATCAGCCCATCATCGATCTACAGCAGCACCATATCGTTGGGTTGGAGGCCCTCGTTCGCTGGTGGCATCCGACCGAAGGATACATTCCCCCAGAGCGCTTTATTTCCTTTTCCGAAGAAGCTGGACTCATTAATGAAATTGGCAAATACGTACTTCAGCAAGTCTGCACCGATCTCGTCTATTGGCAGCAGCGAGATCTAGTAGACTCCAACTTTACGATCAGCGTCAACTTTTCAGCCAAACAGCTGCGGCAGCCTGACCTGGCTAAAAATCTTTGTGCCACCATTACTAGCGCCGGTATACAACCCCACAATTTACGGCTTGAACTCACCGAAAGCGCCATCATTGACAATCAAACTGTCGTGGATGAGATACTCCATGCGCTTCGACAGCAGGGTATCCAACTCAGTATCGATGACTTTGGCACAGGCTACTCATCCTTAAGCTACCTGCACACGCTGCCAGTTGACTATCTGAAGGTCGATCGCTCCTTCGTACAATCGATCGACAACACCCCCAAGAGTTTGGGCATTATTCCTTTGATTATCAGCATCGCCCGCACCATGGGGATGCAGGTCATCGCCGAGGGGATTGAAACCGCCACCCAACTGCAACAGCTGTGCAGCCTGCAATGTCAGTATGGTCAGGGGTACTTTCTCTACAGACCCCTCTCAGCCGAGAAAATCTCTGATTTGCTAAGCGAGCATAGTCGGGCAAAATCTGCATAGATACTAGCCCTTTACTTGAATACAAAGTCGTAACCGTTGTAGGTGCCATCTTCGTAGACCAAA
>JBCBZL010000217.1:0-8505 GCA_039815385.1 Cyanobacteria bacterium P01_A01_bin.114
CACAGCTCAGCCACACACAGCTCAGCCACACTGTAGATTGAAACTAAATTCGACGTTAGATGTTTCGGTCAATATTTTGTAACCCTAGATTTGTAAACCCCAGATTTGTAAACCCTAGATTTGTAAATCCAGAATTTGTAAACTCAGGATTTGCAAACCCAACAGCAAAATGATTGTGATCATCCAGTGCTAATGCTGCAAACTTCTGCCATCTCAATTGAAACACCCTTGAGCCTGCCCGAACTGTTAGCGCCAGCAGGCACCTGGGACTGTGCCAAAGCCGCAGTCGAGAATGGTGCCGATGCCATTTACTTCGGCCTTGATCGCTTTAATGCGCGGATGCGGGCGGACAACTTCACGGCTGCAGATTTGCCTGAGCTGATGGCGTTTTTGCACCAGCGGGGCGTCAAAGGCTATGTCACCTTAAATACCCTGGTCTTTCCCCAAGAGCTAGCCGCTGCTGAGCGCTATCTGCACACCATGATCACAGCGGGGGTTGATGCCGCAATTGTGCAAGATATTGGCATTTGCCGCTTGATTCGCCATCTATCGACCGATTTCCCCATCCACGCCTCTACCCAGATGACGGTGACCTCGGCGGCAGGGGTAAGTTTTGCAGAGCAAGTCGGCTGCAATCTAGTGGTCTTGGCCCGTGAGTGTACTCTCAAAGAAATTGAGAAGATCCAGCGGCAGCTGAGCGATCGCAATGCTCTTCGCAACCCGTCATCAGGGCACAGCCTTCCTTTAGAAGTTTTTGTCCACGGTGCGCTCTGCGTCGCTTACTCAGGTCAGTGTCTCACCAGCGAGTCTCTGGGAGGGCGCTCTGCCAATCGAGGAGAGTGCGCCCAAGCCTGCCGCATGACCTATGAACTAATATCTGACGGTGAGACTGTTGATCTAGGCGATCGACAATATTTGCTCAGCCCGCAAGATCTCTCTGGATTGCCCGTTTTAGCTGACCTGGTCAAGACCGGTGTCAGCTGTCTCAAAATTGAAGGTCGCCTCAAAACGCCAGAATACGTCGCCAACGTCACCCGCACCTATCGCCAAGCCCTCGATCGCCTCGCCCATTCCCCGTCGGCTGGGGCGTTGCATGCAACGCCCCTGCCGATTTCCCCATCAGAAAAATATAACCTGGAGATGGCCTTCTCCCGTGGGCTCTACACCGGCTGGTTTCAGGGCATTAACAATCAGACCCTCGTCCATGCTCGATTTGCTAAAAAACGGGGGGTCTACCTGGGCGAAGTCAAGCAGGTTCTGAAATCGCAAATCATTCTCCATACTGAAATCCCGATCAAACCGGGGGACGGCATCGTATTTGACACGGGTCACCCTGACACCGATCAGGGCGGTCGCGTGTATGAGGTCGAGCGTCAAGGTAAATGCGTTACCCTCGGTTTTGGTCGCCACAATATTGACTACCGTCGCATCCGGGTGGGTCTCAAGCTTTGGAAAACGTCAGACCCCGAACTGGATAAAGCCCTGCGTCAAACCTACAGCGGAAAACACCCCAACTTTCAGCGCCCCATCACGCTCGAAATTCACGGCAGCGAGGGGAAGCCGCTCGTCGCCATTGCCACCGATGCTAAAGGCCACATCACCAAAGCCGCTTCTGACATGCCCTTGGTGGCTGCTCATAGTAAACCTTTAACGACCGAACGGCTCAAGAAACAATTCTCTCGGTTGGGCCATACCCCCTTTTGCCTGGGGCAGCTGGTCAACCAGCTAGACGGTGATGTGATGCTGCCTGTCAGCGAACTCAATCGGCTGCGACGAATTCTGGTGGAGACATTGTTAGAGGTGCGATCGCACCCTATCCCCTGGCAGCTCAACACCACTGCAACCTATCAAGATCTATTGCCAATACAAACAGCGCAACCTAGAGGGGTTATCCCAACAGACACCCTCCAAAACCCAAAACTCAAAACTCAAAACTCAAAGCTCAAATCAAAACTTCCCCACCTCATTCCCCTCGTTCGCACCCTCGACCAGCTCCAGGCTGTCCTCACCACTGGCGTCGAAACTATTTATGGCGAATTCGAAAACCCTGTCCGCTATCGCGACGCCATGGCCATGGTTCGGGCTTTTCGCGCTCGGGGCGATGAGGGCAGTGAGATGCGACCCTTACCTCCTTTCCCCCTTCCCCCTTCCCCCTTCCCCCTGCTCTACATCGCCCCCCCGCGCATCACCAAACCCAGCGAACAATACATCCTCAAACAGGTGCGTCAGGCTAACGCAGACGGCTACCTCGTGCGCAACTACGACCATTTAGACTTCTTTGCGGGGGAACGCTGCATTGGTGACTTTTCGCTAAACATTGCCAACCCCATCACGGCAAATTACTTTAAGCAAACCTTTGGGCTAGAGCGGCTGACCGCATCTTATGACCTGAACGTGCAGCAGCTGACAGATTTGCTCAAATCCGCGCCTCCAGACTGGTTTGATATCACCATTCACCAGCACATGCCGATGTTTCACATGGAGCACTGCGTTTTTTGTGCCTTTTTATCGGAGGGGACTGACTTTACAAACTGCGGTCGCCCCTGTGAGACCCAAACCGTGAAACTGCGCGATCGCATCGGCACCGAGCACGTCTTGCAGGCCGACGCAGGCTGTCGCAACACCGTCTTTAACGGCACTGCCCAGACCGGGGCCGAGTTTGTGCAGCGACTGATAGCACACGGCGCGGGTCGCTTTCGGATCGATTTTCTCGACGAATCTCCCCAGCAGGTCACCGATACGATTGCCTGCTACCAGCAGCTGTTGCGCGGTGAGCTGACCGGCCATCAGCTGTGGCAACGCCTCAGGCTCTCTAGCCAGCTAGGCGTCACCCGAGGCACCCTAGAGACCAGAAGTCGTCCTTAAATGCCCAGCACCAGCTGCCACTGATTGAGTTGGCCGGTATTCTCAGGGGCATGGTCAACCACTTTGAGCTGCCAGCGCCCTTGCACTGTCTGGTTGAGCAGCGATCGCAGCGCGGGCGTCGTGGTCAGATCATAGGTCTGGCGGAGGCGGGTTTGTCGGCCCAAAGTTCGCCCCTGTAGCAAGATCGAACCGCCCTGAGGAGATAGCAACGTGACGGAGATATCCCCCAAAAATCCGTGCTCAATCTCCACGTAGACCTGGATGTCTTGCAGACGACCGCTCCGTTTAACCATCAGGGTGCTGAGCTGACCGCTAGACACATTGTCAGGAATGCTCAGGGTGACCTTGCTCTGCATCGAGACCGTATCACTCAGGCGGCGCGATTTAAGATGGCGGTCTTGGGCCGCTTTGACCGCTTTATGAGCATTCACTTTGCCATAGCCAAACCAGTAAGAGTGGCCGTTGCGATCGTAACTGCCATAGCTAACGCCCAGCTGCGGGTCGGCGCTGCTATCGACAATTTTGTCGGCGGTGTCTTGCAAAATTTTCTTGACCTCCCAGGCCTCTAAATCGGGGTTGGCCGAGAGCATCAGCCCGACCACCCCCGCCACCAGGGGGCAGGCACTGGAGGTGCCGCCAAAGCCATAGGTATAGTCACTGTTGCCATACCCCTCACGGCCAGTGCGATCGCTGGTGACAATGCCGCGTCCCTCAAACGTTGCCTGAAACGGCGGGCCAGTTTCTACCTGGCCTGCCTCAGGCAGCGACATGCTGGGGGGCGCATTGTTGCTGGGGGCCGCCACCGAGACATGTTTACCCCAGTTGCTATAGATCGACTTGCGATTTAGGCTGGTGCAGGCCGACACCGTAATCACATCGGGATGAATCGCAAACCCCCCCAGCCACTCGGTCACCCCCCTGACCACATTGCGCGGCCAGCCCTGCTCTTGAACCTTGCCGTGGACCGGGCGATTGGCGTTGCCCGCTGAAAACAGCACTACACAGCCTTTGCCATTGCGCCCCTTTGTGGCGGCTCGGGTAATGGCATTCTTTTGGACCAGAGATAAGGAAAAATAAATCGCTGCGGGCGACCAGCTGCACGAAATCACCGAGGCCCCCTGATCAACAGCCCAGTCAAACAGCTCTTCAATCGACTCATCATCGAGAAAACCCGTCGTCTGAATTGGCATCAGGCTACAGCCTGGGGCTACCCCCACCACGCCACTGCTGGTTTCTTCTGCGATCGCGACTCCAGCGACGGCGGTGCCGTGATTTTCATACTGCTCGGTGGGCATGGGCAGGCCATCGCGGGCTTTTAGATCGCGCGGGGCGACAATTTTGCCAGCCCCCTGCAAATCAGGATGGTTGAGGTCAAAGGCATCATCAGTGACCGCCACCACCACCGAGCGGCTCCCGCGAGTGATTTCCCAGGCGGCCTCGGCTGAAATATGAGAGCCCTTGGCTAGGTTTGCGCCCCCCTGGTGGTTGAGGTGCCACTGTTCTGCATATAGAGTGTCTTTGGGCCGATAGAGAGATTCGGTCTCGACCACAATATTAGGCTCGGCCAGCAGCACCTGCGGATCGCGCATCAGTCGATTAGCCAGTTTGATCGGGTTTTCTTGGGCGGCTTTTGACACCTTAAACACATAGGCATTGTCAATGCTGGAAAGGGCCTTATCGCGCACCAGGCCCAGGGAGGCTGCGATCGCATCCACCGCCACAATACCCAGCGACGGCATAAACTGCACCGTCAGCCGATCGAGCAGATAAAAGCGGCTCTGGGGGCTGATTTGCAATCGATAAACATGACTCGCAAACGTCACGTCTGGCCGCTGCCGCACGGCTTCCAAAACCGCTTCTAACCGATTTGGGGGGACCTGCCATTCAACCAGCTGCCCTCGGGCCACCGGGCGTACTGCCAGCGGCTGTACCACGGCCCGCAAGGTTGACAGCTGATCGGGGTCAACCAGCCGAGTGGTCAACCGGTTTTCTATCTTCTCTAATCGCAGCTCTTCACCCCCTCGCTGCAAGATCACCCCTTCTTGCCCTGGCAAGACCCCTTTATCGCTCTGTGGTGACATGGTTACCCTGTTTTTTTCAGCTATGCCTGAATATTAAGGTGACGTCTGAATAAAGTTAAGCGTTAAACCTAATCCAGTTTGAAAACACGGGGCTTTTCCATTCAGGTCTCAGGGCTCAAGTCTCAAGTCTCAAGTCTCAAGTCTCAAAATTCTATGACCAATTGCACAAGAGGCACAGCTTCTCTCAGTAAGCACGCCGAGAAACTGGTAGTCTATTTAACGTTTTACAGTAGATAGATTGGAATTTTTCATACACCCAAAGCTGCTTCAAGACCCAAAAGCTTATCTAGAATGTAAGTCCACACTTGGAAAAAGCTTGAAAAATCTCTAAGTCGCCCCCTTTCACTTCACCCTATTTCAACTGCTGAGGCACCATGGTTTCTTGCGCACGCGTTTCACTATTTCACCTAGCTGCTGTTGGCGGGGTTTCTGTCCTGATGCTAGCGGCAACCCCCTTTAGGGCAAGCGCCCAAACAGCCACAGACGCTGCCGCCGAGACCCTCCCCGCTGAAACCCCCACCACTGAAATCCCCGCCACCGAAATCCCCGCCGCCGAGCCCGCCACCGAGCCCGCCGCCGAGCCCGCCAGCGCACTGGCTAACACCAACGGCGCTCGACTGATGGCCGAAGCCGAAACCGCGATTTCAGCCCAAGACTATAGCCAAGCCATCGATAAGCTCCAAGCCGCTCGAGACTACCTCAACCAGCTATCTAACAACTATAGCCAGCTTGCCGCTGAGTTTACCGGCATCGATGTCAATATTACCGACAGCATGCGATCGCGGGCCTTAGAATCGGCTCAAATGCGCGACCAGGCAACCTTTCGCCAGGCACTGGTATATCGCGCTCAAAACCAGCCTGAGCTAGCTGTTCCGCTACTGGTCGAGATTGTCCAGAGCCAAGACCCGGGTCGAGACCTGGGGCAGCGGGCCTATCGCCAGCTATTTGAGCTAGGCTTTGTCGAATTTCCCTACCCGCGCGGTAGTGATGCTGACGATAGCAGCGGCTCCAATGCCCTGCGCCCGCTCAGCCCAGAAACCAATCCCACCGGCATCGCTGCTGCTGAGGTCCTGATCCAGGAAGCTGAGCAAGCAAACGCCGCTGGCGACTACGATCGCGCTGCTGAGCGACTGCAAACGGCTCGCGACAGTCTCAACCAGGTTTCTAGCTACTACCAGCAGCTGGCCGGGGTCTTTACCGGCATTGATAACCGGGTGGCCAGCAGCGTGAGAGAAAGAGCCGTCGAGGCTGCCCAGCTGAGAGACCAGGCAACCCTGCGTCAGGCCCAGGTTTATCAGGCTCAAAATCAGGGCGATCTGGCCGTACCATTGTTAGTCGAAGTGATCGACAGCCAGAACCCCACCCGTGATTTGGGGCAGCAGGCTTATCAGCACCTGCTAGAGATTGGATTTGTTGAGTTTCCTTTTCCGAGTGAGACTCCAGAAGATCAGGCCGAGTGAAGTACACTGCATTAAGATTGCAAAAGGAGCCGCTTATGATCCCCCCTAATCAGGTGGAGACACTGATCAAACAAGAGCTGCCAGAAGCCCAGGTGATCGTTGAAGACCTGACTGGCACTCAGGACCACTATCAAGCAACGGTGGTTTCTTCTGCCTTTGACGGGCTAAACCTGGTCAAGCAGCATCAGCTGGTCTACAAAAGCGTTAATAGCGTGATGGCAACTGGCGAACTCCATGCCTTAGCCCTCAAAACCTATACCCCTCAGCAGTGGACTGACCACCAAGGCACTTAGGAGAATCGCTTAGGGAGGTCGCTTAGGGAGGTTGTCAGAAATACAACCTCGGGTCCTTGGTAGAATTGAAAAGTCGTATTCGCTGCTGAATTACACTATGTCTCCAGAACTCAAAGACCGCATCGATCAGCTGGTCAACGGGAATAAAATCTTAGTTTTTATGAAAGGCACTAAGCTGATGCCCCAGTGCGGCTTTTCTAACAACGTCGCACAAATTCTCAATACGCTCGGTGCGCCCTATGAAACAGTTGATGTCTTAGCCGATATGGACATTCGCCAGGGCATTAAAGAATATTCCAACTGGCCGACGATTCCCCAGGTGTACATCAATGGAGAATTTGTAGGGGGCTCAGACATCCTGATTGAGCTTTACCAAAAGGGACAGCTTCAAGAAATGGTTGAGGTTGCGCTGGCGTCTTAATCATCTGGCGGCCTTAGTTTATTAGATGAGCCAGCGTAGGAACAAATATCCATAACAAAACGGGCATGACGCTGTCATGCCCGTTTTGTGAAAATTGATTAGCTAGCGATAGTCTGGTTCAGGCTGAGGCACAGCAAAGTTTGAGCTGTCGTATAAAAAGCGAACGATTTCTTCTTCTAGGCGATGCACCAAATAGGGCTCTAAGGAGTTACCATGGCGCAGGGCTGCTAGATAGCCCTCGATGTAGAGCCGCAGCTCATCCATGCGGTAGCCTTTGTTCCAGTGGTCAACAACGGCGTCGGTAATCCTTTGGTAGAACCTAATTGTCCTAGCGTCTTGAAGCATGATTAAGGGCCTCTCTCATCCACCACAGACAGTCTGGTTATCGGTAAGTTGGCTACTTTTGATCATCTTTGGGGCAGTTGCCGAGTCGATGATTAAGTAAACCTGCTGAGCCAAATCCATTCCGCCGTTGAGAAACAAGTCGTAACGATTCGAGTCAGTTCCTTACCTTCTCTTTCTACTGTACCAGTTACCGGCGGGGGCAAAGATTTTTCATTGAGCAGATGTTAATTTTCTGTTGGTCGGATGTTAACTTTTCTTTTCTCAATTTCAACCCGATAGGTATTACGGGGTTAGGCGTAGCCGCAATTACAAAATGTCAGCAGTAGCTTTGCTAAGGTGCTATCAACTTAAGCCCGAGTGCACAGTTTTTTGTGGGAGCCGCCGTCGTTCAAATTATTGAGGGAAATCCCCATTTGCGATCGCTGCTGAGCTGGCATCTGCAGCAGGCTGGCTATCGGGTATCTCAGTCTCCAGACATAGCCCGCGCTAAGGAAGTCTTTCAAGCTATCCAGCCAGATTTAGTGATCTTGGAAACTGACCTTGCGGATGGGGATGGGTTAGAGCTTTGCCGCTGGCTCCAGCGTCGGGGCCGACCGCTCGTGATGATTTTGTCTGCCCGAACTGCGGAGCAAGATGTCGTCAAAGGCCTTCAGGCGGGCGCAGACGACTATCTCAAAAAGCCGTTTGGGATGCAAGAGTTTTTGGCCCGCATTGATGCGCTCACCCGGCGAATTCGCACCACCACAGCCCCGGCATCGCTGGCCTACGGTCACCTTAATATTGATCTAGTCCAGCGTCGAGTGCGCTACAAAGAATCTTTTATTGACCTAACCCCCCAAGAGTTTAGCCTGCTCTATGTGCTGACCCAGGCTGAGGGCAGCCCTCTGAGCCGCGCCGATTTGCTACGCCGGGCGTGGCCCGATGAAATCGACAACCCCCGCACTGTTGACACCCACGTGCTTTCATTGCGCAAAAAAATTGAGGTCGATCCGCGTCAGCCCAACGTCATTCAAACCGTTCGCAATGTGGGCTACCGGCTC
>JBCBZL010000345.1:0-4874 GCA_039815385.1 Cyanobacteria bacterium P01_A01_bin.114
AAGACTCTGATGACACCTTCTACGCTGAAGGCTACTACGAGTTCGCAGTGAACGAGTTTATGACCTTCACACCTGCTGTGCTCTACTCTGATCCTGATGATGATGACAGCACCTTCTACGGTGTGCTGCGCACCACCTTCCGCTTCTAAGCTGATATTTATTATTAGCTGACAAAAAGCCCCACCAGTGGTGGGGCTTTTTGTTTGAAACCGCCTAAATAGCCATTCTCCAGTGGAGAACCGGAGTATACTAGAAAGGATGTTGCCGATCGACCGCGTGGAACTTTCTTGTAAAAGCGAATATGCGCTTCTGGCCTTGCTGGAGCTGAGCTTGCACTACAGTAAAGGAGAGCCGTTACAAATTCGCCAAATTGCGGCCCAGCAGGCTATTCCCGATCGCTATCTCGAGCAGCTGCTGGCTACCCTACGTCGGGCCGGTTTTGTTAAAAGTCAGCGCGGTGCAAAGGGCGGCTACTTGCTGACGAGAGAGCCCTGGAAGATCACGCTGCTGGAGATTGTTAACTGTATTGAAGGGTTTGAAGAGCCGCCCGCCGCTGCTGCTGAGCAAACAACCGAAAGCGTCGTTGTTCATGAACTCTGGCAGTCAGTGCGTCAAGCGGCTGAAACGGTATTGACAACCCACACCCTACAAGACTTGGTTGATCAACGTAATGCTAAGCAACAGGTAGATTTGATGTATTACATTTAGATTTGGGTCTATGCAGACTTGCCCCTATGCAGACTTGACCCCATGCAGGCTCTGTCTAAGGGGAAGCTCCCCGCTGCCAAACTGGATAGGCCACAAGCAAAAATCCGTTTTGTATTGCCTAAATTATGCGTATTGCCCACAATGTCACTGAACTCATTGGCCGCACGCCCCTGGTGCAGCTCAACCGAATCCATCAATCAGAGGGCTGTGTCGCCCGCATTGTGGTTAAACTTGAGGGCATGAACCCGTCTGCGTCGGTTAAAGATCGGATTGGTATCAATATGATCGAGGCTGCAGAAGCAGCCGGAGATATCACACCCGGGAAAACGACGCTGGTGGAGCCTACCTCTGGTAATACCGGGATTGCGCTGTCGATGGCGGCAGCGGCCAAAGGCTATCGGCTGATTTTGACGATGCCAGAGACGATGAGTGCTGAGCGTCGGGCGATGTTACGGGCCTATGGGGCTGAGCTAGAGCTTACTCCTGGGCATGAGGGCATGTCAGGCTGCATTCAACGAGCCCAGGCCATTGTCGAATCAACCCCAGATGCGTATATGCTACAGCAGTTTCGAAATCCGGCTAATCCGGCCATTCATCGTCGTACAACGGCAGAAGAACTGTGGCAAGATACGGATGGTGAGATTGATTTTGTGATTGCTGGCGTCGGTACGGGTGGCACGATCACGGGAGTGGCGGACGTCTTAAAACGTCGCAAGCCTGGGTTTAAGGCCATTGCCGTTGAGCCTGCCAATAGCCCTGTGTTAACCGGGGGTAGCCCTGGCCCCCACAAGATTCAGGGGATTGGGGCTGGGTTTGTGCCCGATGTGTTAGACGTCAGCCTGATCGATGAGGTGATTACGGTGAGTGATGACGATGCGATCGCATACGGTCGTCGTCTTGCCCGCGAAGAGGGTCTCTTATCGGGGATCTCTAGCGGGGCCGCGCTGTGGGCAGCCATCCAAATTGGACTCCGCCCCGCCAATGCAGACAAGCTAATTGTCATGATTCAACCTAGCTTTGGTGAGCGCTACCTGAGTACGCCCTTGTTCCAAGATCCTGATGACAGATAATCACTACCAGACCTTAGGGCTCTCTGACACTGCCAGTCAGGCCGAAATTAAACACACCTATCGGCGGCTGGCAAAGCAGTATCATCCTGACAGTCAGCAAGATCAGGCCAATCACGACGTGATTGCAGAGGTCAACGCAGCCTATGAGATTTTGGGAGATCCGACCAAGCGCCGTCAGTATGATCAGCAGCTGCGCTATCTCTCTCAAACGGCGGGCGTTGAAGTCGACGTTGACACCCGCACCCGCACTGAACGTGCGGTTGACGTGCAAAATCAATATCGACAGCGTCGTCAGGCCGAAAAAAATGCCGATGGTCATTTTCAGCAATGGCTAAGGCAGGTCTACAACCCGATCGATCGGCTGCTCAGCAAAATCATGAGCCCCCTCAAAGCCGAATTCAGAGCCCTCTCTGCCGACCCCTTTGACGACGAGCTGATGGCAGACTTTCAGCGTTATTTGGAAGCCTGTCGAGACGCCCTTGAGAAAGCCCAGCAGAAGTTCAAGTCAATGCAAAATCCTTCTAATGTGGCGGGGGTCGCGGCTAATCTCTACTACTGTCTGAACCAGATTGAAGATGGGATCGAAGAGATGGAACGCTTTACCTACAACTATGACGACAGCTATTTGCACACTGGACAGGAGCTGTTTAGGATTTCGGCTCAGCTGCGCAGGGAGGCGAAGGCGGGGTTGAGGGAGATACGGTAGAAGCTTGTTACAATGATTGTTTGAGATTTTTTCACGCGGTGATCCCATGGTTCTGCCAGTCGTTGCAATAATTGGACGCCCCAACGTGGGTAAGTCAACATTGGCCAATCGGCTGGCGGGGGCCCGAGAAGCGATTGTTTTCGATCAGCCTGGCGTGACGCGCGATCGCACCTACCAGAATGCCTTTTGGAAAGATCGCGAATTCAAAGTCGTTGATACGGGGGGGCTGGTGTTTGACGATGATACCGAGTTTTTACCCTATATCCGTGAGCAGGCCCTGGCAGCCCTGGAGGAAGCTTCAGCGGCGATCTTGGTAGTGGATGGTCAAGCAGGCCCCACTGAGAGCGATCGCGAAATCGCCTCCTGGCTGCGGCAGCAGTCGGTGCCTGTGCTGCTGGCGGTCAACAAATGCGAATCACCCGAAGAGGGGATTATCCAGGCCGCTCAGTTTTGGGAAGTGGGTCTGGGAGAGCCCTACCCGGTCTCAGGCATTCACGGTAACGGCACCGGAGAGCTGCTGGACGAGCTAGTCGAGCATCTACCCCCGATCAGCGAGCTGGAAGAGACCGAAGAAATTCGGGTGGCGATTGTGGGCCGACCCAATGTGGGTAAATCGAGCTTGTTGAATGCCTTTGTCGGGGAAAATCGCGCCATCGTCAGCCCCATCTCAGGCACTACCCGCGATACCATCGACATGGTTGTGCGTCGGGGCGACCAAATTTATCGACTGGTAGACACCGCTGGCATTCGAAAAAAGAAAAACGTTCACTACGGACCTGAGTTTTTTAGCATTAACCGCTCTTTTAAGGCGATCCGCCGATCGGACGTGGTGCTGCTGGTGGTGGATGCCCTCGACGGGATCACAGAGCAAGATCAAAAACTGGCCGGGCGCATCGAAGACGATGGCCGGGCCTGCATTTTAGTGGTCAACAAGTGGGATGCCGTTGAGAAAGATTCTCATACGATCTATGACTACGACAAACAGATGGGGGCTAAGCTCTATTTCTTAGACTGGGCCAAACGACTTTACGTCAGCGCCCTGACCGGGCAGCGAGTGCCTAAAATTTTAGATGCCGTTGATGAATCGGTAGAACAACATCGGCGACGGGTTTCCACTTCAGTGGTGAATGAAGTTCTCGAAGATGCGATTGGTTGGCATACGCCGCCAACCACCCGACAGGGCCGACAGGGGCGAATCTATTACGGCACTCAGGTCACCGTTCAACCGCCGTCGTTTACGCTGTTTGTCAACGATCCTAAGCTGTTTGGCGACAACTATCGTCGCTACATCGAGCGACAGTTTCGCGAAAATCTTGGCTTTGAAGGCACCCCCATTCGTCTCTTTTGGCGGGGTAAAAAGATGCGCGATCTCGATCGAGAGAGTGCCAATCGGGCCACAAAAGTATAGAAGGGCAGCTAATGGATCTCTTGCGATCGCTCCCCATTGGGCTCTATTTAGAGCAGCCAGTTACGTGGCTACACCGGGTTGATGCGCGGGTCAAACTGGCTTGGCTGATCAGTATTTTGCTGACGCCTATTTTAGCCAATGCGGTTTGGCGGACAGCGCTGGTATTGCTGCTGGTGGGTCTCACCCTGTCAGCGCGCATCCCGCTGCGGGTGTGGCGACAGCAAATGGGGCTGCTCTTGATGTTGGCCCTGCTGGTGTCGGGGCTGATCTTAGTGATGCCCGATGGCATTGCGGTGACGCAGCAGCCGCGTTTGCCCACCCCTGAGCAGCTCGCGCTAACCCGTTCACTAGATACTCACTCACCCAATACCCTCCCGCCGGATGTGTTGTCACCGCTGCCGCCGCCCACGAGCTATCGCTATACGCTGGTTGACTGGGGCTGGATTAGGGTGACCCAACAATCGATGCAGCTCGCTCTTCGGGTGGGAACGCTGCTGTTCACGATTATCTACGGCACGAATTTGTTTTTATTGACCACCGCCCCCGAAGAAATCACCGCTGGGATCGAAGACCTGATGCAGCCTCTACGCTGGTTTAAGGTGCCGGTCACCGAGATTGCCCTGACCCTGACCCTGGCACTGCGCTTTATCCCGCTGGTGTTAGAAGAAGTGCAAAATCTGATCCGCTCTGTGCGCACTCGAGCCATCAACTGGCGAAAACTGGGGCTGAGACGGGCCTTTCAAATCTGGTTGATGGTGGCAGAGCGGCTGCTCGAAAATCTGTTGCTCCGGGCAGAACAAATCGCTAGTGCTATGCATGTGCGGGGGTTTACCAGCCCTAATCAGCATCAGGTGAAATGGCATCAGCTACGGCTACACTGGTGGGACTGGTCAATGTTGCTCATTTTGGGCCTGTTTTGGTGGGGTCGTCTCGCCTTGGGGGGCACCGTTTGACTACGCCGCGATACTGGTGTTGTCTAGAT
>JBCBZL010000010.1:0-32232 GCA_039815385.1 Cyanobacteria bacterium P01_A01_bin.114
CATAGGCATTGAGGACCGAGTTGCAATCTGAGTTGAGTGTCCTGGGAACAGATTCCTCAGGACAAAATGCTGCTGCTTATCGCAGCGAAAAAACAGCCTGTCGCTGACTCATTTTTGAGGCGAATTTGCCAGACTCCAGACCATTAGCCTGGAGGTCTGCTACTGCCGCAGCAATATCGTCTACCTCGAACGCCAGGTGTCTGAGTCCAACTGCTTCAGGGCGACTGACTCGCTGGGGCGGGGCGGGGAATGAAAACAGCTCCAGGGTATCCGTATCGCCAATCCGCAGATCGAGCTTGTAGGAGTCTCGCTCGGCTCGGTAGGTTTCTTGCAAAATGGAGCAGCCTAAGACCTCGGTATAAAACTGTTTAGAAGCTTCGTAGTCTGAGCAAATAATCGCAACGTGGTGGATGTGATTAATTTTCATGGATTCAGAATATTTGGAGCGGTTTATGGCAGTTTGTTGACATGAAAGGGATTCAATCCCCAGCTGTTCCGTGGGGGAAGTCTGTCAAGCAAGCGGGCGACTTTTTTATATTCCCGTGAGTTGCTAGTCTAAAAATACCAACAGTTCATAGAACCTCGGTGCACTATTTCACGATTGATTTGGCAAAGCGCCCCGACTGCGGTCGGGGCTTTTATTTGGGAAGGGGTGAGAGGGGTGAGGGGGTGAGAGCAAGCTCAGGATTTTAGGAGCAGCGTGGCTTGATTGTCGATCAGGCAAGGATTACCTGCTGGGTCTAAGGCGCTGAAGTGGCGGAAATATTGCTGGAGGGGTTTGGGAAATTCTGGGAAATCAAATAAGGCATCGCCGTCTGCGATCGCAGACCAAAAATTTCGCAGCTTGGGGGCATAAAGTTCTGCTTCGGCGGGGGGCAGGTTCAACGGTGGCCCAGTCAGCAGTTTCATGATGAAGGGGAATGAGCGGTCGCCCATCCAGTCTTTGGAGGTGGCCTGTAGCGTTGGCCAGTCAGGCACCGTCTCAACCCGACTAGAGGCCACCTGTAGCTGAAGAGAGTCGTCTGCATCTGGGGTCATCTCTAACAAGCGATAGGGGTGGGGATAGCTCACCAGCGACCCGGTGGTAATTTCGTATAGGCCATCTGACTGGGCAATGTCCTGCACGTGCAGATGCCCGGTAAACATCAGCTGAACCCCAGCTGCTTTTAACCGCTCGGTCAACGCCGACGCATTTCTGACCATATAGCGTCGCCCCATGCCGCTGCGCGACTGACCGGGCAGGTGCTCCAGCGCATTGTGGTGCAGCATAACCATGACAAACTCACCCCGTAGTTCAGCCAAACATGCGTCCAGCCAGCTCAGCTGGGCGACATCCAGATAGCCGTGGGGAAAAGGATTGCCGTCATCATCAAAGCCGTTGGAGTTGAGGGCAATCAGATGCACCCCGTCGAGAATTTCGTGATGGTAATAGGGCTGGCTGGGGTGGATATAGCCAAAATTGCCGTAGCATTCGGTGAACTCGTGGAGCGAGAGGGTGCGATCGCAGCCCCCCTCCAAAATCACATCGTGGTTTCCCGGCACCACATACACCGGAAACGGCAGCTCAGCCAGCCGGTTGGCCAGCCAGGCATGGTTCTCTCGCTCGCCATGCTGTACCAGATCCCCCGGCAGCAGCAAAAAATCAGGCTCAGCCGCCACTAGCTTCGCTAAAATCTGCTCAAACGCCGGGATGCTCACCTCGACTAGATGAAACCGATTGGGCGCATCCCAAATCGTATGGGGCAGCGCAATATGCAAATCGCTGACCACGGCAAATCGAAACTGAGGCGTCATAGGTTTTCTGCTATTGATTTTCGGGTCAGGGTTTTCTAATAAACTATAACTTCGATGAGAAAGGCAAGGACAAAAACGTATTCCCAAATGCATTCCTAGTTTGGGGATGGGTTCGGGTTTGGGGTTGAAGAATGGTGGGTTGAGCCCCCTTCGCCACCCCATACGGGCGTTGCATGCAACGCCCCTACCCTTCCCCCTGAACCCTTCCCCCTGAACCCTGTCACCTTTCCCCTTTCGCCTTCCCCCTTTCGCCTTTCGCCTTTCCCCTTTCGCCTTTCCCCCTTCCCCCTTCCCCCTTCCCCTCCCATGCCCATCCGCGTCCGCCAGCACGTTAACCCCCTCAGCGACAAATACGGTCAACCGGCCCAGCCGCCTAGCTGGCAAACGGTCTATGCCAAGCCCCAGCAGCCGCTCCACATTGATATTGGCTGTGGCAAAGGCGTGTTTGCGCGCGATATGGCAGTGGCCTGCCCCGACTGGAATTTTTTGGGCCTTGAGATTCGCCAGCCCCTGGTCGATCAGGCGCTAAAGCGCCGTGACGAGGCCGGGCTCAAAAATCTGCATTTTATTTTTTGCAATGCCAATAATTCGCTTAAACCGCTCTTAGAAAGCTGGAATGAAGGGCTACCCCTACAGCGGGTCAGCATCCAGTTCCCCGACCCGTGGTTTAAGAAGCGGCACCAAAAGCGTCGGGTGGTGCAGCCTCAGCTAGTTCAAGAACTGGCCCAGTATATGCCTGTGGGCGGCTGGGTTTGGCTACAGTCAGACATAGAGGCGGTGGCCCAGGAAATGTGCGATCGCTTCACCGAGCATCCCAGCTTCGACCGTCAGGGAGACCGCTGGCTGAGCGAGAACCTGCTTGCGGCCCAAACCGATCGTGAGTGCGTCACCTTAGCGCAAAACAAGCCCGTCTACCGTGCCCTATTTCTTTGCAATGAATACGCCCGCTCCTAAACTAAGCGCTTCTTGGCCTGAGTCCCCCAGCTACATTCTCTTCGCCCAACATGGCTGGGCCGACACCCACACCCAGATCAGCCAGCTGGCCCGTAGCCTCACGCCGGGTCAAGCCGCGATGGTCGCCCCTAATTTAGGCTTCGTAAAAACCTGGTGGCGGATAGAGCCGCTGGTGGCCCAGGTTGAAAAAATCGCCGCTAAGCACTGCGAAGAAGCGCCTGATCTCCCCAAGCGCATTGTGGGTCACTCGATGGGCGGGCTAATCTGGCTAGAAGTGCTCAACCGTAACCCCCAGTGGTGGCCTCAGATTCAATCTCTGACGCTGGTGGCTTCCCCCGTCGGTGGAGCCGACCTGGGGCGCATTTTTGACCCCATGGGATGGGGCATTGGCATCGCCCGCGACCTGGGTACCAATCGTCGCTTCCTGGCTGAACGCATTGCCCAACACATCCCCACTCAAATTATTGCCAGCGACATGGATGGCGGCAGCGACGGCACCGTTACGCTGCAGTGCACCCAGTTTCGGCACGCCCAGTATGTCAAGCTCAGCGGCATCCACCATTCTCGCCTCAAAGCTCACCCTGAAGTTGCCGCAGCCATCGTTGATTTTTGGGCCAATCCCACCAGACCTGCCACCGCGACAGATCCCACCTGTGACGACGTTGTAGACCAGCTGCGCGCCATTCCGGGCATGACTGACGCCCACTATCGCGATTTTGGCAAAGCCCAAGTCTGGGCCACGCTGAAAGACGGGCTGACGCTGCGAGTTCGGAAAAATTTGCTAGGGATTCACCACGTCTTTTTAGCCGATAGGGATGACACCTGCCAGTTTGCCGGATTCGTCGGCTGGCTTGATACGGCAGCAATGTATGAAGTACTGAACGGCATTCGGACAGATTTTGGGCCATAACGTTTTGGGCCATAACGTTTTGGGCCATAACGTTTCGGGACACAACGTTGAAGTTAAATCTGAACATCCCCTGCCCCAAAACAAACCGCATCGATTAAGTGTGTTAAATCAATGAAACTTTGATTAACCCTCTATCCTGGCCTTGCGGCGACTGACCCGCCGCCGATATCGTACGGACGTACAGAGCAATCCGCTAGAATCTTGGGGACTATAAGCATATCCGTTCCCACTTATTCGTTTCCACGTCTGCTTCCACCGTTTGTTCCCAATGTGCCTGATTAGCGCCGCATCAACCTATGGCATCCTCCAAAATTGAGCTGTCTGTTGTCATCCCGCTCTACTGTGAAGCCTCCAACATCGATCACCTGTTTGAGCGGTTAGAGACGGTGGTCCTTGACCTGGGCGTTTCCTATGAATTTGTCTGCATTGATGACGGCAGCCATGACGATACCCTAGGACGCCTAATTGCCCACCATGGTCGAAATCCTCGTATCAAGGTGGTAGCGCTGTCGCGCAACTACGGCAAAGAGTTGGCCCTTACCGCCGGTATTGACTATGCCCAGGGCGCAGCCGTTGTCCCCATCGATGCCGATTTGCAAGACCCCCCTGAGCTGATTGGGGCGCTGCTCGACAAGTGGCGCGAAGGCTATGACGTGGTTTATGCCCGTCGTCGCACTCGTCAGGGCGAAAGCTGGTTCAAACAGTTCACCGCCAACGGCTTTTATCGGGTAATCGGGCGCATGAGTCAGGTGCCTATCCCCGAAGATACGGGAGATTTTCGGCTGCTCGATCGGCGGGTGGTTGAGGCGCTCAAAACCCTGCCCGAGCGGACCCGGTTTATGAAAGGGCTGTTTGCCTGGGTGGGATATAAACAAACGTTCATCACCTACGATCGCGCCCCGCGCCACAGTGGCGAAACCAAGTGGAACTACTGGAAACTGTGGAACTTTGCAGTAGACGGCATTACTTCGTTTAGCACAGTGCCGCTCAAGGTATGGAGCTATTTGGGGCTCGGGTTTTCAATGGTGGCGTTTATCTATGCCACCTTTTTGGTGCTGCGTACGCTCATTCGGGGTATTGACGTGCCGGGCTATGCCTCGCTGATGGTGGCGGTGCTGTTTCTGGGCGGCGTTCAGCTGATGAGCCTGGGCATTATTGGCGAATATTTGGGGCGTGTTTATGAAGAAGTCAAAGGGCGACCTCTCTATCTAGTTAGAGCGTTTTATGGGGAACCTAATTTATCCCCTCGCTCGGCCTCTAGCCTGCCCTCTAGCTCGGTCTCTAGCTCGGCCTCAAAATTTATAGAAGCACCTTATGACAAGTCTTAAACGCTCAGTTTTAGCGATCGCAATCGTCTGTGCGATCGCAACCGCTGCGGCCCTCTATTTTATTGGCGGCATTGACCCCGCCTGGTTAGAAGCGACTCTACAGCGAGCAGGCATCTGGGCACCGATTATCTATATCGCCATTTACACCCTCGCCACCCTCCTAATCTTGCCCTCGACGGTGCTCAATCTAGCTGGAGGAGCCCTGTTTGGCGTTTGGCTGGGCACCCTGTGGACGACCCTGGGGGCGATTATCGCCGCCGTTGTGGCCTTTGGCTTTACCCGCACGGTGGGTCGCGACGTCATTGCAAAGCGCATGGCCGGTTACTGGCAGGCCATCGACGCCGAAATCCACCAGGGCGGGCTGTTCTACATGTTCTCAATCCGATTACTGCCGATTATTCCCTACGGTTTAGTGAACTTCGCAGCAGGCCTGACGTCCATCAGCTTCAAAGATTACTTCATCGGTACCGCCCTGGGCACCCTGCCCGGCGTCCTACCGTTTGTCCTGCTGGGCCATTCTGGCGTAGAGTCTATCCAAACTGGCAATGTCCTGCCGATTTTCGGAGCCCTGACCTTGATTGGGTTACTGGTAGGGGGGGCGACGTGGTATCGGCGACGGCGGGCGTTTCCGAAGATCGAGGGCGAAGGGCGAAAGGCGAAGGGCGAAGGGCGTTAGCGCCAGCTGTCCCAGAGGGCTATAGAGGGAAAGACGAAGGGCATTTGCGCCAGTTATTCCGCAGCACTGAAACGGGATATTCAGAATCTACCCCTTTCGCCTTGACCCTTTCGCCCTTCGCCTCTTTACCTCTTCCCCCCTTCGCCCTGACCCTTTCGCCCTTCGCCTCTTTACCTCTTCCCCCCTTCGCCCTTCGCCCTTTCCCTTCTTATCTCCCCAACTCATCTCTCGCCTGCTGCCGAAGCTTGACCGCCTTGGGATGCTCTGGTTCCAGCTGTAGCGCTTTGTCCAAGGACGTAATCGCCTTATCATATCGGCCAAGATTCCACTGAGCTTCGCCGGTAATGGCCCAGGCGTCGGCAGAGTCTCGGTCGAGCTCAATTGCCATATCTAACGCGCGCAGCGCCTCAACCGAGCGCCCAAACGATTGCAGCACCCGCCCTTTATCTAGCCAGGCGTCGGCATAGTCGGGTTTGATCAGGGTTGCCTGTTCGTAGAGTTTTAAGGACAGCAGCTGCCGATCTAGCTGCTCATACGCATTGCCCTTGCCGCGCAGCGCTTCGGGATAGCTGGGGTCAAACGCAAGGGCATCGTTGCAGGCCACCAGTGCTAAATCGGGTTTTTCTAAGGCATTGAGGCTATCGCAGCGCCCCAGGTAGGCCGGTGCTAGGCTTTCTTGTAGGGTGATGGCTTCGGTATATATCACCAGAGATGCCTCATAGTCACCCTGGCGTCTGAGGTCATCGGCCTTGGTCAGCGCGATCGCAGCCTGATCTTCGGGTGGCAGCAGCTTTATGCTGGCGTTAGGGGCCTCAACTACCCCCTCTGATAAGAGCGGCCCCGCCAGGGTAGAAAAGGGCTCAGCGGGCTCTATCAAAGAGCGAAACTGCCCGGTTACCTGTTCTGATACTTCGGGAGACATGGCTGCAGTGACCGCAATCGCCGCCAGCCCCAGGGTAGATAGCGCTGCGATCGCAGCCACAGGTTTGACCAGCCACCGCCGAGGCTTGGGCAGCATGGTGGTCAAATCAGTGGCCTCGGCTGAAGTATCTTGATCTGATAGATCTAAAAAGTCGGTCAGGTCAGCAACTGAAGTCCCAGAGTTTGAAATTGACTCGTCTATATTTTCATTCAATGAGGCGGGAGCCAGATCAACCTTGGCACTAATTTTGCCAGTCGGCTGAGGTTTCGAAACGGATTGGGAGTCAGCATCCTTTTCGGGTTGAGCAACCAGCGCAGTTGCCGCCTCTAGGAGTTCTAGTCGAATAGACTCCTCATCGATCTGAATCGGTAAATTATGGAGTGACGCGAGCGCCTCGATTGCAGTCGGGTAGCGATCGCGAAAGTCGTAGCGCACCATCCGATCTAAAATTTCTTTGAGCTCTTCTGAAACCCACGGGGCATGCTTATGCCAGTCAATCTCGCTGGTGCGCGGATCTTCGTCTAGCTTCTTAGGGTGCACACCCGTCAAAGCCCGAATCCCGATCATGCCCACTGCATAGACATCGCTACTAAACCGCGGCTTGCCCGCCAGCTGCTCGTTGGGCATATATCCTTGGGTACCGATGGCAATGGTCAAATTAGTCAGGCCAGACTCTTTACCCAGACCCGTCTCTGGCTCAATCGGCGGGCTTCCCATCTGCTTGACCGCCCCAAAGTCGATCAGCACAATTTTGCCATCCTTGAGGCGGCGGATTAAGTTTGAGGGTTTTACATCCCGATGGATCGCCTGCTGCTCATGGACAAAGGATAAAACCTCTAGAATTTCTTGCAATAAGAAAACCACATTGGCTTCTGGCCAAGGCTTGCCCAAAACCAGCTGATGGCTGAGCTGTACCCCTTCTACAAATTCCTGCGCCAGGTAAAACTCTTGACTTTCTTCGAAGTGGGCCAAAAGCGTTGGAATTTGGGGATGATTCCCCAGCTCGTAGAGGGCGTTGGCTTCGGTATCAAACAGCCGCCGAGCCATCTCCAGGCTCTCAGCACCCGTGGCCTGAGGCATCAGCTGCTTAATCACGCACTGGGGGTTACCTGGCAAATGCAAATCTTCTACCAAAAAGGTACGACTAAACCCGCCAGATCCTAACTGGCTGACGATTCTATAGCGCCCTCCTAATGGTGTTAACTGCATTCTGTGGCTTACATCTATTGCGTTTCTATCGTAACGGTTTGCTACGCAAAGGACACGACTTCGTTTCTTAGAACTTCCTAAAATAGATTTCGCTAATATTTCGCGGGTGGTTTTGCTGATCACCTGAGTGCTGGCAACTATTCTAGCCGCTTTGGACGAGCACCGCTGCCTAAACTTTAAAGTGAGCCTGAGTTAATTAATAACGACGGTAGTTTGACTTATATTGTGCCAGCTTAGCCGCTAAATAGGTTGCCTACAACAACTTCATAACTCTGCTACGCCTTATACCAATTCCATATGAAGCTGCACATATCGAAACCCCCTGTAGTCCCCCTAAAGCCCTTCGGGCATGCGCTAAAGCGTAAGGTAAGGGGGACGGCGATAGCCGGGGGTCAATAATGTGCAGCTTCAAATCCGTTTGGTATTACATAATCTTCACCTGGTCCACATTCGGCCCGCTACCTGATGGGTTCTCTATTTACAGATCCTACGCGGGTAGGATCTGTAGGCATAGATTAGGCATAGATTTTACAAGCCCTGTGCTCGTGAGCGTAAGTTTTGTAAGTATCAATTTTGTGAGTATAGATTTTGACAGCAGACTGGCTACCCTGTGGCTACCCCACTCAGATAGATGCTGATCAAAATATGGGGTTAAAAAGTATGGGGTAAGAAAACGGGCGAAAAGCTCAAAGTCACCCGTGTCGTCAGCAGAAAACAAGTTGTTTTGTTACCCATCTAGCCCGCTCGCACAGCCTCACCTCAAAACTAAGCCTTAAATAGGGCCCTAAGGGGAAACAGCTGTACAGCGCAAGTCATGACAGAAGTCGGCGTATGCTGACGTAAATCGAGTGAGCTCTGTTATAATCCAGTCCTGCACTGATCGAAATCTTGGTCATCGTTAAGCTCAACTAGCTGTATTTCTGCGCTAGGGTACTGCGGCAGAGCTTTAACCTTACAGCTAAACCAGGTCAGTGCCGTCAGATGATTCGGTCTGTGCTACACACCAGAGAAGCCTTAAATGATAGGAGCAATTATCGGAGACGCGATTGGCTCAGCGTACGAATTTGAGCGGATTAAAACCAAAGAGTTTCAACTGATTACCGCCGACAGTATTTGGACAGACGATACGGTGTTGACCCTCGCCACTGCCGATTGCTTACTCTATGGCAGCGATTACACAGAGGCCTACAAGCGTTGGTTTCATTGGTATCCTGTCGTTAAGGGCAGCTATGGCAGGAGCTTTACTGAATGGGCCAAGTCTAAAGTGTCGCGTCCTTATTACAGCTGCAACAATATTAGTGCCATCCGCGTGGTGCCCGTGGCTTACGCCTTTGACAACCTCAAAGATGTCTTAGAAGAGGCAGAGCGTTCTGCTGAGGTCACCCACAACCATCCCGAAGGCATTAAGGGAGCCCAAGCGGTGGCAGCAGCCATCTTCTTGGCAAGAACGGGGGCAACGAAAGATGCGATCGCAGAGTTGGTTACCAACATCTTTGGCTATGACCTGAGCATCCCCTTTGAGAAACTACAGCCCAGCTATCAGTACAGTCAGCTGGTGCAAGATACAGTACCCGCTGCGATCACGGCCTTTTTAGCCTCAAAAGACTTCGAAGACGCCATCCGCAATGCGGTCTCCTTGGGCGGTGATGCCGATACCCTGGCGGCAATTACCGGTGCGATCGCCGAGGCGTTTTATCCAAAAATCTCTAAAGAGCTGCGCGACTGGTGTTGGGCGCTGCTCGATGAAGCGCAACAAGATCTAATCAACGAGTTTAAGGCTGAGTTTGTGCAATCATAGGCGCTCAATCTTTTCTAAAATCTCTCAATTTTCTCTAACTGCTTGTCTCAGGCCTTTTAAGGCCTTTTAATACCTGCAAGATCGAGTACAGCTCCTGATTCGAGGTGAGTGACGCAAACACTCGCGAAAAATCATACTGGTAGTGTCTCTTCGCTATCCTCAATCGTAAGCTGTACAGACTCCTCTGCCCGTACCTTGAAGGGCGGATCATAAAATCAGTTCGAGTCAGGTTAAGCCGACGCTCTGCCTCTGATAGCGTCGTGATAGCAATTGACATAGCAAACCTGCACTCAGTTGAGTCCATGGTAGCAATTCTCAGATCTGTTTACCCTAGAGCCCAACTAGGAGACACATGCCCACCTAAGGCCCTTACCACCAAATAACCCCCCGTCTTTCGCCTTTCCCCTTCGCCTTTCGCCCTTCCCCCTTCCCCCTTCGCCTTTCGCCCTTCGCCTTTCCCCTTTCGCCCTTCGCCTTTCTCAACCAAGGAACTTAATTTCGGGCGCTCCCTCCAGGTTAGGAACAAAGCGTTGCTTGCAAAACCTGTAGCGGATGCTGGGGCCGCCAACCGGCAAAGCGCTGTACCTGAGAACGGCAAGAAAATCCGGTTGCTAAATAGTGTTGTCTCTCCTGTCTCTTGTTGGGCAACAACAGCCCCCAGCTCAGATCGTAAATGCTGCGCGAGGTGTCTAAATGTTCTCGTTCATGTCCGTAAAGACCGGCCATACCACAGCAGCCGACTGATTCTAGCTTGAGCGACAGCCCTGCTGCTGCAAAGATTTGCTGCCATTGTGTCTGCGAAGCCGGAGCCAGGGTTCTCTCGGTGCAATGGCCCAGTAGTGTGTAGGCGGTGGATATGTCTGCTTTAGGAAGGCGCTCGAGATGCTGAAGTAAAAACTCTTGAGGGAGCTGTACCGGCAGAGGCTGCCCCCACTGGGCATATTCATCTCGAAAGGTCAGAACAATACTGGGTTCAATGCCGATGATGGGTAGCTCCATAGACTGGAGCTGCTCAAGGTAGATGCGAGTTTGCTGCGCGACTGACTCAAAGCGATCTAGAAAACCCAACACGTGCAACGGTTTTCCACTCACAGGCGGGGGGGATACCTGTACCTGAAACCCTAACTGGGTCAGCAGATCGTAGGTAGCAAGCACCAGCGGTGCTTCATAAAAGCAGGAGAAGTTGTCCAGTAGAAGTACAACAGAATTATGAGATTCCTCGGTGTGAGGCGGTTTGTCTAAGTCTACGGTAGCCGCGTCACGAGCAGCCAGAGACGCGGCTACCGTAGGCAAGCTGATCGAGGGGGCGTCTACTATGCCAGCCATACGGAGCAGCGCCTGCACCAGGGAAGTCTGCAGTAGCACATTGGTCACAGCTGGAAACCAGGCAGCCTGCCATTGGGCCAAGGTTTCGATGTGGCCCATCAGGTAGTCTCGGTGCGATCGCAAATACCGCCCGTAATACCGATGCAAAAACTGAGCCTTCAGACTTGGGATATCTACATGGATCGGACACTGGGTTGCACAGGCTTTGCACGACAAACAACCGTGCAGCCCATCATAGACCTCTTGAGAATAGTCATAACGCCCCGCCGCCTTGGCAAGGGTATGCCAGAGTTTGACAAGAATATTGCCTGCTGATTGCTCTAAATAGGAATCCGATGAGCTGTTGGCTAACAGCCGCAGCCACTCTCGCAGCAGCATCGCTCGTCCCTTAGGGGAATGAATCCGATCGAGTGCCCCTTGGTAGGAGGGGCACATCACCTGCTCTGGGGCCGTGTTAAAACAAGCGCCGTTGCCATTACAGCTAAAAGCGACTTGGTAGGCAGACTGCCAGGGTTCAGGCACCTGACGATCAAACTGCCCCCGCATTGGAGACTCCAGCGAAACGACTGGGTCATCAGTGCCCAGGGGCGTCACAATTTTGCCAGGGTTCAGGCGATTATCAGGATCAAACACAGCCTTAATTTTGCGCAGCTCTTGATACAGCGTCTCGCCAAAGAACTCGATTGTATACTCACTACGAAACCCTCTGCCGTGCTCTGCCCACATCACGCCGCCGTACTGTCGCACCAGCGCTACTACCTGATCTGAAATCTCACGGATCAGCGATTCGTCTTGGGGCGCTTGCAGATCGAGGGCAGGCCGAACGTGTAAACATCCTACATCGACATGACCAAACATGGCATAGTCTAGACCATAGCGATCGAGCAGGGCTTGAAAGTCTTGGACATAGCTAGCCAGATGGGCAGGGGGCACCGCCGTATCTTCCACGAAGGCGACGGGCTTGCGTGGCCCTGTCCGGTTCCCCAAGAGCCCCACCCCTCGTTTGCGCAACTCCCACAGCGCTTGTATTTCTAGAGCATCGCCAGTGCAATAGTAGCCCGTTGGCTGGCCAGCCTGGCCTGACATTTGTTCTATCTGCTGTTGCAGCTGATCAGCGCGCGCCTGGAGCGTCGCTAAATCGTCACTGACAAATTCAACCAAATTGATTGAGCGTGCCTCTCCTATAAAATCTTTGACCGCATCATAAATTTCATTCTGGCGAGCCAGTTCAAGAATTGTATCGTCAATCGTTTCAATCGCAGCAGGGGCATGATTTAACAAAGACTGAGCCGCATTTAGAGCATCATCAAAACAGCCATAGTGAATTACAAACATGACTTTGTGATGGGGAATCGGGGTCAGCTTTAGCTTCGCTTCTGTGATCACGGCCAGCGTCCCTTCTGAACCTGCCAAAATGCGGTTGAGATCAAAACCCCTTGTTCCATAAACCTTGGCCAGGTTATAACCCGTCAAAAAACGCGGCATTTTGGGAAACTGCTGGGCAATCAGCTCCTGATGCTGGGTGACACTTTCATCCACCTGATGATAGATTTGCCCAAGGCGACCGGGTGAGGCTTTTTGCTGAGAAAGCTGTTCACCTGATATCGCTGAAGAACTCCCCACCGTGCCGTCAGTCAGCACCCAGGTCAGCTCTAAAATATGATCGCTGGTGCGGCCATAGATACGAGAGCCCTTGCCACAGGCGTCAGTGTTGATCATGCCCCCCAGGGTTGCCCGACTGCTGGGCGACAGATTGGGCGCAAAGAAAACACCGTCTGCTCTGAGGTGAGTATTCAGCTGATCGAGCACCACCCCTGGCTGCACCCGTACCCACCCTTCAGCGAGGTTAACTTCCAGAATCTGGCGCATATATTTCGAGCAGTCAAGAATAATCCCAGAAGAAAGCGACTGACCGTTGGTGCCAGTGCCGCCGCCTCGGGGTGAGAAGGTGATCGATTGAAACGCTGGCTGCGCTGCCAGCTGAAACACCTGCACCACATCCTCAGCAGTGCGGGGATGGAGCACCGCCTGGGGCACAATTTGGTAAATACTGTTGTCGGTCGAGGCAAGTAGCCGACTGGCAAAATCTGCCCGAATTTCCCCGGCAAACGGAGTGTGCTCAAGCCTCTTCAAAAACTGTTCTACCTCGATTGAGAGCGTTGACTGTAGGGAGACTCGAGGGATCATAGCGATTGAATACTTACAATGGAGGTTGAATATAGCGATTAAAAAGTACCTATGAGGGTACTGCAAACGAAAAGAAGTATCTCTATATTAAATAAGGATATCTCACAAACTAGGTGGCACTCAGGAAACGCTATCTCAACAATATGTAACCTTACTAAATAACACTGATTAGGCAGCGCTGATTAGGCAACGCTGATTAGACAATAGCAGTTCCTATTGAGAAAACACCTAAACCGCAGTCCCATCCAGCCCGTAGTTCGCTCTACGGGACAGATCTGTTGTTTCCCAAAAGAAAAACCTCAAGTAACCCAATGGGGTTTAGCAGACTGCGGCAATCTAAAAGGAGTATGCTTCATGCCTGCATCATTTATCTCTAAATCTCTTTACGTGTGCAACTGTGGCCCTGATTGCAAGTGTGGCTACAGTGCGTCTAAGCCGTCAAGCTGCGGCTGCGGAGCGGCCACCGTTAAGCGACATGTCCTCGCTGAGGATATCGACAGTTTTTACGTCAGCCAGACCGGCGAAGCCGGTGAGGACTTTGATGTCCTTGGCAATCAACCTTTTACAAGCCCCGATGGAAAACCATTGCAAAGATTTCCAAAAGACAAGTATGTCACCTCTGTTGCCGATCGGATGAGTGAGCTAAAAACCCGTGCTCAGCAAGGTATTGGCAATCTCTCTCAAAAGATTTCACCCAATTATCAGCGCGATGACGTTCAAAGCCCTGGCCACGGTCATTCTAACAATATGTCTGTGCGGCGAGCCGAGCACAAAGGCAAAGAAATCGTCATCAAAACCTATTACGAAATCACGATCGACGGCAAGCTGTTTGAAAATCATTTGATGGTAGACGATCGGGGGCGTGTCCACTGTCATGGGCTACCAAACTATGCCTACCCCTCTATGATTGACCTGATCAAACGCCTGATTGATGCAGAGTTAGAACAGCATCCTGGAGGTGATACTGCTGACCCTAGCCACTCTGACTCTAGCCACTCTGACCCTAGCCACCAAGGAGGACACCACTAATGGCAGCCATTAGACGAAACGTTCTGACTGTGATGGACAGATTTCTCGATGCCTGTGTGGCTCTGGATGAGGCTGACTCAGGCGTTACCGCAGCACAAGCGCGGCAGGTGCTTGCCACTGTTGTTCCGACGCTCCAGATTCAAGGGGATGGCAACCTGAGCTATTGGGATCTGTTTGTGCTGTGGCACTCGGCGGCGATGGCCCTGCCGCTCGGCGGGGGCGGCCGAAATGCTGCCCATAGCGGCCCCATCTTCTTACCCTGGCACCGGCATTTCATGATCTTGCTTGAGCAGTGGATGCAAATTGTCCTGGATGATCCTGATTTTGGTTTGCCCTATTGGGACTGGGCTGCTGATGGTGACCTGCCCCAGTCTGAGCAGATTCGCTCACCCCTGTGGGGCGCTAACGGCATCGGTAACACCAACGGTTCGGTAACAGCAGGCCCCTGTGGTCGAATGCGAGTAAGGCTATGGCAATCGCCAACGACTGGCATAATTTCTATGATCGATCGTCGTCTGCGGCGCTCAGTCGCTGAAGAATCTATCCCTGAGTTTCAAACCTTACCCAATCGAGCTTCTGTGCGGGTCGCGATGAATCAAAGCAGCTATGACGCGTTTCCTTGGGAAGCTAGCACCCCCGGTCATCGCAGTATTCTCGAAGGTTGGGAGCCCGCCACGCCAGATCGGTTTGTTGACCTGCACAATCTTGTCCACGTTTGGGTGGGCGGCGACATGAGTCCGGCCACGTCTCCAAACGATCCGGTCTTTTTTCTCAACCACTGCAACGTTGATCGGATTTGGGAGGCGTGGATGGTACAAAACGGACGCAGCTATAGCCCAGTCAACGGTCAAGGCCCTCAAGGGCACAGCTTAAACAGTCAGATGTTCACGCTTTTAGGAGATGCGCGAACCCCAGCCGACGTACTCGACCCCGCTGAGTGGTATAGCTATGACTCGCTGGTGGTGTCATAGTCTGATGCGCAGTCTGATGCAGCGATCTTAGATTGTTAACCCGTAGGCTCGCAGTACCTCGGCCACGCTCCAGGCTTGGGCAAACGCCCCCCGAGACTGATGCGGCGGGTCACCGTCAAAGATTTCGCTAAGGGTGCCAATGCAGCCTGACCTCAGGTGATCGGCCATCGGGTCGAGGAAGCTACGCGCCGTGGCAGGATCTTTGTAAACTTTGAGATGGGCTTGCACAAAGGGGCCAATCAGCCAGCCCCAAACCGGCCCCTGATGGTAAGCCCCATCTCGCGTGAGGGGGTCGCCCCCATAGTGGCCTTTGTAATCAGCGTGAGCGGGGGCGAGCGATCGCAACCCATACGACGTCGCTAGCGCCTGGGCTACCACATCCACAATCTGCTTCTGCTGTTCAGAGGAGAGTAGCTCTGAAGATTTCATTGCAGACAGCGAGACGGCAAAAATCTGATTAGGCCGTAAAGAGGCATCGTCCCCCGCTGGGCCATCCAACACGTCATAGCAGTAGCCCTGTGCCGGGTTCCAAAATCGCTGGAATCCTTGGCGAGTCTGGTCGGCAAGTTGTTGGTAAAGATCAGCCGGTTTCCCAAGCTGCTGGGCAAACCGCGTCATGCTCAGCAAGGCGTTGTACCAGAGGGCGCTGATTTCAATCGGCTTACCGATGCGAGGGGTGACTACCCAGTCCCCAATTTTGGCATCCATCCAGGTGAGCTGCACACCGGGTTCGCCTGCGTAGATCAGCCCGTCAGTATCGAGGTGAATATTATAGCGGGTGCCTTTTTGATGCCAGTCGATCACCTCGGCTAGCACAGGGAAAAGCTCAGCCAACAGCGTCCGATCTTGGGTGGCTTCGAAGTAAGCTCGAATCGCTTCGAAATACCAGAGAATGGCGTCAACAGTATTGTATTCCGGCGTCTCACCGGCCTCTGGGAAGAGATTGGGGAGCATGCCCCGATCGAGGTATTGGGCGAAGGTGCGGAGGATGGGCTGGGCAATGTCGGGGCGGTTGGTTGCGATCGCAAGCCCCGGCAAAGCAATCATCGTATCTCGCCCCCAGTCACCAAACCATGGATAGCCCGCAATCACGGTCTTGCCAGGCTGGCCTGCCACCGCTCGATCGACAATAAACTGATCGGCAGCTAACACCAGGTGCTCTAGCCAGAGGGGAATCTCCTTCCCAGAAACTTGCGGATTTGCATACCAGTATCCAATTAAAGCCTGTTCGTGACTGCGCTGTCGTTCGAGAGCGGCTGCTCCATCTAGACTAGGATCTGGTCGGGTGCTAGCAACTAGGGTAAGAGACTGCCCTACTGTCAAATCAATCTCGAACTTAGCCACATGGAGATGATCGTCATAGGGATGAATCCCCCGATATTGCTCAGTTGCCAGGGTATAGCCCTGATACCAGGTATGGGCACAAGAGACTTTGGCTGCCGTTGCCATTAGATGAAATGGCGTTGCCCCCTCAAATGCGCGGATCTCGACCCCCTCCGGTCTGTCGTTTACCTGCATCTGCCAGTCACTGCCTTGGGTATTGCCGTGGTGGTTACGATAGTTCACCAGAGCTTTGAGAGAGAGAGAAAGCGGCTGACTCGCTCGCTTTAGGGTGTAACGGATATAGGTCGTATTCGCCCCCTGTTCCATCCAGACTCGCTTTTCTATCAGCGCATCGCCACAGGCAAACACCCAGACCGGTATCGTCCCTTCGAGATAAAACTGCTCTATGAGCCGATAGCGCTGAGGACCGACGGTGCCATCAGCCCAGCGATCGGTGTACAGACTGTAATCATTGCCTGCATAGCCAACCTGCTCATCTAGCTTGGTCAGCAGCAGAGTTCTCTCCAGGGGGGGCTTAAGGGCTGCAACCAAAAGCCCGTGATAGTGACGAGTTAATACCCCCGATATAGAACCGCAGGCATAGCCACCAATGCCGTTGGTGACCAGCCATTCTCTCTGCTCGGCGTTAGCTAAATTACCGCAGATGTCTCGTCCGAATTTTAGGATCATGGGAAGAATAGGGACAGGATGGCGTCAGGTTTTTTCGACCTCAAGCGGAATGCGATAGCGATGGTCGAAGGGAAAAGAATAGTCCCGGGGAACCTCTCGGAGTCTGTCAGCTGCTGATAGACAAAGGCTCACATCGGCTCCCCGATTGGCCAGATGACGGGCTGCGCAAATGCCCCCGCCGCCGTTGCCCCCCGTGCCAGCCAGCACGACAATCTTGGCCGTTCGCCAGCGATCGCCCAAACACTCAATCGCCTGCAGCGCCAGATTACGCCCGGCATTTTCCATCATCTGAAACAGATTTGGCCCCAACTCTTCAACCGCCAGCCGATCCACTTCAATCATTTGCTCGGTGGTAACAGCAGGAACTCGAATACCCGTATCAGTTGTAAACCCCATAAAATTTCAGAAATAATATCAAACGACCCATCACCCATCACCCACTACCCATCACCCATTACCCACTACCCATTACCCACTACCCACTACCCATCACCCACTACCCACTACCCATCACCCACCCCTACTGCTCCTGATAATTCCACGTCAGCCCCCCATCCACAAACAGCGTACTGCCCGTAATATAGCCAGTCTCGTCAGATGCCAAGAAGGCCACCAGCCCCGCCACATCTCCGGGCTGCCCCAGCCGACCTAAGGGAATATTCTTGAGCAGCGCGTTGAGTTTTTCAGGATCGTTGAGCAAATTGGTGTTAATCGGCGTTTCAATCGCACCGGGGGCAACATTATTAACGGTGATACCGTAGGGGGCCAGCTCAACTGACAGATCGCGCGTCAGGGTTTTGAGCCCCCCCTTGCTAGCGCAATACGCCGCAAAGTTAGGAAACGGCAAATCTTCATGGACCGAGCTAATGTTAATAATCTTGCCAGGGCGCTGGGTTTCTATTAAATGATTGGCCACGGCCTGGGCAGCAAAAAACACACCCTTTAAGTTGACGTTCAAAACCGCATCGTAGTCTTTCTCAGTCACTTCCCAGAACGGCGCGTGTTTCTCAATGCCGGCATTATTGACCAGAATGTCGAGTTGCCCAAAATGCTCAATGCTGTCTGTCACCAATCGACGAACGTCGTCAACCATGCCCAAATCGGCCCCAACACTGTAGCCCCGATCTTGATTGCAGTAGCCCTCAGCCGGATGGCAGTCTCCCCCCAAAGCTTGAATCTCTTTTACAGCCGCATCAGCCCCCTCCGGATGAGATCGATAGTTAATAACAACTTTTGCCCCTTCTTTAGCCAGGCGAATTGCAATTTCTTTGCCAATGCCCTGACTGCTGCCAGTGACCAGGGCAACTTTACCGCTTAAGCTCATCGTCACAATTCCTGAGTCGGTCGCGACGATGATAGTACTTTACTTTATGAAATGAATTAAAAGTAGATTAATTCTTAAGACCCAGCTGTAAAAAAGTACAGGGCAAATATTAGGATACAAGCGGAGTTGAAACTGAAGGCGACTCCAGCAAGCTCGCCCTATTGCTTTTGAGGGGCCGCTAACCCAATCAGTTAAGGACAGACAAATGGCATATGGTGTCAGCATTTTAGGATTTCTTCTAGCTGTTTGCCTGGCGTTAGTGCACGTGTTTGCGAGCCGATCGCGATGGTTGGCTAGTATTCCCCATCGCTGGTGGATCTCGTTGGCCGGGGGCATTTCAATTGCCTACATCTTTTTAGATGTGTTTCCAGAGCTCAGCAAAGCTCAAGCAGAAGTTGAACATAATGGAGGGCTGCTGGTTGACTACTTAGAGAACCATGCCTATTTGCTCGCGCTGGCCGGGCTCGCCATTTTTTACGGTCTAGAGAAACTGGCGGTGCGATCGCGACGCCACAATCAAAAAATGGCCGGAGACAACTCTACCCAACCGGGTATTTTCTGGGTACACATTTTCTCTTTTTCAATTTACAACGCGGTTCTAGGCTATCTATTTAGAGAATCTGCCGATCACGGGCTACTCGCATGTCTGCTGCTCTTCATTGCCCTGGCACTCCATTTTATTGTCAACGATGTTGGCCTGCGAGAGCATCACAAACAGATTTACGATCGGCTGGGGCGTTGGATACTGGCAGCCGCTATTTTTTTCGGCTGGGCTGTTGGCGAGGTTGTGCACTTTAACGCCGCCGCCGTTGCTGCAATTTGGGCCTTAGTCGCGGGCGGCATTATTCTCAATGTAATGAAAGAAGAACTTCCCGAGAACCAAGAGAGCCATTTTGGCCTGTTTTTGACGGGGGCAGTCATCTATTCCGCAATTCTGCTAGTCGCCTGAGTCTAAACAAGTAACGTTATCCAAACAAAGCTTTGGTCTGAAGACCCATTCTGTTAGTCTCTGAAAAAAAACAATGTCGTCTAACCCAAATTCTACCGCCATGTCAGAACAACTTGCTCAAATTACCGAGCACCAGTGCAAGACAGCACCCACAAACTATAGCGACTTGACCGCACTTTTTCTAAACTGCACCTTAAATCGAACGCCGGTACTCTCCCACACCCGAGGGGTGATTAATATCGCCAAAACCATTTTTGAAGCCAACGGCGTACAAACCAAAGTGATCCGCCCAGTAGACTACGAAATCCCAGCTGGGTTAGGGCTAGACATGTCTGAAACCGATGAATGGGATCGAGATGACTGGCCGCAAATCCAAAAAGAGATTGACGCAACTGATATTTTGGTGCTCTGCACGTCGGTTTGGCTAGGTGAAAAAAGCTCAGTCTGCAATCGCGTCTTGGAGCGCATGTATGGGTATACCCATGTGTTAAACGAAAAAGGCCAGTATCGAGACTATGGCAAAGTTGGGGCTACCCTGATCACCGGCAATGAAGATGGGATCAAGCACTGCGCCATGAATATTTTGTTTTCTTTATCCCACATTGGCTATACCATTCCGCCCCAGGTTGATGCGGGCTGGCTAGGCGAAGTCGGCCCAGGCCCCTCTTATTTAGACTCCGGGTCTGGCGGTCCAGAAAACGACTTCACCAATCGCAATACCACCTTTTTGGCGTGGAACTGCATGCACATGGCCCGAATGCTGAAAGACAACGGCGGGATTCCAGCCCACGGCAACCAGCCCGATGTCTGGGATGCTGGGTGTAAAACCGATTTCAAGAATCCAGAACACAAACGATAGCGGATTGTCTGCACGGCAAGAGAATAGCTTACTCTGTTAGCCCTCAGAAGTTCCTTTTGTCTCTTTTGAGTAGCTGCGTATAGACTTAGAGCCTTTATGAATAACCTGGTCAGATGGATTCAAACTAAAAGTGGCCATAGACTCTAAAGTCAGATAATGAAACCACCGATCAAACTTTGCGGCTTCTGAAGCTGCAACCACAGATAGCCCTGCTGCTACGAGCAATATCACTAACTGCAGGAACTGAAACCCATTGATAAATAGCAGTAGTAGGGAAATCACAGCAAGCGCTGCGAATCCTAAACTGAAGTTCAGCAACATTTTATTGGTCGCACCCAGTTTCTCAATATCAAGGGCTAATTCTATTTTCTGTTGCTTAATATAGGCTCGCATCAGCCCAGCATCCTCTGGGCAGACATTAATCTCCCAATCGGGATGTCTGGTCTTAAACTCATGAAATATATCTGTCTTTTTGCTCTTAGGCTGCAAAAGCCGATACCACCTTTTAGCAATCGGTTCTAGAAACATCCCTATAATGTAAGAGACTGCCAAACTGGCTAAAACAAAAGGCGTTGACAAGGTATTGAAAACCTGGAAGCTGAATTGAAATAGCCCCAAACTCGCCCCCGCATACCCTAGAACTGATAAGCACAGAAAACCAGGTAACGTGTAGGCAAAAAAATCGTAAAGACCTATCTGTATAGACATTTCCCTGCCTGTATGGACTCAACTTTGCAAAAGTGTGACACACTCATTTGAATTTTGCATCTCAATCTAAAATTTAATACCGAATAAGGAAAAACTCACTTTATATAGCATCTGCCCTTGACTTCATACTTTTTCATAAAAAGACGCTCGTTTTTGTCTAACCCCGTAAGGTGTCAATCTTCGAACCGCGAATTTGACCGGAATAAACTTGAAAGGGGCCAATCTTCGAGACGCAAATTTCTGGCAGGTGAAAGGGTTGGTCGCTGAGCAAGTGAAAGCGACAAAAAATTGGGAAGGGGGCATTTACGATCCAGAACTGTCCACTGAATTAGGACTGGGTCAGTCGAACTAATTTTTCTGTAATGGAAGCTACTTTTGCTAAAATCTAAAGCGGATTTAAAGCCAAATTAGATAAAAAAATTAATAATTTTTACAGTTAGAGATAAATCTGATATTCGTAACTAAAGTAATTAGGCTGATGCTTATATCGCAAGTCCGTCCTTGAGTTTTTACCCATGCCCAGAGTTATATCCATTCACTCCTACCGAGGCGGTACGGGCAAATCTAACTTTACTGCCAACTTAGCAACGACGGTGGCGCTGCAAGGCTACCGGGTTGGCGTCGTCGATACCGATGTGCCTTCCCCAGGCATTCACAATCTGTTTAATCTAGAACCCGAGCAAAGCCCCACCACTCTCAACAACTATCTCTGGGGTGAAAATTCGATCGAAGAGACGGCCTACGATGTTAGTGCCAATGTCAGCATTGAGGGCGAAGGCAAGCTTTACCTGGTGCCCGCCAGCGTCAAAGTCGACGACATCGCCCGTATTTTGAAAGACGGCTACGACGTCAAGCTGATGAACGATGGGTTTCGTCGCTTGGTAAAAGCCCTGCAGTTAGACTATCTGTTTTTAGATACCCATCCGGGGCTATCCAAGGAAACCTTTTTGTCGATTGCTATTTCCCATGTGCTGATCTTGATCTTGCGCCCCGATAAGCAAGATTATCAGGGCACGGCAGTAACTATGGATGTGGCCCGGCAGCTAAACGTCCGTAAAATGCTGCTTACGCTGAATAAGGTCTACAGCACCCTGAATCGGGAAGCTCTTCAGCAGAAAGTTGAGGAAGCCTATGGTGAAAAGGTGGCCGGGGTTTTTCCGCTCTCAGAGGATCTGGTCCAGCTCGCCAGCGAAGGCGTGTTTTGCGTGAAATATCCAGAACACCCGGTAAGCCAGGAATTTCGTCGAGTAGCCCAGCAGATTGTAGAGGGATAGGATTGTAGAGGTATAGATATGTCAAATATCGGAGATTTGCAATCCCTGGCTAGTTCGATTACGGCGATGACGTCGCCCTTTCGAAATTATTTGAACGATCTGCACGAAAAGTATCAATCCTTGAACGAGGGTGCGATCGCTGACTATATCCCTGAGCTGGCCTTAGCCAAACCAGAGTGGTTTGGGATTTGTGCCGTGACCGCCGCAGGGCAGATATTTGAAGCGGGAGAATGCGATCAGCTATTCTCAATTCAGTCGATCTCGAAGGCGTTTGTGTTTGGCCTGGCGCTGGAAGATCACGGACGGGAGTATGTGAATAGCAAGGTGAGCGTAGAGCCCACCGGAGAGGCCTTTAACTCAATTGTGTTGGATGAGAAAACTAACCGCCCCTATAACCCGATGGTGAATGCAGGGGCCATCGCCACTACGGACTTAATCAAAGGGGAAAACGGCACCGAACGCCTGAAGCGGGTATTAGAAATGTTCAAACGCTATACAGGGCGGGAGCACGACATCAATGTGCCTGTCTTTTTATCCGAAAAAGCTACGGGTTTCCGAAATCGGGCGATGGCATACCTGATGCTCAATTTTGGCATGGTCAGCGACAACATTGATCAAACCTTAGATCTCTACTTTCAACAATGCTCGATTATGGTGAGTGCTCGCGATTTGGCCATGCTGTCGGCCACGCTGGCCAACGGCGGGGTTAACCCGGTCACGCAGCAGCGGGCACTGGATGAGGAGTATGTGCAAGACGTTGTGAGTGTGATGCTGACCTGCGGTATGTACGATGCCTCGGGTGAGTGGGCCTATCGGGTGGGGCTGCCTGCTAAAAGTGGGGTCGGGGGCGGCATCACTGCGGTTGCACCTGGCAAACTTGGGATTGGTACCTTCTCACCCCCCCTAGACGCGAAAGGAAACAGTGTTCGCGGGGTTAAGGTTTGCGAAGCGCTATCTCAAGATTTTGGACTGCATTTGTTTAACGCCGCCAAGCGCGATCGCGATCTACAGCAGTGGCTTGAAGGCGCTGACGAAATCGATGACTGGTAAGTGTCTAGTTCCAGAATTCATCCAGGTCAATCTGGGCGATCTCGTCCTGCATATCCTGAAAGTAGAGACTTTCGGTAATCTGAGCCACATCCTTGGCTTTCTTTTGTTCATCAATTTCAATGCGAAGTTCTTCGAGCTGGTATTTTAGATCGGCCTCTCGCTGCTTGCGCGTAGTGATGTCCTTAACGATGCCTTCAAAATAGAGAATTTTGCCGCTGTCATCTCGCACAGCTCGGGTATTTTCTTCGACCCAAATGATGCTGCCATCTTTGCGGTAGCTGCGATATTCAAAGCCTTTGACTTCGCCGTGGGTGGCCAACAGGTGAGCAAAAGTGTCTCGGTCTGCAGGATCCACATAAATCTGCTCGGCGATGCTGGAAATGCTACTCACCATGTCAGCGGGTGCCGCGTATCCATACAGGCTAGCCATAGCCGGGTTGACGTTGATGTACCGGCCAGCCTGATCAGATTGAAAAATACCCTCTAGGGCATTTTCATAAATGCTGCGGTATTTTTCTTCGGCAATGCGTAGAGCGGCCTCGGCCCGCTTACGCTGGGTAATGTCGCGCACCATAATCAACACTTCGTCTTGATCTAGCACGGCCAGGCGGACTTCTTCGTCTTGGCACTGATCGTCGGCCTTGAGGCGCTGCTCGTAGATTTGAAGTTCGCCAGTATCTAGCGCCCGCTGGATCAGCGCCAGGCGCTTGGCTGCCCAATCTGGCGGTAGAGAATCTCGTACGTGGGACCCGGGGGCAAGCTGACTGTCGTTATGCAGCTTGAGCACCCGCTCTCGACCCACAATATCTAAATAGGTACCGTCTTGCCGGGTGCGGAGCAGTAGATCTGGAATCGCATTGACAATAGCCCGGTTGGTAGCCTCGCTTTGCTGGAGGGCAGCAAAGGAGTTTTGCAACTGCACGGCCATGCTATTAAACGTATGAGCCAGTCGCTTCATTTCTCGAATTGGCGTGGCCGTGACCCGCTGATCAAGATTGCCTTTGGCGATTTCTTCGGCAGCGCGACACACGTCAGACACGGGGCGAGTTAGCCCTCGCGCAGCCAAAATAGCGACTGCGATCGCAATCCCGATCGCCCCCAGGGCCAGCAGCAGAGTGATGCGGGTATTGGCATAGATCTGTCCCATAAAGTCCGTCTCGGGCACCACCACCACAATCAGCCAGTCCAACCCAAACCCATCACGGAAGGGGACCACATCTAAAAACTGGCGCTGGCCGTCGAGCTTAAACTCTAATCGTTGGGGTTGAGTAATGCTGGCAAAGTTACCGAAGGTGTTTTGAAGATAGGCGGCTGTCCCCTGCACCAGCTCGTCCTGGCTTTCTAAAACTTGAAGCGAACGAGCATTATCGCCTTCGCCCACCATCAGGGGCTCATCCGTAGAGTTTGCAATCAGGTGACCGTCGCGATCGATCACAAAGGCCTGACCGCTGACGCCAATCTCTAGAGACTTGAGAAAGCTGCGAAACTCTTCTGGGAGAACCACATCGGTAGCACAAACCCCCAACAGCTGACGCCCAGACCGATCATATACAGGTAAGCTGGCGGTGACGTTGGGTAGCCCGGTAGTAAACGCAATGTAGACCTCTGTCCAGGCGGGGCCTTGGGCTTTGATAGCCGCCTGGTACCAGGGTCGTAGCCGGGCATCGTAGGGTTTCGTCGCCTGGGATAGCTTAAAGGTGCGCAGCCCGACGACGTCTAAACTCCTATAGTGCCGTAAAAATCCGTTGGTGCGGTTACCATAGGACAGCTGTAGAGAGCCGTCCTGGGGCGATCTCAGCACCCCAAAAAACTCTCCCTGGTTGGCGCTGCCACAGTAAGCAAAGGCCACATTCGACGCAATCTTCATCTGCTGAAAGAGGTGGGCCTCACCAAAACGGGCAGTCTCGACGTCAATTTCGCCCCGGGCAAACGCAGCGGCATTCAGCCGATTAATGCCATGGGGGGTCTCAAAATAGCTTTGTAGCTCCCGCTCAATTCGGGCAGTCAGCTCTTGGCGCAGCTGATCGGCCAGCGTCTGAACGGTTTTTTGGCTATTGCGCAAAGACAGATAGCCCACTAGACCCACAATCCCTAAAAGCTGCCCAACAAAAGCCAGTATCAGCAAGGCCCGCAGCGGTAAATTCTTGAGGGGGTTGAGCACGACTTTCAGATCACCCAGCGGAGGACAGTCTGATTTTATCGGTCGCCCTCAACCGTTCATAGCCCTCTCCAGAGATCTTAAGAATCTTCAGAACAGGCGTGAGCGATCCTATTACAGCGTCAAGCTTAGAAATTAGGGTGATTGATGATAGGAAAAGGGGGAGAGGGGGAGAGGCGTAATGTATGAACTTTTGCAAAAACTTTGAAATTCGACAGAATATGGGCTAACAATCAGCGAGTTGTCTTTAAGGACACTGATTTGACCTCACCATGACCTCACCATGACTTTGGATGAACAGCTGAAGCAGCTCGCTGTGGAAGCGCAGCAGGCTCTACCCAAAACTCCCCAACGGCAGCGGGCTCTGGCTCAGCTGATTGGGAAACTTTGTCAATCAAGGAAATTGGTGCGCCCTTATCAAGGTCAGTTTTATGGCTTTTATGAGGATATTTATGCCGAAGCGCAGCAGCGCTTATTTTTATATCTATGTGAGGCGATTGATCGGTATAACCCAGAGTTAGAGGTGCTGCAATGGGCCAATTTCTTGATGAAAAAACGTTTTTTTATTGAGGCCAGCCGCGATGTGATGCCAACGGCCCCCAAGGGGATAGATCGTTCTCAAATTAAGCGGATCACCCTTGATGTGTTAGATAAGCAGGAGCCGATGGAGCTGCGATCGCAAGCTACCCCCTCTCTCTCAGAGGCAGTGATTCAATGTATCCAAAGCGATCCAGAGGGCGTGTTCAAAAGGACTCACATCCTGCGAAAACCAGCCGCCAACTTTCAATACATCGCCCTCCGATTTTTAGGCGGCTATTCATGGAAAGAAATCTCTGCGGAATTAGATGTCAAAGTCGTCACCCTCAGTTCTTTTTACCAAAGATGTTTAACCAAATTTGCCCCAATCCTCAAAAATAATATCTCTACCTGAAAAATGTTTCTACCTAAAAAAATCTCCCCTACCCCCATGACCCACCCCACCTTTTGTTAAGACCATGACTGTCAAACCCGATCAGGCTCCTTTCACAGTGCCGCTGACAGAGACCTTCCACAAAGCGGCTCAAAGGGCTTACCAACCCCATTCCGAACCCCAAAAGCGGAAACAGGTCTACCTGAATGCATTAAGCGTACAGGCGGTACAATTTTACCTGACCTGTTTGGGCATCAAAACCCATCCAGCAAAAAGTGAAAGCTGGCACCCGGTTTCACAGGTTTTGGCCGACACCGCCGATCTCTGGGTGAGTGACCTGGGCCGTTTAGAATGTCGCCCGGTGTTGCCAGCATCGTCCACCTGGGCGGTGCCATCAGAGGTATGGACCGATCGAATTGGCTATCTATTTATTCAGGTCAATACAGATCTGACTGAGGCAACTCTATTGGGGTTTCTGCCCAAAATTCAGACAGAGATCGTCACCCTTGAACAATTACAGCCATTAGAGACGTTCCCTGCCTATTTAGATAAACTACATCCCCAGGCAGCGGCCCTGTCGGCAAGGGTGACCCTACAGCAATGGCTCATCCAGGCTGTTGACGCTGGCTGGACTAATCTGGACACGCTGATGGCTGAATGGCAAGCACAGGAACTTGCCTTTAGCTTTAGAATTCCCTTGACGAGAACCGACTTGATTAAACCTGCCGAGGTGGGGATGAAGCAGGGTAAATTTTTAGCCCTAGGCTCTGAGGCCCGAGTTTTACTCATCGTTGGGATTGCGCCTGCCCCATCCTCTGGCCTATCTTCTGGCCCATCCTCTGCCCAAGCAAGTTCAGCCTTTAATATCACAGTGGAGCTGTATCCAACTGGAAATCAAGCCTATCTGCCCCCTACGCTACAGCTGGTGGTGATGGATGAGACAAATACCCCCGTCTTACAAGCCGAAGGTCGCCAGAGCGAGGGATTAGAATTTCAGTTTAGTGGCGGGTCGGGGGAAAGCTTCAGCATCCAGATCAGCCTCGATCAGTTGACCTTGACAGAACTATTTGAGATATAACCAACAAGTAGGAGAACATCTGCTGAGGAGCACACAAATGGGTAAGCGGGTCATCCTAGACCTAGACGGAGATTTCCACATCGCCGGATTTCGTGCAGCCTTAGAGATTCAGACTGAGAAAACATTTCAGACCCTGAAGGTAAAAGGCTTTTTGCCCCCAGATCCAGCCATGGTGACCCAGCTACAGCATCATTGGCAAGAAATCTATCGTCCTTTAGGAATCCCACTGCGAATTAAAGGTCAAAAAATTATTCACAAGGGCTCCATTAATCAGCGCCTGACAGATTGTCAACAATCAGCCCTGGCCCTTAAAGAACAGTTTAGGGCATGGCTCAATGCCGAGTCGTTTCGACCCATTGATCGCCGCCTGCGAGAAGCGCTCAGTCGTGACGACGCGATTCGATTTTTGATCCGCACCCAGGATCTCAATCTGCAAAAGCTGCCCTGGCATGAGTGGACCTTTTTTGAGCGATACCCAAATGCTGAGGTAGCCCTTAGTACCCCCGAGTATGAATCGGCGCGAGTTAAGAGGACAACGTCCCCCCACCCGGTTAGAATCCTGTCAATTTTGGGGAATAGCCACGGCATCAATGTCGAAACCGATCGTCGTGTGCTGGATCAGCTGCCTCAGGCTGAGGTGACATTTTTAGTCGAGCCCGATCGCCAACAGCTCAGCGATCATCTATGGGAAACGCCGTGGGATATTCTGTTCTTTGCAGGGCACAGTGAAACCTATCGTAGGCACGGGCGGATTTATATTAACCAGACAGACAGCCTGACCCTCTCAGAACTCCGCTATGGTTTGCGCAAGGCTATTAATCAAGGTTTACAGCTGGCGATCTTCAACGCTTGCGACGGGTTAGGGCTGGTGCAAGAACTCCAGCAACTGCAAATCCCGCAGATGATTGTCATGAGGGAGCCAGTGGCCGATCAGGTGGCAGCTGCTTTTTTAACGTACTTTTTGAAAGCCTTTGCCTCAGGAGAGTCTTTCTATCTGGCTATGCGACAGGCTCGAGAGCGATTACAGGGGCTAGAACATCGATTTCCCTGTGCCAGTTGGCTGCCGGTGATTTATCAAAACCCTCTGGTGATGCCGCCCGATTGGATAACCTTGCAAGGTTATCCTGAGCCCCCCCTTCGGTCAGTGCTGCCTGCCCTAGCCCCGGCTGAGCCGGCTCTACCCCCTCACAAACAACGCTTTCCAGGACTTAGGGTGCTTTGGATGAGTGTGCTGGTGACGCTGGTGGTTTTGGTCATTCGTCATCTAGGCGTTTTGCAACCCTTCGAGCTGGCGGCTTACGATCATCTGATGCGATCGCGACCCGCCGAGGCCATTGACTCCCGCATCCTGGTCGTCGAAGTCACCCAGGCCGACCTAAATGAACTAGGGGGCTACCCGCTCAGCGACGCAGTCTTGGCCCAAACCGTTGAGGCGCTTCAGACGTTTGAACCGGTTGCGATCGCCCTCGATATGCATCGGTATCGCCCCAGGGGCGCAGGTCGTCAGGCACTCCTTGATCAATTTCGTCAGCATTCGAACCTTTTGATCGCCTGTGCCTATGATCAGGGCGATCAAGACTATGGACACCCCCCTGAGTTTTCGGACGATCAGCTGATTGAGCAAGTTGGCTTTAGCAACTTAGCCCTAGACTATCCACCTCGGATGCCGTTCCAGCGTCGTGAGGCCCTTACACTAGAGCAAAAAGAAAACTGCACGGTCCGTCGCCACCTGCTATCTTATGCCCCCGATTTGGCTACCACTCAGCCGTCAACCTGTTCGACCCCCTATAGCTTAAGTTTTCAGCTTGCCTATCGGTTTCTGAGGCAGGCAGGTGTTAAGCCCGCAACGGTCAATGACAATAATCAGTGGCAGTTTGGAGCTGTGGCCTTGCCGTCTCTGCCCCGTCGGTTTGGTGGATATCAAAATTTAACTGAGTTTAGCGCTCAGCTGATGTTGAACTATCGGGCCACCCAACCTGGTCAGCGGGTTTCTTTGCAGCAGGTGTTAACGGGGCAGATCAGTGCAGATAGAATCCGCAATCGGCTTGTCTTAGTAGGCTATACTGCCCCAGTTGCCAGAGATGCTGTCAATACCCCCTATGGCACAATGGCCGGGGTGTGGATCCATGCTCACATGGTGAGCCAGCTCCTGAGTGCGGTGCAGGACCAAAGACCGCTGATCAGAGTCTTGCCCTTGGGGCTGTGGGGCAGGGGAGGATGGATCTTGGGCGGGTCGCTAATAGGGGGCAGCATAGCCAGCTGGTTGCGCATCCGTAAGACTCGCTGGCTGCGATCAGGTTTACTGCTGGGGTTGATATTGGCTGGGCTAAGCTGGGGACTATTTCACATCTGTGTAACGGCTTTAAGTCAAGGCCTATGGCTGCCGTTTGTGCCTGTGATTCTGTCTATATGGGTAGCTGGTTACTTTTGGGTGATTTGGGAAACGGCTAGATTTCATCGCTGAGGGCTTAATCTCATCCATTAGAGAGTTCACTCCTGAGATAAAGCATAGGGTCAGCTTCCCGAGATCTTCCCGATTGGCGACTATCTTAACGTTGCACCTGTGTAACCAACGATTTTTATGCCGCTGATGAATTTATAACCCCATCCAGTTTGCAACTTTGAGCCGTTATATCAGGAGTCGTTATACCAGGGCTAACAACGCGTCTGGATGGGGCAAACATTGCTATTGTCCTATCGTTTTTTTTGAATTTAGGATGACTTTTTGGAAGCTGCCTGTTGCGATCGCAGTTGTATTAGGAAGCAGGGTGTTGGGAAGTCCTGTCGGAGCGCCCCAAGTTGCTTCTGCCCAGACCACTTCTCACCCCACTCCTCAACCTTCACCCACGATAGAAACTCATCAACGCCCCCCCACTCCGCCGCGAACCCAACCCCTCAATGGCACCCGACCCGGCGGTGGGCTTAATCCTGAAGATTCCTCGTGTAGCATCCATAATGACAGTGTGCAGGCCCTCATTCCTGTCGAAAATCCGGTCTTAACAGCCACTGCCTATCCGACCTTTCTGTTTTATATTCCCTTTGGGGCTGAGGAAGTTCAGTTTGGTGAATTTTCTCTCTTGACCTGGCCTGGAGAAGCCACTCGCCAGTATCAAACTCGCTTCACCCTACCTACCTCACCCGGAATCGTCAGCGTGACACTCCCTGAGCTACCCGCCTATGCACTGGCAGAAGATCAAACCTATCGCTGGTATTTTCAACTGTATTGTCAAGCTGGGGATGGCGCTCAGCCCGACCTTACATTACAAGGTGCGGTGCAGCGAGTCGCACTGACGCCAGAACGATCTCAACAGATCCAGTCTGCATCACCAGCAGTATGGTACGACACTCTAGCAAGGGTTGCCCACCGTTTACAAACTGATCCGCACGATAGCCAGTTCCAGACTATATGGCGCGAACTGTTGCAACTCATTGAGGCAGAGGACGCCGAAGCCGCCGCTTTTGTCGGCCCCATCCAATCTTTAGAAGAATAGAAATCTAGAGCACACGAGAGATCTGTAATCACCTAACATCCCACTTCTAGAGCGGGTGACAGGGGATTAGTGATTAGTGATGGATAATCGGTGATTGGCAACTCCAATTGCAAGTAACAAGTAACAAGTAACAAGTAACAAACAACCCATTACCCATTACCCACTACCCGTTACCCACTACCCACTACCCACTACCTAAAACCCAACACTCAGACCTAACACCTTCTTTGAAGGCAATGTAAACCTTTGTGACAAGATTCCAGCGCTGGCAGATTTTCTCCTCGTTTTTTTTGAGACCTCTGTGGATCAAGTCAATTTATACTGGCTCGATCAATCGACAACAGATGTATTTACCTTAGAAACTTTTTGAACTATGGCAAGTATCCAAGGAACTCAAAATAACGACACTATCACACCTAGCTCTCAATCCTCAGGTGTAATAGGAGGGCCACCCACTGACAATGCTGACTCGATTTATGCAAAGAACGGCGATGATTTTGTCTTTGCCGGAGGGGGTAACGACTACATTAGTGGGGGGAATGGTAACGATAGGTTAGATGGCTGGACGGGTAATGATACCGTTTACGGTGGTGGTGGCAATGACACTCTCCTAGGTTGGACGGGTGATGACATCCTTCGGGGCGATTGGGGCAATGACCGGATCTTCGGAGAAGACGGCAATGATGATCTGGCGGGTCAAACTGGCAGTGATATTCTCAATGGAGGTAATGGCGATGATATCTTGTCGGGGGGGTCAGGCACAGATGGCAGTGACACCTTAACAGGAGGTGCTGGTGCAGATCGATTTCAATTCTTCTCTGCAATTGGTGATGTTGACACAATTACTGACTTCACCTGGCAACAAGGAGATAAAATCGCAGTTTGGAAGAGTGGTTTCGGCAACGATCTCCAATCGGGGGCCTTGCCAGGAAATCAATTTACAATCGGTGCGTCTGCCCAAGATGCTAACGATCGCTTTATCTACAACAGCAGCAACGGGGCCTTGTTCTTCGATGCTGATGGTATTGGGGGGCAAGCCCAAGTTCAGTTCGCTAGCTTATCAACAGGTCTAAACTTGATCGGCAGTGATATTGTTGTCGTCTAACGTTTCAACTCAGATCTTGCACTAAGCTCGACTTTATCCAAATGGTTAGAGAGTTTCCCATGAAAGCACAGTAGTTACAGCGACTTTTCAAGCCTTTTGGCCATGTTGTTACCCTTTTGTGACGTATGGAAAATACCTCAACAAGAGCTAGAACCCTGAATTTACCGTTCTGTAACGGTTGTACGAATGGATAAAGTCGAGCTAAGAGG
>JBCBZL010000353.1:0-4761 GCA_039815385.1 Cyanobacteria bacterium P01_A01_bin.114
CGGGATGGAGGTGCTGACATCGAAGATGCTTCCGTAACTCATTTCCCTGAAACCTAAACAGATATAGGGATTGAAGGCAACTTCTCAGGTTATATCCCAACTTTATTCCTGACTAATGGTAAAAATCAACGAACCGACAGTCAATAACGGCGTGTATCGTGCTGGCTTTGCGACCACCCAGGCTGCCTACGAAGCCGCTGTTATCAGCAACCAGGGGTTGCCGACGTTAGCAGTGCTGACCATGTGAAGCGACTTTATTATGCCGGACTGCCTGAAATAAACCCCAACGGCATCATTCCTAAAGGCCCCCATATTGATTTCTCAAGGTTAGTTTGACCTTGACCTCAACAGCTCCCATCGCATCCTGTCTATCAGTTGGGCTATGTAAGCTAACCATGCTATATCCCGTCCAGCAAGGGCAGTCTGAGTCCATTCTTATCCTAGAAGTTTCTTTGTTTCAAGAAACCGGGGTTGTAGACATCAACCTTGGCCACGTCAAGATCTGTAATTGCCCCACGGAAAAAACTCAAGTAACCGGATGCGGTTTATCCGCACTTTCCAGGCTAGCCCCAAGCTTATCGGCAATGCCTTCAATCCAGGCTTCGTCTTGTTTGGTATAGCTGCGTGGGGCATTCGCCCCCAAAATCAGCGCGCCGTTCTCTCCCATCGGCTGACAAATAACCCCTTGGGTATTTTCGGGCAGGTAGCCAAACTCTACCCGCCCTGGATAAAGCTTGAGATTGACTAAATAGACCGGTTTTTGCTGTTTGAGGACCCGTTCTAAAATGGGGCCGGGCTGTACTTCTGCGACAGGGCCTAAAATGCCCCGGCGCATCAGCACGGTACCCTCGGAATACGCCACAATAGAACGGGTGACGGTGTTGGTCAGCAATAGATGAGACGCCCAGGCCAGCTCGGTTTTGATCGGGTCTGCCAGGTCGTCTTTTAACTCAAACCCCTCTTCGCCAGTCAAAGTCACCGCATCGGGCGGTTTAGGCTGGAGCTGCTGCCACAGGAGCCCAGTCAAAATCAAAACTGCACTGAGGATGACCCCCAACGCATCTGCTCTGGCCTGAGAATCGGTGAGCGCTGGCGTTAGCAGACGATTGATTAGTAGCAAACTACCGCCCAGCCCGCCCACCACGATCGGTAAGCGGCGCAGGACTTGATTTTGATCAGGTTTAGCCATAGCTGGTGCAGTCTAGTGACACATCACTCTCAGATCTAGTGTATCTTTAGCGGGTAAAACACCTGTTCTGGCAAAAAAGCAACGTGCAGATATGAATTGGTTATTTTTCTCCAATCTGGCTCCTGTCAAACTGGCTCCGCTGGCTTTTTTGAGCTTGCTGCTAGGGGCCAATGTCTCTAAACCAATTCAAAGCTTAGATTTGGCTTCGCTAGACTTAAAACCCAACTGGGAGTCACCGTGGCTGCAGCAAAAGCTAGCGGCTGACCCAGAGGCAGCTCAAATTGTAAATCGCTACGTATCTGATTTATCCAATGCTGGGTTCTCCGCTGACTTTCAAAGTGTGTGGGTGGGGGTGGGTGGCTACCCCATCGCCCAACATCAAGCAGCCCAGCGGCTACCCGCAGCCTCGCTGACCAAAATTGCCACCACCCTGGCAGCCCTTGAAACCTGGGGCGTCGATCATCGGTTTGAGACCCTGGTGGGCTGGCGAGGCACGATTGCCGATGGGGTTTTGCAAGGTGATTTAATTGTGCGCGGCGGCAGCGATCCGCTGTTTGTGTGGGAAGAAGCGATCGCAATGGGCAACGCGCTCCAGCAGCTTGGCATCCAGCAAGTAACCGGCAATTTGATCATCGTCGATAGCTTCGTGATGAATTTCAAGACCGACCCGCTGGAGGCAGGCAGCTTGCTAAAAGAAGCCTTCAACGCCAGCACATGGGGAGATGACGTCCAGCGTCAGCATCAAACCATGCCGCCAGGAACCGGGCAACCCCGCATCCAGATCGACGGCACCGTACAGGTTGGCTCTCCCCTAGCAACCGTTAATGAAGCTTCAGGCTGGCTGCTGCGTCACCAGTCGCTGCCCCTGGTGGCGATCCTCAAGGCGATGAATATTTACAGCAACAATGTCATGTCAGATTTAGTTGCCCAAACCCTGGGTGGCCCCACCGCTGTCATGAAAATTGCTCATCAGATAGCAGGGGTGAACCCGGTTGAGATTAGTCTGATCAACGGCTCTGGCCTGGGAGAAGACAATCAGATTTCTGCCCAGGCAGTCGTGAAAATGCTGCAAACAATTCAGACCAGGCTTGTGACCCACCAGCTCACCATTGCCGATTTGTTTCCTGTCTCGGGGACCGACACAGGCACCCTGATCGATCGGACTCTACCCAGCCATGCGGCCCTCAAAACCGGGAGCCTCTCTGTCGTGAGTGCCCTGGCAGGGGCCTTTCCGACTGAAAAAAGGGGGGTTGTGTGGTTTGCTATCATCAATTACGGATCTGGGCTAGATGAGCTGCGCTATCGGCAAGATCAGCTACTGGCTTCCCTAGAGCAGCGCTGGGGCAAATCAAAGGAGATCCCATCTGAGCTAAAGGCAAAAATTCAGTTTAATCAAGCACCCTATCGCTTGGGCGACCCAACCCGTAACCAACGGATGTAATCTGCGGATGTGATCTGCGAATGTGATGCGCAGGTTTGATATCAGGGCGAGATGAGCTGGCCCCTAGGGGGTGATTTCGGTGACGACGTCTCCGCCACTGACCACGACGGTTTGTCGGTCGAGGTTGCCGTTTGCTCGTTTTCCGGTCACCACGGTAGCAGGGTTTTGCTGGCGGTAAATAACGTTACCGATGGCTTCCACGTCTTGGCTCTCTATTTGCCAGGTCAAACGATTGGCGGTGAGTTGGGAGCTATCTTTAGCTGCGATCGCACGCACGTCACCCATAAAGTTGATGAGCTGCTGTTTGAGATCCATCCGGGCTTGGGAGGCGGTTACCGTCACCTGCTGCTCAGGCTGCTGCACCTGGACGGGCGCGTCAATCACAATGGTCTCTGCTTCAAGATTCCAAAACGCAACGCTGCTGGTTGCCACGACGGGCTCTTGCTCTAAAAGTTCTAGTTTGACTGCCTCGGCGAGGCGCACCGTATTTTTATCCAGTTTGACTTCTCCCCGCCTACCCGTCACTCGATCAACGACGGTTGGATCATCCTTGCCTCTAAACTGCTCTACTTTAAGACCCTGCTGAGTCTCAATGCGCTCTTGCTCAATGTGCCAGGTCATCGCCGTCGCCTGCATACCAAACCAAGGTTCTTGGAGCGTCGATGCAACGACCCCCCCTTCTAGCTCAAGCCGCTGCGCCTTATTGTAAAGCCTTGCAATTTGGGCTTTGGCCTTGAGTTGAGGGTGAGTGCCCTCAATGCTATTTTCGACCAGCAATAAGTCTTGCTTAGGCTGCCACTCCAGCTTTTGACCCCGCAGCGTGACGTTGCTATCAATCCCAGTGGCAACCACATTGCCCTCTAAGACAAACTCACGCCCCTCCTGGTCTATGATGCCGCGATCGCCCTTGACCTTGTAAATAGGCTTATCGTCTTGATAAAACTCGCCCTCAACCACTTTGATATCGGCAATTTGCTGATCGGGGCTATAGGTAACCTCTTTTGCTTTAACCTTCCACAGCAAATTCCCATTTTCGTCAGGCTGCTCCAGGGTGACATTTTGCAGCGTCAGGCCTGCTTTTTGCTCCTCAACCCCCTCTCCAGCGTTGATACTCTCCAGGGTCTGGCGCGAAGATTGCCATGTGTAAATCGCCACCCCCAGCACGCCTACGACCGCCGCGAGCGCTGTAAACCGATACCATTTAGTCACATAAGGGGTAGCCATGCCGAGGCAGCAGCCTATTTCAAGAAACGACTGTAGCCCATCCTAATCTAAACTTAGACGGGGTGACTCAAAACCTAAGGCTGCTGATCGTCGCCCTCCATCACACCAATGGTGGATAGTGGCCGATAGGTGTAGCTACCTTGATGTCGAGGGGTCTTTTTAATATCGTCTTTGACGCTGTCCAAATCGATGTAGCGATCAGAGACATTGATCAGGCTGTCGCTGGTCATAGAGCGTAAACTGACAACCTCGATCCTCACCCCACGATAGCTAGCGGCATCCACTGCGTAGGCCAGATCGCCGTCGCCACTAACCAGAACAGCGGTATCGTAGCAGCCGACTAAGGCCATCATATCGACAGCGATCTCAACATCTAAGTTAGCTTTTTTAGAGCCGTCAGGCAGCTGTACGAGGTCTTTAGCAATCACCCGATAGCCATTGCGGCGCATCCACAGCAAAAAGCCCTGCTGCTTTTCATTGGTTCGATCAACCCCCGTGTAGAAGAAGGCGCGGAACAGCCGTGAACCCGAGGTGAGGCGACAAAGTAACTTTGTGTAATCAATTTCAATGCCGAGCTGTAGAGCCGCGTAAAACAGATTGGAACCATCAATAAAAATGGCAACCCGCCCCCGATTTTCTAAAACCTGCTCTGGGGTAAAAACCGTGTCGTGTCCAAGAATTTCATGGTGATTCAGCATGACTTATTATTTCTCAACTTTTATTGGAATGTTTGCTTTTCTATGAAAACCTAGAGATACTTGACGTTAGCAAAGCCTTAGCAGCTAATAATTGCACTGACGAACGCGAAGCCAACACGCTTAGATGTAGAAGTTTCGCTTACTAGAGAACGAGCTATAAGTCTAGTATCACAGGCATCTTAAGGTTGAAATTTAACAGCCAGCTATGC
>JBCBZL010000053.1:0-18439 GCA_039815385.1 Cyanobacteria bacterium P01_A01_bin.114
AGCGATGCCAGAATGCTGGTTTGGGTGATAATGCCAACCAGGGTATTTTGCGCATTAGTGACCACCAAACGCCTTACCCGCATGCGGGCCATCGTTTGATGGGCTTTCCACATCGTATCTTCAGGGCTTAAACACACCAGCGGCGTGCTCATCACGGCTTGGGCTTGAAGCGCACTTAAGCTCAACCCTAGCGCCTGAAATTGGACAATATCGCGCTCGGTGACGATCCCCAAGGGAGACGCACTGGCTAGAGACGTGGCATCCCTGGGTTGCGTAATCACCACACAGCTCACTCGATGGATAGCCATCAGCGTTGCCAGGTCCAATACGCTAGCCTCAGGTGGGGCCTCAACGACGCTGACCGACATCACCTCCTCGACGCGAAGCAGTTTGAAAAGATCGGAAGGCTGCAGCGCGCGACGCACGCTGTTGGGGGTGACCACCCCCACGACCTGCTGCTGTGCATTCAAGATAGGCAGATGCCGAATCCGATACTTGCGAAAGACGCTCAGTGCTGCAAACGGATGTTGCAAATCGACCTCTTGCAGCGTCACTAATCGCTGTGTCATGACTGCCGCCACTGGCGTGCTGACAAAGTCGATTGCTTGGGTTGCCAGCTTAACGACATCTCGCTCAGTCACGATGCCCATCAGTTGACTATCTGCAACTACCAGGGCATAGCTTGAACGCTGTGACTGACCCAAAGCTGGATCGCTTGCCCCGCCCAAGCTCCCCTGGCTCATTAAGGTAATTGCATCTATCAGAGACGTCTCCGGAGCAATGCTGAGAGGATTAGCCTCAATCGTCTCCTTTAAAGAGGAAAATGCTGGATGGGTCTGCTGGCTGCTTTGAAGGGTTGCAGAATGATCCATAGCTTTACGTGAGTCAGCACCAGCAGGGGGTTAGCAAGATCAGCGACTAGCCAGATCGAACGAACGGGCTTAAGCGAATACAACTATTCTCGAAGGAAATCTCACCCTTCACATCCGCTGTTGTACGTAAGTAACATACCTGCATTCGCGACTGTGGAAACGTTCTATCAGCATCAAATCGGTAATATCTCGGTTGATAACTATGCCAAGTTGGATGAGGCAGATTACCTGCCCCCCCTACGGTGTGATTTCGGCCATATAGTCTCCCCAAATCTGGGCAGCCTGGCTGCTGCTACCATAGGTCGGGGTGTTTTCGTCATTGCCAAGCCAAATGCCCGTGACCAGATCGGCCCTGGGCACAAAGCCAATAAACCACAGATCCACATTGTCATTAGTGGTGCCCGTTTTGCCCGCTTCCCCATAGCCGATGGCGGCGCTGCGACCAGTGCCCCCGGCCACCGCCCCCTGCATGAGGGTGGTCAAAATATCGGCGGTGTCGGGCGAGAGCACAGGTCGGTTAGCATACTCGCTATCGGTAAATTCAAAGATGACGCGGCAGCTTTTCCAGTTGTCTTCGTCGGGGCAGTCGCTGCTGTCGAGCACCCGCTGAATACCGTGGGGTTTATTCCACACACCGCCGTTTGCGATCGCGCCAAACGCACCGGTCATTTCCAGCGGCGTCACCTCACTCTGACCCAGCACCACCCCCGGCACCGCCTGTAGCTCTGAGTTGATCCCCAGCTGCCGCGCCAGTCGCAGCACGTTATCGAGGCCAGCTTCTTTTGCGATCCGCAGCGCCACCACATTCTCAGAGCGGGCGAGCCCCTCATACATATCTAACGCCCCACTGGTCGAGCGGCAGCCGTCAAAATACTGGCCCTGCCAGGTAAACCCCTCGCAGCCAAAGGCAGCCCCTGGTGAGATGCCCTGCTCTAAGGCGCTGGCGTAAGCAAACACCTTAAAGGTAGAGCCCGGCTGGCGCAGCGCCTGACTCGCCCGGTTAAACTGACTGGCCTGATAATCAACCCCGCCCACCAGCGCTTGAATTTCACCGCTGCTGCTTTCTAGGGTAACCAACGCCCCTTGGGAAAACCCAGAGCGACTGCCTAGATTGATCACCCCGTCCTGTAGTGAGGTCTCAGCCTGGAGCTGGGTATCGATATCCAGGCTCGTTTCGACGTAAAAGTTGCCCTCCCGCGCCAGGGCAGTGCCTAAAAATTCTTCAAGTTCGTCAAAGACGTAGCTATAAAAGTAAGGAGCGCGAATACTCTGAAGCTGCTCCCGCGCTTTGGGGCTGATTTCGATGCGCGACCGACGGGCACGGCGGGCATCTTCCTGGTTGATCATGCCTAAAACGGTCATGCGCTCCAGGACACCGTTGCGGTAAAACACCGCCGCCTGATAGTTTTGCACCGGGTTAAAGGCGTTGGGCGCGGGCAAAATACCCACCAGGGTGGCCGCTTCTGACAGGGTGAGATCCTGGGCCGACTTATCAAAATAGAACCGGGAGGCATCTTCAAAGCCGTACAGGTTATTGCCCAGGTACACCCGATTGAGATACAGCAGCATGATGTAATCTTTGCTGTGAAAAGTTTCGAGCTTAAGAGCCGTGATCGCTTCTCGCACTTTGCGACCGATGCTATCGTCAATACCTACATATTCTCGATAAACGCTGCGGGCCAGCTGCTGGGTGACGCCGCTGCCCCCCTCTCTCAATTCGCCGCCGCGAATATTGATCAGCAGGGCTCGCAACACGCCCAGGGGGTCAACGCCCAGGTGCCAATAAAATCGGGAGTCTTCAGACGCGATCACGGCCTTGGGCAAAAACGGCGAATATTCGCGCAGGCGCGCCTTCTCAATGTGAGATTGGTTGGTAATAGGGTTGAGCAGCACCTGCTGCTCGTCTTCGCTGCCGTAGACCGAGATCGGGCCCTGCACCGACTCAGGCACAGGCAGCGGAATCTTGGGCCACTCAATTGCCACAATCCAAAAGGCGATCAGGGCCACCAGGCCAGTTGAGCCGTAGAGCCCATAGCGAAAGGTTCTGACATACCAGGGCGGCGGATTGACATAGCGAACGGTAACGGCCTCAGTCAGCTCAGGGGGCCCCAGGGTAAGCGCATCTCCGTGGCGCAGCACCAGCGAAGATAGACGCTTTTTGCCTCGATAGATGCCGTTGGTCGATTTTTGATCTTTGAGGACAAAAGGGGTACCGGGGCGGTTGCGATCGCGCGTCAGCGACAGATGCACCTGGCTCACCAGCGGGCTGCGCACCACAATATCGCAGGCCTTAGAGCTTCGCCCGACCACGTAATGTTCACCCAAGAGCGCGTATTCTTGCTGCTCGTTATCTTGCTCAACCAGCAGCTTAGGAACCCGCGCATTGGGCTTGAGCGGCAGTTGCGAAAAATTGATCTTCGCAACCGTTTGCTGAAACGCTTGCGTGACCGTACCCAAAATAGTGCGTGGTGGAGAAGTGCGTGGTGGCGGAGGCGGAGGAGACGTCATACTAATCGCGCCCGAAAGCAGCTGAATGGATGAGATGCTGACTAAAGGTTAGATGCTGAATAATTGAGGCTCAATAGATTAAATACAGCCAAAAACTCAACCATTTCGGAAATGATACCGCTCAATTGTAATTGGGGTGCAGTCGAGGTGTAACTTAGGGACGCTTGGCACATCCCTTACTTTTTAGATTTCTGAGCTCGTGGTTTGACTTCTGGGTGGAATAAAAAGGCAAGAATTAAGCAGATAATACCGACGTTAATACAAATATCCGCCACGTTAAATACCGGAAACTTGGTCACCGGAAAAGCCTGAATAAAATCAACCACTTCCCCCGAGCGGAGACGATCAATGCCGTTGCCAAAAGCTCCTGCCAAAATGAACCCATAGCCAGCCTGTTCCCAGCGATCGGGTATTCGAGAGAGCAGCCCATAGGCCGCCAGACCGATACTCACAATTAAAGATAGCCAGGGCAAAATCCACCGACAGTTTTCGCCGCTACAGAGACTCCAGGCGGCTCCTTTGTTGAGCACGTAAGTGAAATTCAAAACACCCGGAATAATCGGCACGATCGAGGGTGGGCTCGACAGCTCAAATGAATTGACTACCCAGAGTTTTGTCAGCTGATCGAGCACGACCCCAATCACTGCGGCCAGCCAAAATAGCCGATTTGGAATCCTCATACCTGCCGTAAAACGTTCATCAGAAAAACGCTAGTAAAACATCAGACGTCGCATCACGTAGGCCAGTACAGAAACCGCACAGACCACCACCAGCTGTCCTGGCAACGCTCGGACTGAGTACTCCATCAAAGCTGCACCTAGCGGCTTTGTGGTTTCGACCCAGCGCAGCCCGTAGGCGAGCAGCATATAAACCGTGCCGACTGCATGAACAAAAATTAGCCCACCGAGACAGCTCAATGCCAACCTCTCTAGTTTAGGCCCATACCGAAAGGCAAGGAAACCACAGACCCAGGCGGCTGGAATAAACCCTAGCAAATAGCCAAACTGCGGTTCCCTGAGGTAGCTCAGCCCGCCCCCTTGGGTAAACACTTGCAGCCCAAAGGTTTGGTATAAAACCAGACCTAAACTCAAATAGGCAATTTGGGACAGCGCCGCTGCATTCGGCCCGCCCATGCAGCCTGTAAATAAGACAGCCCCCACCTGAAAATTAACCCCCAGAGGATAAAAATTGGTCCCTGGTTGAAACCAGATCCACGGGAGGGTAGCAAAGGCTTCTAACCAGGTAGCCCCAATGGTCAGGATGAGGCCGATCAACGCCCAAAGCAGCTCTGCTGGTCCAAACACTCTTCTTCTTTTCCTTGTTGTGGAAGCTTAATTTCTGGAAGCTTATTTTCATCGCGGTGGAGGCTTATTGTATCGTCATTCGCTAAAGTTTTTACAGAAGGTTACTTTTTGAGCGGTGGCTGTAATCTGGCCCCCAGAGAGGCCTTAGACTTGATCAAACGTAGTGCCATCAAACCACCTTCCCAAAAAACATGTTTCCTACCCACCGCCCTCGTCGTCTGCGTAGCCACCCCCAACTCCGCCGCATGGTGCGCGAAAACATTGTCACCACCAGCGACCTCATCTACCCGCTATTTGCGGTGCCCGGAGACAGCTTTTCCCAAGAGGTGAAGTCAATGCCGGGGGTCTACCAGCTCTCGGTTGACAAAATTGTAGAAGAAGCCAAAGAGGTTTACGACTTAGGCATTCCCTCGATTATCTTGTTTGGCATTCCCGATACCAAAGATAATGACGCCACAGGCGCTTGGCACGACTGCGGCATTGTCCAAAAAGCGACCACAGCGGTCAAGGAAGCCGTCCCTGATTTGGTCGTGATTGTCGATACCTGTCTGTGTGAGTACACCGCCCACGGCCACTGCGGCTATTTAGAAACCGGCGATCTCAGCGGTCGCGTGCTCAACGACCCCACCCTCGAGCTGCTCAAGAAAACCGCCGTCTCTCAGGCCAACGCCGGGGCCGATATCATTGCCCCCTCTGGCATGATGGACGGCTTTGTGCAGGCTATTCGCAGCGGCTTAGATGACGGCGGCTTTGAAGACATCCCCATTCTGTCTTACGCCGCCAAATATGCCTCAGCCTACTACGGCCCCTTCCGCGATGCGGCAGACTCTGCCCCTCAGTTTGGCGATCGCCGCACCTACCAGATGGACCCCGCCAACGGTCGCGAAGCCCTCAAAGAAATCGACCTCGACATCGCCGAAGGGGCAGACATGCTGATGGTCAAGCCCGCTCTGGCCTACATGGACATCATCTGGCGGGTCAAAGAAGTCTGCGATCTGCCTGTGGCAGCTTACAACGTATCTGGGGAATACTCGATGGTCAAAGCGGCTGCCCTGAATGGCTGGGTTGATGAAGAAAGAGTCGTGATGGAAACCATGACCAGCTTTAAGCGATCAGGTGCGGATCTGATCTTGACTTACCATGCCAAAGATATCGCTCGGTGGTTGAGCAAATAGGAATTGCGATTTAGGGAGGACGATTCCAAATCGTTTGATATCCAGATATTTTGCTCAGTTATGAAAGCTGGTGTTGAAGGTTGACCTCTCAATGCCAGCTTCTATACTTTAAAGCCGTGCCCTCATCCAGACCTTGACGGGCTAGCTATTATTTAAGCGGCGTTATCTATATCACAATACCAGCATTGATTTCAGATTTAGGGTTCAAGGATTTTGATTAATATAACTGTTGATGAAATCCAACAAGATCCACTAAAATACCTGCGCCAAGTAGAAGCGGGTGAAACTCTTGTAATTGTGCGATTCAATCAACCAATTGCCGAGCTTAGACCTATTGCGAGTAGTCAGCAATTGCGACCATTTGGTTTGTGTACAGGTGAGTTTACAGTTCCAGATGATTTTGATGCACCCTTGCCGGAGGAAAGTACGAGAAGAATGGCGTGTGTTCTAATCGAAGAAATTGAAGGGTTGGAAGTAATGCTGCCGTAGATTAACTAGGACGTTTTCGATGGGTCAAGATGCCCTGGCTGGGGCTGAATAAGAGTGCCAGCAAAAACATCGCAAATACCACTAGCGCGATCGCAGGCCCCGTCGGCCAGTCAAAATAGTAGCTGAGATAGATGCCCAGGGTGCTTGCGATCGCACCCAGCCCCGCCCCCAACACCATCATCTGATGCAGCTCTTTCACTAATAAATAGGCCGTCGTCGCAGGCCCCACCATCAGAGAAATCACCAATATCACCCCTACCATCTGCATCCCCACGATGATCGTGACCGTGAGCGCAGCCATCATGCCCGCATTTAGCCAGCCCACCGGCATCCCCGACGCTGCCGCCCCCACCCGGTCAAACGTAAAAAACAGCATCGGGTGATAAAAAAAGATCACTAACCCTAAAACCACCAGCGCCGTCACCGCCGTATACCCAATATCTGATAGGGTGACGCTGAGAATATCGCCAAACAAAAGCCCTTCCAGATCTAGACGAGTCTCTAGCAGGGTTAGCAGCAGCACCCCCAGCGCAAAGAAACTCGCAAACGTCAGCGCCATTGCCGCATCCGCCTTTACCCGCGAGTGGTTACGAATCCAAGCAATCAAAGCCGTCCCTAGCATCCCCGAGGCAAACGCCCCGACTGCAAAATTAACGCCCAAAAAATTCGCCAGCACCAGCCCCGGCAGCACCGCATGAGCCACCACATCCCCCAGCAGCGTAATCCGCTGCACCACCAGATAGGCCCCCACCACCGGGCAGAATGCGCCGATGAGCAGCCCCATCAGTAATGCGTAGCGCATGAAGTCGTAGGCCAGGGGATCGGTGAGGACGGAGAGCATTTTTAACACACAACCGGCAGTTCGCGATAGCCATCCTGCGCTTGCAAATTTTGCCCGTAGGCCCGGTGAATATTCTCTAACGTCAGCACCGCCTGCGGACAGTCATTGGCCAACAGCTGGCGATTCATCAGCAGCAGTCGGTCATACCGCATCAGACTATCGCCCCACTCATGGCTGCACACCAGCAGCGTCTTACCCCGTTCTCTGAGCTCTGAAAACAGCCTCAATACCAGCGACTCTGTCTTTTGATCAATGCCCGTAAACGGCTCGTCAAAAAAGTAAACATCCGCCCCCTGGGCCAGCGCCCGCGCCAAAAACACCCGCTGCTGCTGACCGCCCGAGAGCGCCCCGATCGGACGCCGCCGCAGATCGAGCATATCCACCCGAGCCAGCGCCTCCGCCACCCACTGTTTGGTCTCGCGGCTGGGCGAACGCCACCACGCCTGGCTGCTCGTCGCCGCCATCATCACCACATTCCAAACACTGGTGGGGTAGTCCCAATCAATTTGCGATCGCTGCGGCACATACGCCACCCGATGCCGCTGATGACAAAGCGGACAGGCATCTAACAACACCTGTCCGCGATGGGTGGGCACCAGCCCTAGCATGGCTTTAATTAAGGTACTTTTGCCGGCCCCGTTTGGACCGATTAGCCCGGCCAACTCCCCCCGCTGTAGCTGCAAAGAAATATTGTCTACGGCCCTTAAACCTCGGTAGTCAACCGACAAATTTTGAACCTCTAGCATAGCCCTCAGCCAGCAATGATAATCATTCTCAGAATACTCACCTATCTTAGCTGTCTTGAGGAAGGTTTGAAAAGGGCGAAGGGGGAAGGGCGCTAGCGTTGCCATACCCCTTGGGCTATAGGGTGAAAGGCGAAGGGCGAAAGGCGCTAGCGTAGCCATGCCCCTTGGGCTATAGGGCGAAAGGTGAAGGGCGCTAGCGTTCCATGCCCCTTGGGCTATAGGGCGAAAGGTTCTAAGTTTTAGGTGTTGAATTAAGGTCGCTCGGTGCAGGCTTAAAACTTAAAACTTAGAACTCTATTCAACTCCTTACTCTAAAACTATCTTGCCAGCGCCAACTCCGGTGACTTCTCGGTCTGCAATTTGCCCATAATGGCGTTGCAATTAGTCTTGGCATCGCCAAACAGCATCTGGGTGTTCTCTTTATAAAAGAGCGGATTACCCACACCCGCATAGCCGCTGGCCAGACTGCGTTTCATGACCACGACGTGCTTGGCGTTCCAGACTTCCAGCACGGGCATGCCTGCAATCGGGCTGTCTGGGTCTTCTAGGGCGCTGGGGTTAACGGTGTCATTCGCCCCAATTACCAAAACCACGTCGGTTTCAGAGAAGTCTTCATTGATTTCGTCCATCTCCAACACGATGTCGTAAGGGACGTTGGCCTCCGCCAGTAGTACGTTCATGTGGCCGGGCAGGCGTCCGGCTACGGGGTGGATGCCAAAGCGAACGGTGACGCCGCGATCGCAAAGCGTTTTCGTAATTTCTGACACCGCGTGCTGGGCCTGGGCCACGGCCATACCATAGCCGGGGGTAATGATCACGCTCTGGGCATCCGCCAAGAGTTCCACCGTTTCATCCACGTTAATTTCGGTGGCGCTGCCCTCAACGGTCGCGCTCGACCCTTTTTTGCTCGAGCCGGTGCCAAAGCCACCTAAAATCACGCTGAAAAAAGACCGGTTCATCGCGCGGCACATGATGTAGCTCAAAATCGCACCGCTGCTGCCCACCAGGGCTCCGGTGACAATCAGCAAATCGTTTGAGAGCATAAAGCCCGCCGCCGCCGCTGCCCAACCGGAATAGCTGTTGAGCATCGAAATCACCACGGGCATATCGGCCCCGCCAATCGCCGCGACTAGGTGGATGCCGAGGAGAGACGCGATCGCAACCATCACCAGCAGGGGGGTAAATCCGCTGGTGCCCTCAGCCCCCATAAACCAGTAGCCCAGACCGAGGGTGGCGGCCAGCAGCGACAGGTTTAGCAGATGGCGAGCCGGCAGCATCAGCGGCTTGCTGCTGATGATTGCGCGGAGTTTGCCAAAGGCCACCACAGAGCCTGTAAAGGTCACCGCGCCGATAAAAACGCCAATGTAAATCTCAACCAGGTGAATGGTTTCTTCGACGCCCACCAGGGTGAGATCGGGTTGCAGATAGTTGCCCACCCCCACTAGCACAGCGGCGAGGCCCACAAAGCTGTGCAAAATTGCCACTAGCTCAGGCATGGAGGTCATCACCACCCGCGAGGCCAAGACTGACCCGATGATCACCGCCGGAACCACCGCTGCCACCAGGGTGCCGTAGGCGCTTACTTGGGTGCCAAATGCGGTGGCCACCAGGGCAATCACCATACCGATGATGCCGTAGAGGTTGCCGCGCTTGGCGCTTTCTTGGTTAGCCAACCCACCCAAACTCAAGATAAACAAGACAATGGCGGCTAGATACGCCACTGTAACCAGGTTATTAGCCATAATTTCTTCTGAAGTGCGTTTACTTGCGTTTACTTGCGTTTATTTGCGGAACATTTTCAGCATGCGCTGGGTGACCAAAAAGCCCCCCGAAATATTGATGGTGCCAATGAAGATTGCGATCGCACCTAAGATCGCAGTGGCCGAGGTCCACTCGCCTGAGATCTGCAACATGCCCCCGATGATGATGATGCCGCTAATCGCATTGGTGACGCTCATCAACGGCGTGTGCAACGACGGCGACACGTTCCAAATAATCTGCCAGCCCACAAAGCAGGCCAAGATAAACACCGTGAAGTGCGACAAGAACGAAGCCGGTGCACCCAGGCCGAGACCAACCAGTGCCAAAGTTGCCAGCACAATGCCAATCGGTTTCCACGGAATTTGCACCCCGGGTTTCGCCGCTACGGTTTCTTTCTCATCGGCTTTATCCCCGGCAGCTTCACTCACCGCTGGCTTGGGGGTCACCTTCGGCGCAGGCGGCTTGGGAGCGGGCCAGGTGACTTCACCTGCGTGGGTGACCAGCGCCCCGCGCACCACCTCATCTTCTAGATTGACGTCATAGTGCTCAGCCCCACCCATGTCGCTGAGCAGGTTGCAGAGATTGGTGCCATAGAGCTGGCTCGACTGACTGGCCATCCGGCTCGGAAAATCAGTCACACCGACAATGGTCACCCCCTGGTGGCTATAGATTTCACCAGGTTTGGTCACTTCACAGTTACCGCCCTGTTCGGCTGCCATGTCGACGACTACCGAGCCCGGCCTCATGCTCTCGACCATGGCGCGGGTGACCAACAGCGGTGCTCGTTTACCGGGGATCAGCGCGGTCGTGATGATGATGTCTACCTCTTTCGCTTGCTGGGCAAACAGCGCCATTTCTGCTTCGATAAACTCTGGGCTCATGGTCTTGGCATAGCCGCCTGCCCCCGACCCGTCTTCTTCAAACTCCAGCATAAGGAATTGAGCTCCCATGCTTTCGACCTGCTCTTTGACGACAGGGCGCGTATCAAATGCCCGGACAACTGCCCCCAGCCCCTTGGCCGCCCCGATGGCAGCTAGCCCAGCCACACCAGCCCCAATCACCAGCACCTTACAAGGGGGTACCTTGCCCGCCGCCGTAATCTGCCCGGTAAAGAATCGACCAAAGTGGTTGGCGGCCTCGATCACGGCACGATAACCGGCAATATTAGCCATCGAACTCAGGGCGTCGAGCTTTTGCGCCCGTGTAATCCGGGGGACGCTGTCCATTGCCAGCACCGTGGCCTGAGTCTGAGCCATCTGCTGAACGAGATCTGGATTTTGCGCAGGCCAGATAAAGCTAATCAAAGTCTGCTCAGATCTCAGCAAAACCGCCTCGTGCTCACCCAGCTGCGGATGGTGCTGAGGGGCCTGCACTTTGAGAATGACATCAGCCTGGGCCCACAAGTCGCGGGCTTGCTCAACAATTTCGCAGCCGACTGCTTGATAGGCTTGGTCAGGAAACTGGGCTGCCGCGCCAGCCCCTTGCTCCACAAGAACTGTAAATCCTAATGCCTGAAGCTTCTTAGCGGTGGCTGGCGTTGCTGCCACCCGGCATTCACCTGGACCTACCTCTTTAGGGATACCAACCCGCTTAGGGCCAGGCTTTGGATTGGCCTGGTTTGCAGTTTTTTCAATCGCAATGGTCATAACCTTTCTTACCTTGGATAAGTCACTTCACTCAGGCAAACAGATGCCTTTAAAAAAACCTTAAATTTCCACTATTGCTATTGACTTTTGTCGTCAACAAAGCAGCTATTTGACCTGATTCCAATCGCTTAATTGCTACATTTAGGTAACAGCAAACTATGTAACAGCAAACTTTGAGATGCCTCCCCCCTAACTATCCTGCAAACTTTGAACATTAGCCGTTACAAACCAAGCACCTTCACCATTGCTTTTCAAACTTGTCTGAGACTACTACTCACCTGCAGCCAAATTCTCACATAGAGCGCACATTGCTTAGAAAAAGCAGCTGACCCCTACGACTGGGTAATTCCATAGGGTTACCGCAGCGATTCTAAAATATGGCTAGCAGGCAGCCTGCGGCAAGCTGCCCATTAAGGCAAGCTACTGGGGCAAACTACTGGGGCAAACCACCGACAAACTTTGACAAGGCTATATCGACTTTTAACCGAGAAGATAAGCAAGGGCAATCAGGATGTTAAGACTTGCACATATCGTGTTCTTTAGTTACAGCAATTAAATTCCTTTATAGAAGTATTTAATTTGATTGTGCCAACGCTAGAAAGGCGTTGTGAACCCTTGCCCAAGAAGCTTGATATTTTTTGACAAATCGCCATAGATAAAAAGTGACAGCCATCCTACCGTAAGCGGTTCGTTTGGACGATCTCAAGCCTTTTTAGGAACCCGTCAAGAACTTCTTTTTGTAATAAATCGTGTGTTATCCTAAAGTTAAATGAACATAAATTAAGCTCTGGATCGTTAAGTCTCAGCTAGCCAGCTCATACTCAATATTCTTAGTGCATGTTCTAATCCATTGGGTATCAGCTAGCTAAGCCAGTCCAGACAGCCAAACTGGCCCACAGTTCACCCCTGCGGACTTGAGCCAATGTTAGCTATATATCAGGACTAGCGACTTGAGCGCTAAGCCGCATTCGGCTGCTCAACAACCTCCCCTCGGGGAACCTGGGCGCGGATGTAGCATGGTTTAGTAATCCACACGAAATGTTTGAGGAGTGACGTAGATGACGGCTAAACGGTTTGCCCGCTGGTGCATATCTGGCCTTGCGATCGCAGCAACCTTCGCAGCTTTACCCGCTTTGCCGGGGGGTGCCCAAACTGGAGAGGGCCTGACTATTTGGGGTGGGGTCGATGCCGAGCGCAGACTGCCCTACCGGCTTTTCAACAACGAACCTCGCAGTACTCGGGCTCATTATTTCCTGCGGGTACCCTCTAATCGCGTTGATCGGGCCTTGACTGATTTGCGAATTATTTATCCCGACGCGTTCAATGAGTACAACGGACGTTTTAGCCTGGATGAAGACGACATCAAAGTCCATCTAGGGCGTAGCGACCGAGGCGAAGAGGTCGGCATTGATGAAGTTGTCTGGACACCAGAAGCCAATCAGCTAGACATCTATCTGCTAGAGCAGATTCCTGAAGACACTTACTTCACGGTGGTGCTGCGCCACGTGCGTAACCCTGACCGGGCACTTCAGCAGCCCTTTGGGCTATATGCGCCTTCCCCGGGGGCTCCCCTCAATACCATCGTCGGCATTTGGAATCTTTCCCTGGGCTACGACGACGGACGATAGGGATTAGCCAATTTGCAGCGCTGATTGAAATGGTGCTGATTGAAATGGTGCCGATTGACAGTGTTTGAGTGGGCTGCCTGAGGACAACTCCTGGGCCGCCCACTTTGCTCTGCGCAGAGCAGAATTATGTTAGAGTTATAGACCGTGCCTTCAGTGCTAACTGATCGATTGCATCGCTATGGTGTGTTGATCAGAATTGTACTTTGAGCTTAGGCATCTTAAAGAATTCGTTTTTTAGTAGTAGCACAGCATTAGGAGACAACCACCATGACCAAGCGCACGCTCGGAGGCACTTCCCGCAAGCGCAAGCGCGTGTCTGGGTTCCGGACTCGCATGCGGACCAAAAATGGCCGCAACGTGATCAAAGCCCGGCGCAGTCGGGGGCGTGTTCGCCTGGCCGTTTAGGCCTTTACAAAAAGTTGGCGCTACCTAAGCAGCATCGACTATGCTCACCCAAAGCGTTTGCCCAGGTTTATCGCCTCGGACGCCGGGCGAGCGGTAGCTGTATAGCCGTCAAGGCGCTCAAGATTTGTCCGCCCAGCCCAGGCACTGTTGCCGTGCTGGGTGCTCGTTTTGGGATTTCTATCAGTCGTAAAGTCAGCAAAAAGGCAGTCACGCGCAATCGAATCAAGCGGCAGATTCGAGCTGGGGTACAGCTGCTCTTGCCCAGAGCCAAGCCTGGCTGGCACGTTGTCATTTCGGTTCGTTCGGCTGCGGTAAACTGTCAGTATGCTGAGTTTTTGCAAGAATTAGAGCAGCAGTTAACAAAATTGGAGGTTATCGATGGGCATCAATGAAGAGGTGTATTACGAAGGGGGGCCCCATATCGGTGACCTGATTATCAATCTGCTGCTGGCCTTCACCGTGATTTGTATTCCCCTGACGGTAGGGGCAATTGTCCGAGCGATTTGGCTGCGATACCGCATCACCAGCCGACGGATTTCAGTCACAGCGGGTTGGATGGGGCGCGAGCGCACTGACTTGATTTACTCTGAAGTGGCTAAGATTGTAACGGTGCCTCGGGGCTTAGGGCTGTGGGGAGACATGGTTGTCACGCTCAAAGACGGCAGTCGCCTAGAGATGCGATCTGTCCCGCATTTTCGAAAGCTGTACGACCAAATGATGGAAAAAGTGCCAGCAAGAGCGCGGGCTGCCAGCGGAGCTGCTTAAAGTCAGCCGTCAGCAATCTCAATATTCGGATACAGTAGAGTTCAGATTGTATTGTTAAATCGACGAGTCGGGCCACGCGCGCATGGATTTTGGTATCGGGTTTCTTTCAAACAACATCATGTTGCCAATCCTAGATTTTTTCTATGGGATTGTGCCGAGTTATGGATTAGCGATTATTGCCCTAACGCTGGTGATCCGGTTTGCGCTCTATCCGCTCAATGCCGGGTCTATTCGCAACATGCGCCGCATGAAAGTTGCCAACCCAGCAATGCAGAAACGGGTCAAAGAAATTCAAGAGCGTTATAAAGACGACCCGACTAAGATGCAGTCTGAGATGGGGGCCGTCTACAAGGAGTTCGGCAACCCGTTGGCAGGTTGCTTCCCGGTCGTGCTGCAAATGCCAATCTTGTTTGCTCTGTTTGCCACCTTGAGAGGGTCACCGTTTGCAGATGTAAGCTATCCGGTCAATTTGCAGATTTTGCCCCAAGCGGCGATTGAGCAGGTTCAGCCACAGGCGTTTGCCACCAAGCCCAGCAATGTTTTTGTAGCGGACGGTGAACATTTCGCCGTCTCGGCGGTGTTACCCGCTGGCAACCAGCTCGCGGTCGGTGAGCAAGCTGCGATTCGCCTTCAGACAGCCGAGGGGGAGTCTCTACAGTCTCTCGTCGAGCAGTATGGAGATGCCGAAACGTTGGTCACGCCCCGTTGGGAAGTGACTAAGGGCGAAAACCTAATCGAGGTTGACGACGCTGGCCATGTTAAAGCTTTGGCCCCCGGAGAGGCGACAGTCCAGGTCAAGGTACCGGGCCTGGCGGCTAACAAAGGCTTTTTGTTTATCAAGGCGCTGGGCCGGATCGGGGCGATGGGTGACAATGGCGAAATCCATTGGGACATCCTGGGCATGGTGCTGTTCTTTGGGGTCAGTTTGTATGTCAACCAGCTGTTGACGGGTCAATCATCCACTGACAACCCTCAGCAAAATATGGTGAATAAGATGACCCCGGTCCTGTTTTCGGGAATGTTCTTGTTTTTCCCACTGCCTGCCGGGGTTTTAATGTATATGGTGATTGCGAACGTCTTTCAGACAGTGCAGTCGTTCATTTTGTCTCGAGAGCCCCTACCAGAAAATCTGCAAAAGCTGGTTGATGCTGATCAAAAGAAAGAGGCTGACCGCGAGCAGATAGCTTTTGAACCGGGCTCCAGAAAGTCCGGTGCCAAGTCAGGTACAGCAGATAAGTCAGGCAGTGCTGACAAGGCGGACAGTACAAGTAAGCCTAAGTCAGGCAGCGGCGCTAAATCTAAGCCAGGCGGTGCCAAATCATCTGGTGCTAAGTCATCTACGGTCAAGTCAAAACGATCCCGCGGTAAAGGGACGGGTGGGTCTAACCAAGCGTCTGGGGGCTCAAAGAAAAAGGTTTCCAAGAAATAATGTTGAATGTAGGACCAGGATGAGCGAGCAACAGGAAACGAAAGGGATTGAATGGCTCTCAAAACTGCTAGCTTTGCAGGATATTTCTGCGGACGTCACCAGTCATCTGGTAGAGGATGCTCTAGGCGATAGTAGCTGCTGGCTAACCATTGACCATACATCACTTTCTGACGCTCAGCTCGATGCCCTTTTGGGTGAAAAAGGTGAGGTCCTCGATTCAATTCAATATCTGGCGAATACGGTGCTCAATCTAGGGCAAAAGCCCGAGCTGCAACAGGCTTACACGGTTGAGTTAAACGGCTATCGTAAGCGCCGTCAAGAAGAACTCCAGGCGATGGCCGACAATGCGGCAGAGCAGGCAAAATCAACCGGCGAAGAGTTTGAAATCTGTGGGCTGTCATCCGCTGAACGACGTCAGGTTCATACCTTGCTCAAGCCCTACGAAGGGTTAGAGACCTTTAGTCGGGGCAAAGAGCCCGATCGGCGCTTGGTTGTCAGGCTACTTGAGGAAGAAGCGTCATAAATTACTAACGCTGTTCACGGGTTTAAATCTAGGATTTGATATCTGAGATTTGGTATCTAAGCACTTGCATCTAAGGCTATGCAACCGATTTACATCCCCCATCTCAAAAAGCTCCCTGATAGTACGCGTCGGCTTGAGGTTGACGATCATCTGCGCCAGTTAGAAAGCCTAACACCGGTCAAAGGGCAAATACAGGTGCGGCATCGGGGCAATTTCTTAGAGGTCTCTGCCCAGGCAGAGACTATCATGACCCTGGTCTGTCATCGCTGTTTGCAAAACTACAACAGCCGCATACAAGTCAATGCCTCAGAGTTTATCTGGCTGCAAGAGCCCGAGCCCGATGCCTACGGTATTGAACGGGAGGTTGATATGGATGATTTAGTCGAGACGCTTTCTCCCCAGGGGCATTTTGAACCCGATACCTGGTTATACGAACAGTTTTGCCTGGCGATCCCTCAGCGGCAGCTTTGCGACCAGGGTTGTCCTGGCATCGCAGTTGAGGAGGCTATCTCAAACTCTAATCAGGCGACTGACGAACGCTGGGCGGCGCTGTCGGTGCTCAAAGGGCAGCTCCCTGATGGCTAAAGTCAAGGCAGGAGATAAGCCAAGGCAGGGGATATGAGCTTTCGTGATGAACTGGGGTTATTGATTCGGGCGCGATATCCGGTCATCTACGTGCCTACCCAAGAAGAGGAACGGGCTGAGGCTGCGATCGCAGCCTGCGCTCAGCAAAACGGCAATCGCAGCGTCTACGTTTGGGACTTTGTAGATGGCTATCAGGGCAACCCTAACGACGACGGATTTGGTCGCCGCAACCCCCTTCAGGCCCTGGAGTTCATCGAAAAACTGCCCGGCAGCGCCGCCGCCATTTTTGTGCTGCGCGACTTCCATCGATTTTTAGACGATGTGGCCGTGGCTCGAAAGCTGCGCAACCTGGCCCGACTGCTCAAGGCCCAGCCCAAAAACGTTATTCTGCTTTCTTCCCAACTCACCGTGCCAGACGACCTGTCAGAGGTGGTCACAATTTTAGAATTTCCGCTGCCGACGGTGGCTGACATCCGCGAAGATGTCGAAACCCTGCTGGGGGCCCTGGGCAATCGCCTCCCCGATCGCATCCTAGATGAGCTGGTGCGCTCCTGTCAGGGGCTCTCGGCAGAGCGTATTCGACGCGTTTTGGCCCGAGGCATCGCCGCCCACGGCGAGTTTCGTGACGAAGACATCGACCTGATTTTAGAAGAAAAGCGCCAGACGATTCGTCAGACCCAGATCCTTGACTTTTACCCCGCCAGCGAAAAGATTTCTGACATCGGCGGTCTTGATAATCTCAAAGACTGGCTGCTCAAACGCGGCGGCGCTTTCTCAGAAAAAGCCCGACGGTATGGCCTGCCGCACCCGCGCGGTCTAATGCTGGTTGGTATTCAAGGCACCGGTAAATCTTTGACGGCTAAGGCGATCGCCCACCACTGGCATTTGCCTTTGCTGCGCCTGGATGTCGGTCGACTCTTCGGCGGCCTGGTGGGCGAGTCCGAGTCTCGTACCCGTCAGATGATCCAGCTGGCCGAAGCCCTGGCTCCCTGCATTCTGTGGATCGACGAAATTGACAAAGCCTTTGCCGGGGCCGACAGCCGGGGCGACTCGGGCACCTCTAGCCGAGTGTTTGGCACCTTTGTCACCTGGCTATCGGAGAAAACCTCCCCCGTCTTTGTAGTGTCAACCGCGAATAATATTCAAGCCCTGCCCCCCGAGATGCTGCGTCGGGGTCGGTTTGATGAAATTTTCTTTGTGGGGCTGCCCAGCCAGGACGAACGCAAAGCCATTTTCAACGTGCACCTGGGTCGGCTGCGCCCTTCATCGCTCAGTCAATACGACATCAATCGGCTAGCCTACGAAACGCCAGACTTCTCAGGGGCCGAAATTGAGCAGACCATCGTGGAGGCAATGCATTTTGGCTTTAGCCAAAACCGCGACTTTACCACCGAAGATATTTTAGAAGCGGCCAGTCAGCTAGTGCCGCTGGCCCGGACGGCCAAGGACCAAATCGAGGCACTTCAAGATTGGGCCGCAGCGGGGCGAGCCCGGTTGGCCTCACGGCAGTCGCCGTTGAGTAATCGGATTCAGCAGCAGCGGGAGTCGGGTGATTAATCCACCTGTCCTGCGGGCACCCTGCTCCACTGGTTCAGCAATACCGCCCTACATATCCCCTCCAGGGAGCTATCCATTACGCATAAGTATGTAGAAAGATTGCTGTGAGGGGGTTTCAAGCCCAAATTGAGCGAAAGTATCAAGTACTGAGTTTCCCATTGGAGCGAGCCCTCTTATGCAAGATTGGATAAGCTAAGAAATCAAT
>JBCBZL010000157.1:0-10927 GCA_039815385.1 Cyanobacteria bacterium P01_A01_bin.114
CGTCTCTGCTCGCAACAGTGCAGGGGGTACAGGGCTTGAGCAGGTGCGTCAAGCACTGGCCCAGGCTAAGCAGACAATTGGAGAGTAGAGGGTAGATGGCCTTAAGTGTCTGCATGATTGTCAAAAATGAGGCGCTTCATCTTGAGGCTTGCCTCAATAGTGTTCGCGATCTGGCGAATGAGATTTGGGTTTTTGATACGGGGTCAACTGATGACACTGTCCGTGTTGCAAAATCTTTGGGAGCCCAGGTCAAAACGTTTGACTGGATCGACGACTTTAGCGCTGCCCGAAATGCCTCTCTAGCCGCTGCCACAGGTGACTGGGTTTTAGTGTTAGACGCAGATGAGACACTGACCCCAGCCGGGCGAGACTGCCTAAAGCGGGTTTTGGCGGAGGGTTCTCCCGATCCAGACCAATCTGTGCCAGGACAAGATACCTTGCTCATAACCTGGCTACGCCGCGAGCAGGGGGCACAGCAGTCGCCCTATACCCAGGTTGCGCGACTCTTTCGCAACCACCCAGCCCTCAAATTTGACCAGCCTTACCATGAAACGATTGATGATAGCGCCGCCGCATTAATGGCAGCAGAGCCCCGCTGGCAGGTCGCCCAGCTAAGTATAGTCGCGATGGAACATACGGGCTATAGCGAGGCGCAGATTGCTGTCCATGCCAAGTTTGACCGGGCCCGTGGCATCTTAGAGCGCATCTTGACCCAGCGTCCTGACGATCCATATTTTTGTAATAAGCTGGGGGCGCTGTACGGGCAAATGGGGAATTGGGCTCAGGGGTTAGCCCTCTTAGAGCATGGCTTAGCGAAGGCTGGAACGGGATCAGATCTGATCACCACCTATGAGCTGAATTATCATGCCGGCCTCGCCTGTCGCGATCTCAACCGATTAACACGGGCGACAGCCTACTATCGACAGGCCCTAGCCAGCCCAGTTTTACCCCCCCTCAAACTAGGAGCTTACATTAATCTGGGGAGTCTGCTCAAACAGCAAGGTCATCTCAGCAAGGCGGTTGAACTGTATGAAGCTGCGATCGCGATTGACCCCACCCAGGCAGTCACCCATTACAACCTCGGCGTCGCTCAGCGCGCTCGGGGCTACCTTGATGAAGCTTGCACAGCCTACAAAGCGGCAATTGCACTCGTGCCTGACTATGCGGAAGCGTATCAAAACCTGGGCGTTGTCCACTTCAAGCTGGGCCAAATGTCTGACAGTCAACAGGCTTTTGGCATAGCTGTACAGCTCTACACACAGTCAGGGCAAACCGATAAAGCTTTCAAAATTCAGCAGGGTATGCAGCAGCTGGGGATTGCCCCTTAGGGAGCCTAGAGGCGGTCTCCCGCCTTGCGGCTCACCCAGTCAAGCCCTAACGGTAGCGAGAATCACCCCAGTCAAAACCACTGGCAGACCCTTCGACATTGCTGGTCGCAATTGGCTGACGCTTGGGACGCCAAGAGGCATCTCCGTATGTGCCAGGTCGCCTATGGTTGTGCTGAGCTTCTTGAGCTGCCGCCTCTGGCACGTCTTGCCTCAAACGCCGCAAAACATCTTGCCAGGTCAAGTAGGGTTGGTGCAGAGCTTTCCGAATTTTAGCGAGGACAATATCAGACTCTTTGCCGGTTACGACTGGAAGCGGTTGAGAAGTCCGAATAGGGTCAATCAAAACAGCTGCGATCGCTTGCCGAACCGCATCGGCAACCTGACGGTGCAGCTTGCGAGATCCCTTCTCGTATTGAAACTTCCAGCCTTTTTCACTAGAGGCATATAGGGGGGGCAAGCGGTTTAGAGCAAAGGTTTCCACCTCGTCTCGCTTAATATATTTGAGCACGCGAGGCGGCTGCTGTGAAAGCTGACGGTCAACCTCTTCGTTGACCATGACTTCCATCACGTTGGTATATGTTTTAGCGGGTAGCGTTTTAACAACACCCATGGCTCATGACCCTACACGAAACAATTTTATTAAACCCTAGCCAGATCCAGCTTCTCAGTTTGCCCTCAGGTTAAAGCTTTGAAATCTTCAAACTAACTGCAGTGGATGACTGATGACAATTTTCTGACAATTTTCAGCAATCGCTTTACTCCATAAAGAAAAGACCTATCGCCCTTCAAAATTACCTGCTTAAAAGACTACTTGAATAACAGACGAGCCACACCGGGCGATTCCATCGCGGCATATCGCCTTGCCTTGATTCTTCAAGGCTAACGAGACGAGAGCCGATTTATGGATGACTTCAAGCAATTTGCAGATGAACTTCTACGGAAAAACAGTTAAGAGCATTCTATCGATTATCTGACGATAACCATCAGTATAACCACGGTCAACTCAGTATAACCACGACCCTTTGAATCATCCGTTTATCTTTCCCAAAAGTTATCCCTATTTGTAGGGATGTCACCCAGCCACAGAATGTTTCCAGAATAGGCTGTAATGCCGACCAGACAAGGAAATACATCAACTATTATGGTTCCTTCAAACCGTCTTTATATAGGCATAAAATGTTCGCGACTACAGCTCTTTAAGGACTATGACAAATGCCAAAGAAAGTCATCCGATTTTACGTGTTGACTTTTTTTGGCATTGGCGCTTATTTCGACCCAGCTTCGCTAGGGACCCAGAATGTCTAGCTGCGTTTAAAGGATAATCGCTCATTCTCGACATCCACCATCAGCGTGTCGCCTTCGCCGAAGTCGCCTCGCAAAATCAGTTTGGCGATTTGGGTTTCGAGCTCTCGTTGAATAGCTCGCTTGAGGGGGCGCGCTCCATACACTGGGTCGAACCCGACTTCCGCCAAAAAATCAGTCGCAGCGGTGGAGAGCTGCAGTCCCATCTTGCGCTCTTCTAATCGCTGTTCTAGCCGTTCAACCTGAATCGTAACGATTTTTCTGAGCTGTTCGCGCTGCAGACCGTGGAAGATGATCATTTCATCGACCCGATTTAGGAACTCTGGGCGAAAGCTGGATCGCATGGCATCTAGCACCCGCGATCGCATCTCCTCATAGCGACCGTCATCCCCCGCCACGTCCAGAATATACTGAGAGCCCACGTTGCTGGTCATGATGATGATGGTGTTCTTAAAATCCACCGTGTGGCCCTGGGCGTCAGTCACTCGACCATCGTCCAGAATTTGCAGCATGACGTTAAATACGTCGGGATGGGCCTTTTCGATCTCGTCAAACAGAATCACAGCGTAGGGTCGCCGTCGAATCGCCTCGGTCAGCTGCCCGCCCTCGTCGTAGCCTACATAGCCCGGAGGTGCACCAATCAGTCGGGAGACGGCGTGTTTTTCCATGTACTCCGACATATCGATGCGCACAATCGCCTCTTCGGTATCAAACAGGTAGGCCGCCAGCGCCTTAGCTAGTTCTGTTTTACCAACACCCGTCGGCCCCAGAAAAATAAAGCTGGCCGTGGGGCGGTTAGGGTCAGCCAGCCCTGCCCGCGATCGCTGGATAGAATCGGCGACGGCGGTAACGGCTTCATCCTGACCGATCACCCGCTGGTGGAGCTCGGTCTCCAGGGTCAGTAATTTTTGCATTTCTGACTGCACTAGCTTACTGACCGGAATTCCGGTCCATTTGGAGATAATTTCGGCAATATCAGATTCGGTGACCTCTTCTCGCAGCAGGCTCTTACCGCTGGTTTGAGTTTCAGCAAGATTGGCCTCTGCGGTTTCAATCTGCCGCTGTAAATCGGTGAGTTTGCCATATTTCAACTCAGCTGCACGGTTCAGGTCATAGTCACGCTCAGCCTGCTGGATTTCAACATTGACCCGATCGCTTTCTTCTTTGAGGGCTTGAATCTTATCAATGACACCCTTTTCAGACTCCCACTGAGCCTTGAGGGCACGCTGCTCCTCTTTGAGGTTGGCCAGCTCTTTCTCTAATCGATCAAGCCGATCTCGAGAAGCTGAGTCGCTCTCTTTTTGCAGCGATAGCCGCTCCATTTCTAGCTGGAGGATTTTTCGGTCTACCTCATCTAGCTCCTCTGGCTTGGAGGTAATCTCCATTTTCAACTTGGCGGCGGCTTCATCCACCAGATCAATGGCCTTATCGGGTAAGAAGCGATCGCTGATGTAGCGGGTCGAGAGGGTGGCGGCAGCAACCAGCGCACTGTCCGAAATTTTGACCGCATGGTGAACCTCATAGCGCTCCTTGAGGCCGCGCAAAATGGAAATCGTATCTTCTACGCTGGGCTGATCAACGTACACCTGCTGAAAGCGACGCTCCAGGGCAGCATCCTTTTCAATATATTTACGATATTCGTCTAGGGTGGTGGCCCCGATGCAGCGCAGCTCGCCTCGGGCCAGCATTGGCTTAAGCAAATTGCCTGCATCCATGGCTCCCTGGGTGGCCCCAGCCCCGACCACCGTGTGAATTTCGTCAATGAAGAGGATGATTTGCCCCCCAGAGTCGGTCACCTCCTTGAGAACGGCTTTAAGTCGGTCTTCAAACTCACCCCGATATTTGGCCCCCGCAATGAGAGAGCCCATATCCAAAGAAATTAGCTGGCGATTGCGCAGCGACTCAGGCACATCCCCGTTGACAATGCGCTGGGCTAACCCTTCCGCGATCGCAGTTTTACCGACCCCAGGTTCACCAATCAAGACGGGGTTATTCTTCGTACGTCGCGACAAAATCTGAACCGTCCGGCGAATCTCATCGTCGCGGCCAATCACCGGATCGAGGCGGCCTTCTTTAGCAAACGCGGTCAGATCGCGACCGTACTTTTCGAGGGATTCATACTTACCTTCAGGATTTTGATCAGTCACCTTTTGCTTGCCTCGAACTTGTTCTATTGCGGCTCTGAGCTTGGTTTCGTTTAAATTGACGTTTTTTAAGAGGGTCTGGCCAAACCGCTCATCTTTGGCATAGCCCAGAACCAGGTGTTCTATCGAGATATAGTCGTCATCAAAGTCTTTACGGTAGCCCTCAGCGCGGTCAAGCAGCACATCTAGAGACCGGCCTAAATAAACCGAGCCAGCGCTGCCGCTAACCTTAGGCTGACTCTGAACAAAGGCTTCGGTGCGATCGCGGATTTCAGGGAGGCTGGCCCCCGCCTTTTGTAAAATACTACCCGCCAGGCCATCCTGGGCCAGCAGCGCCATCATCAGATGCTCAGTCTCAATCTGCTGGTGCTGCGCCTGTTTAGCAATATCAGGGGTCTGGGTAATGGCGGCCCAAGACTTTTCTGTAAACTGATTGGGGTTGGTTGGTTGCACGTACTCGGCTCCCCTCAACAATATGAATATGAGTGCGGTCTATAAAAGCATTGTAGAAAGCAACCCAGCCTTCCCTTGATCGGTGTTTACGGCACTTTCAGGTAGGTATTGCCGATCCTTGTGGGTCGATTTGACAGCTGCGCCAGCGGAACTCGCTGCCCTATTTTAAGTCTCTAGATAGGGTGAACTTCAAGCGTTTGAACCAGGCGACATGCTGACCCAACCCACGGCTCCGCCACTCTCTGCTGACCCGCCATCCAGGGCTTCGCGGCTGCGTAAGTACCTCAAGCAGGGGGTGATCACGCTGGTGGCCTTTGCGATCGCGGCAGCTCTTTTAAATCAAATCATTCCGAGCCCGGCGATTCCCCCCAATGTGGTCTTTGTCAGCCCCAAATACGCCCACTACCAGACCCATAAAGATGAGTACAATACGCTCTTTTTTGGCTCAAGCCGAATCTTTAATCAGGTAGTCCCTGGGGTGTTTGATGCCAACGCTCGCACAGCCGGTACCCGCATCAACAGCTTTAATTTTGGGGTGCCCGCTCTACGGGCGCTACCTGGTTACGTACTGCTCCGAGATGTTCTAAAAGATCCCCCGGTCAACCTCAAATGGGTCTTTATTGAAACGCCCCTAGATCAGGGATATGAGCCGATCGAAAATGCTCGCACCAATCGTTCGATTTATTGGCACACCTTTGAAAATACTTGGTTTGCCATCGACTACATCCTCAAGTCAGACAGCGCAGCTCTCCACAAGCCCATTCTGATCGCCAGCCACGTTCTGCCCTTTATTTACAACCAGATAAATATTGGCCGCCTGTTTAACCAGTGGCTGCCGATCACTCAGTTTTCAACCGATGAACAGCAAAAGGCCGCCCAGTTTTTAGCAAACGAAGGCTATAAGCCGCTGAATGATCCGCAGGATCCCAAACGACAGGCCTTCCTCAATAGCTTGGATAGCTATCAGACATCCGTTCAGCAGCTAGCAGCGAGAAACCTAGCCGTGCTCAAGCAGGAGGCTATTCCTAAAAATCAGCTCAAGCTGCTTAAAAAAATCACCGCTGAGGTAGAAGCAGCGGGCGCAACTCCCATTTTTCTCCTGCCGCCCACCCTGGTATCTCAGGACAGTTTGCACCAGGCGTATCAGCAAAGCAAAATTCGCTACTTACTGGCGTTTGACAACCCAAATGAGACACCAGGGCTCTATGACATTGCCCTGCGCCATGACGACGAACACTTAAATGGTGAGGGATCACGGCACTTTACCCAGCTGATTGCAAAGGCTTTTGTTGAGACCATTCAACCCCAGACGTAGAGATCATTAGCTCCTCTCACCCCCCGATTGTATGGTTTTTACAGAATTTCGATTCTTATTTTTTTTCGCAGTTATTTTCGGGGTTTACTGGTCGCTGCCCCACAATCGCTGGCGGAAAGTATTTTTGCTGCTGGCCAGCTATACCTTTTATGGCTTTTGGGACTGGCGCTTTTTGTCGCTACTCGTGGGCACCACCTTAATTGACTACTGGGTCAGCCAGAAAATTGCTCAAACGACTCTCCCAAAAGCAAAGCGCAGCTGGCTTTTGGTGAGCTTATTGACCAATTTAGGTGTCCTGGGATTTTTCAAGTATTTCAACTTCTTTGCCGACTCGGCAGTGGGCTTCTTTAACTGGGTGGGGCTATCGGTCAACTCAGTCACGCTCCATGTCGTGCTGCCAGTCGGCATTAGCTTTTTCGTGTTTCAAACCCTGAGCTACACCATAGACGTTTATCGAGGCAATCTAGCACCAGAACGCAATCTACTCAATCTAGCCTTGTTTATCGCATTTTTTCCTCAGCTGGTGGCGGGGCCAATTGTGCGAGCCGTCGATTTTTTGCCCCAACTGACCAGCGCCCGGATCTTTGGTCAGGTTAACGTGCGGGCCAGCTTGCTGCTGTTTATCATCGGCTTTTTTAAGAAGGCCTGTGTATCTGATAATTTGGCCTCGCTGGTGGATACCTATTTCGCGGCTCCTGAGAGTTTTAACGTCACCAGTGCCTGGATTGGCGTACTGGCCTATGCCGTGCAAATTTACTGTGATTTTTCTGGTTACTCTGACATGGCCATTGCCGTGGCTGGGTTACTGGGCTATGAACTTTGCCTAAACTTTGACGCCCCCTACTTCGCCAGCAGCATCACTGCATTTTGGCGACGCTGGCATATTAGCCTATCCACCTGGCTCAAGGACTATTTGTACATTCCCCTGGGGGGCAATCGGGGCGGTCATACCTATCGAAATCTGATGCTAACCATGCTGTTAGGGGGGCTTTGGCACGGGGCGGCTTGGACCTTCGTGATTTGGGGGGGTATGCACGGCGGCGCATTGATTGCCCACCGGGAATGGACCAAGCGCTTTCAACCTCACGCCCCTTGGCTCACCCAGACGATGGGGCTTTGGGGCACCGCCCTGACATTTTACTGGGTCTGCTTCACCTGGATTTTCTTTCGAGCAGACAGCTTTACAAATGCGATGACGGTGGCGAAATCCTTTGTTCTGCTACAGTCGCCGGGGTCTCAGCAGCTCAATCTTGGCTTTTTTGGAGTGTTTGCCCTGTTAGCATTGCTGCACTGGCTATTTGCCAATCCTCGGTGGAAATCGGGCCTCATGCAGCTGCCAGATCAGCTATTTTCAGTCGGCTACGGGTTTGCGATCGCAGCCCTACTCACCATCATGCCTACGTCTTATTCACCATTTATTTATTTCCAGTTCTGATATATAACCAGTGGGATAGAGGGTTCCAGCAAGGTTGGGCACTCTGAGGCAGTCGCGCATCTATCGGGTTTCCCTAACCTGGCTGTCCTGGCTCTGTTTAGATCTTCGAAGACATTAGATCTAAATCTCACAGATCTCTAAAACTGGCTGACCTTAAAACCGTGTTTGACTGGCTGAGACCTTTGACAAATCTGCCCCCCCGCTCGTCTTTGCGGCAAACGCTGTATGCGACCTATCGCCAGCAAGAGCCCCTGCGACGAATTTCGCATACCTTATCGCCGCTGGCGTTCATTCGTTTTTTACGCCACATTGACTTTTATACTCTGCGGGCAGTGGTGCAGGCGACTCTACAGCAGCGTCTTCCCAGTCTGGCGTCAGAGATGGCCTACAACGCAATGCTGGGGCTTTTCCCGGCGATCTTGGCACTCCTCACTGCCATCGGGCTTTTTGAGCCGCTACACAGCTCCTTTAGCTATCTGGCCCTTCAGCTGAGTGACATTGCCCCTCAAGAGGTACTGATCCTGATTCAAGATTTCGCCAGCGATATCAGCAACAGCCAAAATCGGGGGCTGTTTTCGGTGAGTTTTGTCATTTCCCTGATGGCCTCTTCAGGGGCGATGAGCGCGGCCATGCGAGCCCTCGATCAGATTCACTGCATCCCGCTTCCCCAGCGACGTCCCTTCTGGCAAGCTCGACTTGTCTCGCTCGGGCTCACCGTAGGCACGATTGTGCTGTTGATGATCGCGTCTAGCCTGGTATTTGTGAGTGATTGGGTAGTACAGATGCTCGCCAGCCAAAGCAGTGAGATAGTCCGGCAGTGGGTGCTCACCATCTGGCGACTGTTTAGCTGGCCCCTCGCCTTGGGCATGGTCTCCGCTGCCTTTGCCTTTGTCTATCGGTTTGGCCCCAGCCGCTGGACTCGAGGTAAACCCATCGTCCCTGGGGCCATTCTAGCGGCCCTGTCGTGGGCTCTAATTTCTGGTTTATTTCGTCTCTATGTCAGCCATTTTGGCAACTACAATCGCGTTTACGGGGCGGTTGGAACCGTGATCATTCTGCTGCTATGGCTCTTCTTGACCTCTTTAGTCATGCTGATTGGCAATCAGCTCAATGTGACCATCGGCCAAGCGATGGAGATGCGCAGCCATCGCGATCGGCTACCAAGCCTGGCCAAGTCAACACTTCGACGCAAGCCTAGGCCCTAGATATCACCGGGTGCCAAGGCTGCTGAGGGGCTAGCGAGCCGATCTCAAACCGTTCACAATGCCGACGGCAAAACACAAAATAAGCAGCACCCACAGCACCAGCCCCGGCAAAAACGTGAGCAGTCCTACCCCCCGCAGCACCCAAACAGCAACCGTAATCCCAATTAGAGTCCAAAAAAGCTGTGTGGCAGGTTTTAGTCGAAATCGATTTGCCATAGAGAAGATTAGATTCGTGGAGTGACCTCGGGAATACTGAGTATCAGTTGTGACTTAGATACCAGCACTTATGCGGAGTTTTTTGATTTCTTTGCGGATGCTTGATACGGGCTTTACAAGTTTTAATCGATAATGGCACAGGATTAACCTTAAGCAATTGACCTTAAGTAATAGGGTAACAAGCGATAATGCCGCAATTTTTATCCGCCCGTCAGCAGGGACGCCTCTCCCAACACCAGGCCTTGCTCCAGGGTGATGTTTTAGTTTCAACTAAACCCCATACAAGTACAGGCGCAGCGGTGACCGCCCAGATGTATCTACCGATGGTGCGATCGCAAATTTGGGAGCAGCTAACAGACTATAGCCGCTGGGTTTACTATTTTCCTGATATTAAACAATCTCAGGTCCTGGATCAGGTGCTTGAGGCAACCCATTCCAAAAAGGTCACTCGTCGGCTCTATCAGGTAGCCCGTAAAGCTTTTCTAATGTTTACTGCCCAGGTAGAAGTCCATCTCAAAGTCATTGAAATTATGAATCAATGCATCCAGTTCCGAATGGAGCATGGAAACTTCGCTGACTTCGCCGCCGATTTAGTCCTTGAAGATTTCCAACAGGGCACTTTACTCACCTACTCAGTCAAAGCAACCCCCCTGATCCCAGCGCCCAGTTTCCTAATCGAAGAAGCGATGCGGCAAGACTTACCAGGTAATATGAAGACAATGCGACAGGTGCTGTGTCGTTAACTATTCTTGGGTTTCACTGCCCTGTTGACGACTGCCCTGTTGACTCATATCAATTGACCCAAGACGGCGCTAACGATGACGTTCGATAAACTGTCGCCCTGCTGACATGGCTGCGCTACTGGTCTGATAAACGGCCCCATCACTCAAGACATCTAAATTAGGGTTTACAACCCAGCACTGATAGCCCTGGCTACCCAGCTGACTAACCTCCACTAGCCAGCCAACCCAAGCAGAGAGTTGAATAATTCGATGTCGTGTCATAGTCCTTGTGCACCCCGCTTTTGTGCACCGTCTTTACGTAAAAAACGCTTTACACGCCAAGCCCTCTGTATACCAAGCCACCCTATACCAAGCCACCCTGATATGACTCAAGGGTAGCAAATCCCGTCCACTCCTCCACCTACCCATCCGTGAGTACCCAGCATCTACCGCTAGACGATCGACTTTATCAATATCTGCGTTCGGTATCGGTCCGAGAGTCAGACAGCCTACGGCAGCTGCGCCAGGCAACCCTAAACCAACCCAGGGCGGTGATGCAAATTTCGCCCGAACAAGGGCAGTTGATGGCTTTGTTGATTCAACTGATGGGGGCTAAAAAAACGCTGGAGCTTGGGGTGTTTACTGGCTACAGCGCCCTAGCCGTTGCCTTAGCCCTGCCAGATGATGGCCAAGTGATTGCCTGTGATATCAGCGCAGACTATACTGCCATTGCCCAGCGTTATTGGGCAATGGCAGGCGTTGCCCACAAAATTGACCTGCGCCTGGGGCCAGCCCTTGAGACCTTAA